>NZ_JAXOFT010000005.1:0-161908 GCF_036409385.1 Thermomonas sp. LB-4 | reverse complement strand
GCGCCAGCTGGTTGGCCTGGCGGGCGTTGTCGGCGTTCTGCTTCACGGTGGAGGTCAGCTCCTCCATCGAGGCGGCGGTTTCCTCCAGCGAGGCGGCCTGCTGCTCGGTGCGGCGCGACAGATCGTCGTTGCCGGCGGCGATCTCGCTGGCGGCGGCGTTGATGTGGCCTGCGGCCTGCTGGATGCCGGAGACGATCCCGGTGAGCTGGGCGACGGTGGCGTTGGCATCGTCGCGCATGCGCGCGAACACGCCGCGGAAGTCGCCGTCCATTCGCGCGGTGAGGTCGCCGTCCGAGAGCGCGCGCAGCACCGCCGACACCTGCTCGACGCTGCCGGAGATGGCCACCAGCAGGTCATTCATCTGGCCCGACAGCTGCAGCAGGAAGCCGTGCTTGCCCTCCAGCGGAATCCGCCCGGACAGGTCGCCATCGACGGCATTGCGGATGATGTCGCTGACCTCCCGCTCGACCCGCACCTCCTCGGTGCGGTCGTCCCACTCCACCACGTAGCCGACGCGCTGCCCCTGCTCATCGGTGACCGGGTTGATGATCTGGCGCAGGATGTGGTTGCCCACGGTGATCTGGGCGTGATGGGTGCCGTGCAGTCCGGCCAGGAGCCCGCGCTGGTGCGCGGGGTGCTTGTGGAAGATATCGATGTTGCTGCCGATCATGGTCTTGAGATCGAACTGCGGCAGGTCGCGGCGCAGGTCCTGCTCCGCCTCGCCCAGCATCTTCATCAGCGGACGGTTGCCGTAGATGATGTTGAGGTCGGCATCGGCGATCATCACGCTGGTGCTGACTTCGTCCAGCGCGGTGCGGATGCGCAGGTCCTCCGCCGCCCGCGCGCGATCCTGCTCGGAGCGCGCCTTCAGCTGTTCGACCATCCGCCGCTGGGCCTGCAGCAGGCGGCCCAGCTCGTTGTTGCCGACCTGCGGAATCTGGGTATCCAGCCGGCCGTCGGCCACGTCGCCCGACACCCGCACCGCTTCCGCCAGCGGCCGCAGCACCAGCTGGCGCAGCACCAGGTAGAGGCCGGCGCACAGCGCCACCGCGGCCAGCAGGCCGATCAGCACCACCAGCACCAGCTGCGAGCGCGCCTGTGCGGTCAGCAGCGCGCGCGGCACCAGCACGCCAAGCGCGAAGCGGCGGTTGCTCTCGCCCACGCGCAGCGGCGCATAGACCTTCACCATGCCCTGTGCGTCGGCTTTGAAGTCGGTATAGAGCTTGTCCTCGGCGGTGGCCGCCAGGATTGCGCGCGTCGTCGCATCCTCGCGCTTCTTGCCGATATGGGCGGCGTCGGGCGATGCCACCACCGTGCCCATCGGCGACAGCAGTTCGGCGCGCCCCTCGCCCAGCGGGCGCAGCTGCGCGACCCGCTGCTGCAGGGTGGACAGCTCGAAGTCGGAAGTCACCACGCCCAGCACCCGGTCGCCGTCCATGATCGGGATTGCGATCGTGGTCAGCATCAGGGTCTTGCCGCCCACCTGGTACGGGTACGGCTCGATGATCACCGGCCGCTTCAGCGTCTTGGGGGTGACGTACCATTCGCCGAGCTTCGGGTCCTCGTAGTCGCGCAGCGGCTCGCCCACCACCTTGCCATCGACCCGCGCGTAGTAGCTCATGAAGCGGCCGGTGGCGTCGTGCATCGGCGCATCCACGAATTCCGCGTCCTTGCCGTCGAAGGCATCGGGTTCGAACAGCACGCACATGCCGGCGCGCTCCGGGTGCATCGCGACCTGTTGCTTGAAGGTCTCGTCGATCACCGCGCGGCTGACCTGGCCGCGCTGGGTCTTCAGGTTCTCGGCGAGGGTCTGCACGGCGTCGTAGGACTGGCTCATCTCCACCGCGACGCGCTGGGTTTCGTACTGGGCGAGGTTCTCCAGCGCCCCCTGCGCCGACGCCAGCAGCGCGCGGCTGCTCTTCCAGTAGCTCACCGCGGCGGTCAACCCGAACGCGGCGATGGCGATCAGGGCCACCCCCAGCATCAGGCGGGTGGCAACGCTGCCGCTGCGGGAAGCGGGGGATCTGGACATGGCATGGACCTGCGCAGATTGTGGACGCCGGGCCCCGAAACCATCCGCGCGGCCCGCGTAACCGCCGTGACCGACCGCACAGGGCAGCGCGGCCCGATCCGCTCCCTGGCCACGTCAACGGCAGCGACCCGGTCTTCTTGACGGCTGTCCGCGGCGTCAGCGCGCCCGGCAGCCGCCCAGCAGGTCCCGCTCGGGGCGGTACACGGACGTCCGCACGTCGAACACCCCCAGCACGGTCGAGAACAGGTGGTCGTGGCTGGCCGGCCGCTTCGCCGCGTCGCGCAGGCAGGCCGGGTCCAGCCGGTCGCCGGCGACGAACGCGGGCGACATCCACAGCGTCATCGGCACGTGCAACTGGGGTTTCGGTGCGATGGCATACGGCGCGCCGTGCAGGAACAACCCGTACTCGCCCAGCGATTCGCCGTGGTCGGACACGTACAGCATCGCCGCGTCGTGGCCCCGCTGCTGCGCCAGCAGGTCGATCAGCCGGCCCAGCACCGCATCCGAATAGAGGATCGCGTTGTCGTAGGCGTTGACGATTTCCTGCCGCGTGCAGCGCCCCAGCTCGGCGCTGCGGCAGACCGGCGTCCAGCGTTCGAACTGCGGCGGATAGCGTTCGAAGTAGTTGGGCCCATGGTTGCCCAGCATGTGCAGCACGATCAGGGCATCGCCCGGGACGGCGTCGATCCGGGCCTGCAGGCCGGACAGCAGGATCTCGTCGAAGCACCGCCCGTCCGCGCACAGCGCCGGGGCATCGGCCGGCCCCATCGTTTCCGAGTGCTGGCGGTTGCAGATGCCCTTACAGCCGGACTGGTTGTCGCGCCACAGCACGCCCACGCCGGCGCGGGCGGCGACGTCGAGCAGGGATTCGTGGCCGCGGATGGCGTCGCGGTCGTAGCGTTCGCGCCCGAACGGCGAGAACATGCAGGGCAGCGAGACTTCGGTACTGGTCCCGCAGGCGGTCACGTCGGGGAAATTGACGACCCCGCGCGCGGCCAGCTCCGGGGTGGTCTGGCGGACGTAGCCGTTCAGCCCCCAGTGGTCGCCGCGCACCGTTTCGCCGACCACCAGCACCAGCAGCCGGGGCCTGCGCGCCAGCGCCTCCGGCGGACGGCGCGCATCGGCGCCGACCACCTGCAGCGGACCGCGCGTCTTTGAGGGCTTCAATACCCGCACCAGCGAGACGATGTAGTTGCCCGGGGTGATCCGGTAGCGCAACGCGGGGTCGCTGCGCATCAGCGAGAACACGCCCTGCGAAGACACCCCTAGCGCACCGGCGGCCAGCAGCGCCATCGCCAGCAGGAAGCCGGCCCGGCGCAGCAGCCCGCGCCGCCAGCCAAGCGCCGGCAGCGGGCGGGTCAACAGCACCGCCGCCGCCGGCAGCACGCCCAGCAGCAGCGCATGCAGCAGCATCCGTCCCGACACCAGTTCGCGGCTTTCCGCCAGATCGGTGTGCAGGACGTTGCGGATCATTTCCGGATCCAGCACCACCGCGTAGCGGCTCATGTACCAGTGGGCGAACGCGCTCACCAACAGCAGCAGCGCCAGCAGCGGCCGCGCCAGCCTGCCCCAGCACAGCAGCCCGAACAGCAGGGCGTGCAGGGCGAACACCGCCACGCCCAGCGACAGCAGCACCCGCAGCGAGCCGCTGCCGGCCTGCACGGCGCCCCACAGCGGGCCGTTGAGCGCAAGCGCGAGCCAGGCGCTGGCCAGCGCGGCCAGCGCTTCCGTGGACACGCGCGGCCGCCACCAGTGGCCATCGGCGAGGGTGCGCGTACGCATGTCCCTGAGGAAATCCTTCACGCCCGTCTCCGCCTGCTGCCAATGCACCGTGGATGGGGCGCGACGCTACCATCCACGCCACCCCGCGCCCAGCCCGGCGCGTGGGAAGCCGGCCGGAGCCTGCGGCGGGGTTTACGCCGGACGCCGTCGCGGCGCGCCCGGCGCCCGACCCAGCGGGCGCACCGCCGGCCGGATCGGCGCTGCCGCGCCGGCACGCGTCACCAGATCACGACCTTCTGGTCGTCCCCGCGCACCATCGCGTCGCCGGCCTTGCAGCCGAACGCGCTGGCGAAGGCCGGCAGGTTGGACGGCGCGCCGATGGCGCGGAAGTTGGCCGGCGCATGCGGGTCGGTGGTCAGGCGCACCTTCAGCTCTTCCGGGGTGAAGTTGCGGCGCCACACCGTGCCCCAGTTCAGGAAGAAGCGCTGGTCGCGGGTCAGGCCGTCGGTCTTCGGGTCGTCCTTGCCTTCGGTGGCCTTGCGCATGGCGTCGTAGGCGGTGGCCAGGCCGCCCAGGTCGGCGATGTTCTCGCCCAGGGTCAGCTTGCCGTTGACGTACTGGCCGGGACCGGCCAGGTAGCCGTTGAACTGCGCGATCAGCTTGTCGGTCCGGCTGGAGAAGCCCTTGGCATCCTCCGGGCTCCACCAGTTCTCGAACTTGCCGGTGGCGCCGAAGCGGCTGCCCTGGTCGTCGTAACCGTGGGTCATCTCGTGGCCGATCACCGCGCCGATGCCGCCGTAGTTGGTGGCGTCGTCCGCGGCCGGATCGAAGAACGGCGGCTGCAGGATGGCGGCCGGGAACACGATCTCGTTCTGCAGCGGGTTGTAGTAGGCGTTGACCGTCTGCGGGCTCATGCCCCATTCGGTCTTGTCCACCGGCTTGCCGATCTTGCCCAGCATCCACTGGTAATTGAAGGCATTGGCCGCCAGCACGTTGCCGATGTAGCTGTCGCGGCTGGTGGCCAGCCCGCTCCAGTCGCGCCACTTGTCCGGGTAGCCGATCTTGGGCGTGAAGCTCGCCCATTTCTCCATCGCCTTGGCCTTGGTGGCATCGCTCATCCACGCCAACCCGCCGATGCGCACCTTGAGCGCCTCCGACAGGTTCTTCACCAGTTCCTGCATGCGCGCCTTGGCTTCCGGCGAGAACGCGACGTCGACGTAGATCTGCCCCAGCGCCTCACCGGCGCTGGCATTCAGGGTATCCAGCACGCGCTTGCCGCGCGCCTTGATCTCCTTCTGGCCGCGCATGGCCTTGCCGTAGAAATCGAAGTGCTCGTTGGCAAACGCATCGGAAAGGTACGGCGAAGCGCCATCCACGGTATGGAAGCGCAGGTAGCTCTGCCACTGCGCGGCCGGCACCTCGGCCAGCATCTTGCTGACCTCCTGGTGGAAGGCGGGGATGGCCAGCGAGAACATCTTCGGCGCCGCGATGCCCTGCGCCTCGAAGAACTTCGTCCACGGGAAGTTGGGGGTCAGCTTGTCGGCGTCGGCCGGGCTGACCGGGTTGTAGTACAGCGAGACGTCGCGCGACATCTCCTCGCTGGACTTGGACACCTCGGCCAGCCGGGTTTCGAACGCCACCACGTCCTTGGCCTGGCTCGCGGCGTCGGCGGCCGGTACGCCGGACAGCTCCAGCACCTTGGCGACGTGGGCCTGGTAGGCGGCGAGCTTGTCGGCCTTGTCCTTGTCGAAGTAGTAACCGCGGTCGGGCAGGCCCAGCCCGCCCTGGGCGGCATAGGCGATGTTCATCGACGGATCGTTGAAATCCGCCTCGGGGCCGAAGCCGAACAGCAGGTTCTCGCCCTTGGCGGCGCTGCTGCGCAGGTAATCGGCGATCTTGTCCTGGCTGTCGAGGGCGGCGATCGCATCCAGCCGCGACTGCAGCGGGGCGATGCCCTGGGCGTTGATCTTCGCCTCGTCCATGCCGGCGGCCCAGAAGTCACCGACGATCTTGTCGATGCCGCTGGCGTTGGCCTTGGCTGCGGCCTGTTCGGCCAGCTGGCGTTGTACCGCCTGCGACCGTTCGTCCAGCATCTCGAACGCGCCCCAACTGGTGCGGTCGCCAGGAATCGCGTTGGCCGCCAGCCACTTGCCGTTGACGTAGCCACCGAAGTCCGCGCACGCATTCAGCGCGGGATCGAGGTCGGCGGGCAGGAAACGGTTGACCGGCGGCAGCTTGGATTCGTCCAAGGTGTAGGCAGCAGCGTCGGTCTTGGCGGCGCCCGCGCCGGCGTTGGCGGCCGGTTCGGCCGGTTTCTGGCAGGCGCCCAGCGCCGTGGCGATGGCGAGGGACAGCAGCAGGGACTTCGGGGTATTCACGGCGGGCGGCTCCGGAGAGGCGGGAATGAAAAAAAGACGCGGCACCCGGCCGCGTCTTCGGACTGTATCGGCTGCCCCGCGCGCGGGAGGGTGCCGGAGGTCATGGCCGCCGGCACCGCCCGGGTCAGGGTGAAAAGCGCGGATCGGTCAGCTTCATCTCGGTCACCGGGCCGTAGCCCTGCATCACCGTGCGGATCTTCGCCGCATCGCCGATCGCCACGATCACCAGGTCGCCGCTGGCCGGGAACACCGCGCGCGCGGCGGCCACCTGCGCCGGCGTGGCCGCAGCCACCTGGCCCAGGTAGCCGTCGATGTAGTCGCGGCTGTCGCCGTACAGCGCCAGCCAGGCGATGGCACTGGCAAGCTGCGGCGCGGTCTCCATGCTCGGCGCGAATTGCCCGGCGATGTAGTTGCGGGCCGACTGCAGGGTAGCGGCGTCCAGGCCGTCGCGGTGCAGGCGGTCGAGGGTGGCGATGGCCAGGTCGATCGCCGCCTTGGTCGAGTCGGTCTTGGTGAAGCTGGTGATCTGCGCCGCGCCCGGCAGGCGCGGACGCTCGATCCGCGAGCCGGCGCCGTAGGTCAGGCCGGACTTCACCCGCAGCTCGGTGTTGAGCATGGAGGTGAAGCGGCCGCCGAACGCGGTCTGCACCAGGTCCTGCGCGGCGCGCGCGGGGTCGTTGCGGGAGCTGCCGACGTTGCCCAGCGCGAAGTAGGTCTGGGTGGCGCCGGGCTTGTCCACCAGCAGCACGCGGCGGCCGGATTCCTTCGCCTTGGCCGCGACCTGCGGCAGCGCGCCCTGCGCCTTCGCCCAGCCGCCGAATGCCTGCTTCACCTGCGCGGTGACGGCGGCGGGGTCGAAGTCGCCGGCAATCGAGATGATCAGCCGGTCGCCGCCCATCTGCTGGCGGCGGAATGCCTGCAGGTCGCCCAGGGTGATCGCGGCCAGGCTGGTCTCGTCGCCACCGGTCGGACGGCCGTAGGGATGGCCGCGGAACAGCCAAGCGCCGGCATACAGACCGATCAGCTGGCGCGGGTCGGAATCCTTGGCCGTCGCTATCCCGTCGATGGCGCGCTTGCGCAGCTTGTCGAACTCGGCCGGCTCCATCGTCGGCCGCAGCAGCGCATCGGCCAGCAGCGACAGCATCAGCCCGGTGTCCTTCGACAGGAACTGCGCGTTGGCGCTGATCGCCTCGGCCGAACTGCCGAAGTTCAGGCTGCCGCCGGCGCCGTCCACGGCCTGCGCGAACGCCAGTGCGTTGCGGCTGCCCGCGCCCTTGGACAGCATCTCCGCCAGTAGGTCGGCGCTGCCTTCCTTGCCGGCCGGGTCGGCCAGTGCGCCGCCGCGGACCAGCGCGGTGGCGGCCACCATCGGCACGTCCTTGCGCGGGGTCAGCAGCAGGGTGGCGCCGTTGTCCAGCTGCACGGTCTGGTAGTCCGGCAACCGGATGTCAGCGGCCGTTGCGCTGCCGAAGGCGAGAGCGGCCAGCGCCGCGAAGACGAAACGCAGGCGGTTCATCGTGCGCCCTCCTTGTTGGCCGCGGGGGCGGCGACGGGTTGCAGCAGGCCGGTGGTGCGGTTCTGCTTGCGCAGGATCGTCGCGGCCAGCGCCTGCACCTGGGCAGCGGTGACCGCCTCGAAGGCGGCGGGTTCGTCGAAGGCCTTGCGGTAGTCGCCCTCGAACACCTCGGCGGTGCCCAGCGCGCGCGCCTTGCCGTTGATGGTGGCCATGCCGCGCCAGAATGCGGAGAGCTTGAGGTTGCGGGCCTTGTCCAGCTCGGCCGCGGTCACGCCGTCGCGGGCGATCTTCGCCAGTTCCTCGTCCAGCAGCGCCTCGGCCTTCGCCAGGTCGCCGCCGGGCGGCAGCATCGCGTAGATCCACAGCAGGCCGGGGTCGAAGCCGGCCTCGGCAAACGCGCCTGCGCCGACGGCCGCCTGCTCGCGCTCCACCAGCCGCTGGTGCAGGCGCGAGGACTGGCCCTGGGCGAGGATGGTGGTCAGCAGCTCCAGCACCGGATAGTCCTTGCTTCCCGCGCCTATGCCGCTGTGGAAGGCATAGGCGACGATGGGCGACTGCGCGTCCGCGCGCTCCACCACGATGCGGCGCTCGCCCAGCTGTTCGGGTTCAATGGTCGTGACCGGGGTCGGTTCCGGCTGCCGCGGCAGCGCGGCCAGGTACTGGTCGGCCAGCGCGAACACCTGCGCGGGTTCCACGTCGCCCGCCACCACCAGCACCGCGTTGTTCGGCGCGTAGTAGGTCTTGAAGAACTGCTTGAGGTCTTCGATCTTCCAGCGCTCGATGTCGCTGGGCCAGCCGATGGTGGGGATCTGGTAGGGATGGGCGACGTAGGCAGTGGCCTGCATCTGCTCCATCAGCGTGCCCATGTTGTCGTTGTCCACGCTGGAGCGACGCTCGCTGTAGACCACGCCGCGCTCGCTCTCCACCACCTTGGGATCGAACGACAGGTTGGCCATGCGGTCGCCCTCGAGGTCGAAGATCGCCTCCAGCGCGCTGCTCGGGAACCAGTCGGTGTAGATGGTCAAATCATTACTGGTGCTGGCGTTGTTGCTGCCGCCGGCGGCCTCCATGGTGCGGTCGAAGTCGCCCGGCGCACGGCGGGTGGTGCCGTTGAACATCATGTGCTCGAAGAAGTGCGCCAGCCCGGTGATGCCCGCGCGCTCGTTGCGACTGCCGACCTTGTAGAAGGTGTAGTAGTTCGCGTTGGGGATGTCGTGGTCCGGCCAGACGATGATCTTCAGGCCGTTGGCCAGTGTCTTGCTGGCGATGGCCTCGCTGCCGGGCACTGCGGCCGCGGCCGCAGGCTTGGCAGCCGGCGTGGCGGCCGGAACGGCGGAAGCCGCGGTGCCCAGTGCGAGCGCACAGGCGATGGAAAGCAGACGCATGGGTGGTTTCCCGTTTTGCAGGCGGCATACATTGCCGCACCCGCGCACGCATCGCCATCTGCCGGAAGTGGGGGTGGCTGGGTTAACCTGCGGCAAAGCAACGGAACGGACAAGCGCATGCGCGTGCATTTCCACGGAGCGGCCGGAGAAGTCACCGGCTCGATGCATCTGGTCGAAGCCGCAGGCCGGCGCATCCTGATCGACTGCGGGCTGGTCCAGGGCAGCCCGGAAGCCGACGCACGCAACTTCGCGCCGTTCCCGTTCGACCCCGCCAGCATCGATGCGCTGATCCTCAGCCACGGCCACATCGACCACGTCGGCCGGGTGCCGCGACTGACCCTGTCCGGCTTCGACGGCCCGATCTATGCGCAGGCGGCCACCGTCGACCTGCTGCCGATCATGCTGATGGACTCGGCCACGCTGCAGGAAAACGACGCCGAGCGCAGCAACCGCAAGCGCAAGCCGGGCCAGCCCAAGGCGATGCCGCTGTACACCCGCGAGGACGTGCGCGGCGCGCTCTCGCAGCTGCGTCCCCTTCCCTACGCCGCACGCACCGAACTGTTCCCGGGCGTGGAAATCGCCTTCCGCGACGCCGGCCACATCCTCGGCTCCAGCATCGTAGAACTGTGGGCCGACGGCAGGAAGCTGGTCTTTTCCGGCGACCTAGGCATGCGCAACGCGCCGATCCTGCGCGACCCGGTGCAGATCGCCGAAGCCGACCTGCTGCTGCTGGAATCCACTTACGGCAACCGCAACCACCGCGAGCGCGACGCCACCGTGCGCGAGCTTGGCGAGATCTTCGAGGCGACCTGGCGCGACGGCGGCAACGTGCTGATCCCGGCATTCGCAGTGGGGCGCACGCAGGAGCTGCTGTACTGGTTCGCCCGCCACTGGAAAGACTGGGACATGTCGCGCTGGCGGATCTTCCTCGACAGCCCGATGGCCTCGAAAGTGGTGCAGGTCTACGACCGCCACCACGCCCTGTTCGACGCCGAAGCGCGCGAAGTCTGGCGCGGCACGCCCAACCCGTTCCGTCTCCCGAACCTGCGCGTGACCGAAACCGCGGAGGAATCGATGGCGATCAACCGCATCCACGGCGGCGCCATAGTGATAGCCGGCAATGGCATGGCTAGCGGCGGCCGCATCCTCCACCACATGCGCCAGTGCCTGCCCAAGCGGCAGACACGGATGGTGTTCGTCGGCTTCCAGGCCGAGGGCACCATCGGCCGGCGGCTGGTGGACGGCGCGCGCTGGGTGCGCATCCATGGCTACGACGTACGCGTGAATGCCCATCGGCACACGGTGGGCGGACTGTCCGCGCATGCCGACCAGCATGGGCTGCTGGACTGGTACGCCGGCTTCAGCACGCCGCCACCGGTGGCGCTGGTGCACGGCGAGGACCTCGCGCGCGAGGCGCTGGCCGGCGAGATCCACGAAGCCCACGGGGTGCAGGCGGTGCTGGCGCGGCCGGGAATGCAGCTGGACGTCTGAGCAACGCGGCGCGACTTCAGCGCGGATCGATGACTTCCGGGGTGCCGCGGTCAGCTTCCTCGTCGCTGCGCTCGCGGGCAGTGCGCGCCAGCGCGACGTACCGGGCGCGGAACACGTCCAGCTCGCGCTCTTCCAGCTCTTCCAGGTCCAGCAGCGCGTTGTGGGCGCCGCGGGTGGCGCGGATGAGTTCGTCCAGCTTGAGCTGGATGGCCTCGGTATCGCGGTTCTGCGAATTCTGGATCAGGAACACCATCAGGAAGGTGACGATGGTGGTGCCGGTGTTGATCACCAGCTGCCAGGTGTCGCTGAAGCCGAACAGCGGTCCGGTGAGGATCCAGGCCAGCACCACCAGCACCGCCAGCGCGAATCCCAGCGGCCGGCCGGCGGCAGCGAGGCCCACTTGGCGAGGCGGCTGAAGAGATGGGAGGGCGACATCGGGGCGGTCCTCGCAGGAATGGCGCGAGTATGCCCCCGGCGGGTCAGGCGTTGTATTCCACTTCGCCGTACAGGTCGTGCTCGTCGCTGCCCATGATCCGCACCATGGCGAAATCGCCGGGCTGCAGGCCGGCCTCGCGGCCGTCCTGCACCTGCACCAGGCCGTCGATCTCCGGCGCGTCGGCCATGGAGCGGGCGATGGCCAGCTCGCCGTCGATGGCGTCCACCAGCACCTGCTGCACGCTGCCCACCTTGGCCGCCAGCCGCGCTTCGGAGATCGCCGCCTGCCGCGCCATGAAGCGGGTCAGGCGCTCCTGCTTCACGTCTTCCGGCACGGGATCCGGCAGCGCGTTGGCCTGGGCGCCGGTAACCGGCGAATAGGCGAACGCGCCGACGCGGTCCAGCTGCGCTTCGTCGAGGAAGTCCAGCAACTCCTCGAACTCCTGCTCGGTCTCGCCAGGAAAACCCACGATGAAGGTGCTGCGCAGGGTCAGGTCCGGGCAGATCGCGCGCCAGCGCTGGATGCGCTCCAGCGTCTTGTCCACCGCGCCGGGCCGCTTCATCAGCTTGAGGATGCGCGGACTGGCGTGCTGGAACGGGATGTCCAGGTACGGCAGCAGCTTGCCGTCCGCCATCAGCGGAATCACGTCGTCCACGTGCGGGTACGGATACACGTAGTGCAGGCGCGTCCACACGCCGAGTTCGGACAGGCCTTCGCACAGCGCCTTCATCCGCGTCTCGTAGACATTGCTGCCCCACAGCCGCGGCGCGTACTTCAGGTCGACGCCGTAGGCGCTGGTGTCCTGCGAGACCACCAGCAATTCCTTCACTCCGCCGCGCACCAGCTTCTCGGCTTCGCGCAGCACTTCGTCCACCGGGCGCGAGACCAGGTCGCCGCGCATGGACGGGATGATGCAGAAGCTGCAGCGGTGGTTGCAGCCTTCGGAAATCTTCAGGTACGCGTAGTGCTTCGGGGTCAGCTTCAACCCGTAGTCCGGCAGCAGGTCCACGAAGGGGTTGTGCGTCGGCGGCACTGCCGCGTGCACCGCATCCATCACGCTGGCATAGTCCTGCGGGCCGCTGATCGACAGCACGCCCGGATGCGCCTCGCGGATCACGTCCGCGCGCTTGCCCAGGCAGCCGGTGACGATGACCTTGCCGTTCTCGGCCATGGCCTCGCCGATCGCATCCAGCGATTCGGCCACCGCGGAATCGATGAAGCCGCAGGTGTTGACCACCACCACGTCGGCGTCGTCGTAGGTCTGCACCAGATCGTAGCCCTCCCCCCGCAGCTGGGTAAGGATGCGCTCAGAGTCCACCAGCGCCTTGGGGCAGCCGAGGCTGACGAAGCCGACTTTGGGATTGGCGAGCGCGGGGGTCGGGGGCATGGACATGGTGGACGGTGGCTGGCGGGGGCCCGCCGGGGGCCGCGTAGTATACCGGCGGGGGGCTGGCGGCCCGCCCCCACAGGCGTACTATCCCGGCAAGCGGACGGAGCCGATCCCATGAGCGAGTGGATGTCCCTGGAAACCCCGAGCGGCCGCATCCGCGGCTGGCTCGCGACACCCCACGTACCGCCGCGCGGCGCGCTGGTGGTGGTGCAGGAAATCTTCGGCGTGAACGCCCACATCCGCAGCGTCTGCACCACCTTCGCCGAGCATGGCTACGTGGCGATGGCGCCGGCGTTCTTCGACCACTTCGAGCACGACGTGCAGCTGCGCTACGACCCGGAGGGCGTTGCGCGCGGGCGCGAGCTGGTGGAGAAGCTGGGCTTCGAGCGCGCGCTGGAAGACGTGAAGGCCGCCGCCGCCCAGCTGCAGGAATACGGCAAGGTCGGCGTGGTCGGCTACTGCTGGGGCGGCACCGTGGCCTACCTGGCCAACACCCGGTTGTCGCTGCCGGCGGTCAGTTATTACGGCGCGCGCACCGTGCCGTTCCTGGACGAACAGCTGGATGCGCCGATGATGTTCCACTTCGGCGAAAACGATCCCAGCATCCCGCAGACCGACGTCGAGCTGCACCGGCAGCGCCATCCCGAGGCCGACATCCACGTCTATCCCGCCGGCCACGGCTTCAACTGCGACCAGCGCGACGACTTCCACCGGCCCAGTGCGGAGCTTGCACTGGAGCGGACGCTGGGCCTGTTCCGCCGGGCGCTGCGCCCGGCCTACTGAGCCGAGGACGCCATGACACCTTCCCAGCCCGCCACGCGCTACGAACTGCACCCCCAGCTGGCCGACGACACCGCCCCGGTCTGCGACCTGTCGGTCTGCGAGGTCCGGCTGATGGACGATGCCAACCATCCGTGGCTGGTGCTGGTACCGAAGCTGGCGGGCGCGGTGGAGATCATCGACCTGTCGCCGGCGCAGCGCACACAGCTCAGCACCGACATCGACGCCGCGGCGCGCGCGCTGAAGGCGCTGTTCAAGCCGCACAAGCTCAACGTGGCCGCACTTGGCAACCAGGTGCCGCAACTCCACGTCCACGTCATCGCCCGCTACACGGATGACATCGCCTGGCCACGCCCGGTCTGGGGCGCGGCCAACGCGCGGCCGTACGCGCCGGAGGAACTGATCGAGCGGGTCAGCGCGCTGCGCGCGGCGCTGGCGCGGTAGCCGCCGCCACCCGCGGAATCCCCGGGTTGCCGCGTATCGCTCAGGTGCGCGGCAAGGTGACGCCGGTCTGGCCCTGGTACTTGCCGCCGCGGTCCTTGTAACTGGTCGCGCAGACGTCGTCGGCATCCGACTGGAAGAACAGCATCTGCGCCACCCCTTCGCCGGCGTAGATGCGCGCGGGCAGCGGCGTGGTGTTGCTGAACTCGAGGGTGACGTGGCCTTCCCACTCCGGCTCCAGCGGCGTCACGTTGACGATGATACCGCAACGCGCATAGGTGCTCTTGCCCAGGCACACCACCAGGGTGTCGCGCGGGATGCGGAAGTACTCGACGGTGCGCGCCAGCGCGAAGGAATTGGGCGGGATGATGCATTCGTCGCCGACGATATCCACGAAGCTCTTCGGGTCGAAATGCTTGGGATCGACGATCGTCGAGTTGATGTTGGTGAACACCTTGAACTCGCGCGAGCAGCGCACGTCGTAGCCGTAGCTCGAGGTGCCGTAGCTGACGATGCGCTGGCCGTCGGCGGCCTGCTTCACCTGGCCCGGTTCGTACGGCTCGATCATGCCGTGCTGCTCGGCCATGCGGCGGATCCAGCGGTCGCTCTTGATGCTCATGCGGTTCGGTCCCGGTGCGGAACCGGCGAGTTTAAGGCAAGCGGGGCGGATCCATCCCGCCGGGCGTTCGCGGGCTCGCGGCTGCGCCGCTCGACAAGGCACCCCCGGCCCGGCGGCCTGCAGGCCGCCGGGCGTTCGCAGGCTCGCGGCTGCGCCGCTCGAAAAGGCACCCCCGGCCCGGCGGCCTGCATGCCGCCGTGCGTTCGCGGGCTCGCGGCTGCGCCGCTCGAAAGCCCCGCTCACCCCAGCAGCGAGGCCATGATGCCGGTGCGCACCTTGGGTCGCTTGTCCAGTTCGGCCAGCAACGTCCGTGCGGCCGCGCGGTAGGCCTGCGCCGCCGCGGAATCCGGCTGCGCGGCCACGATCGGGGTGCCGGCATCGCCCTGTTCGCGGATGCCGATCTCCAGCGGCAGCGCCCCCAGCTGCACCACGCCGTACTGTTCGGCCATCTTGCGGCCACCGCCCTCGCCGAAGATGCGCTCGGCATGGCCGCAACTGGTGCAGACGTGCACCGCCATGTTCTCGATCAGCCCCAGCACCGGGATGTTCACTTTCTCGAACATCCGCAGCGCCTTGCGCGCGTCGAGCGTGGCGATGTCCTGTGGCGTGGTGACGATCACCGCACCCGCCACCGGGATCTTCTGCGCCATGGTCAGCTGGATGTCGCCGGTGCCCGGCGGCAGGTCCACCACCAGCACGTCCAGGTCGCCCCAGCGCGTGTCGTTGAGCAATTGGCTCAGCGCCTGCGTGGCCATCGGCCCGCGCCAGATCATCGGCGTGTCCTGGTCCACCAGCAGCCCGATCGACATCGCCTCCACCCCGTGCACCTGCATCGGCGTGATGGTCTTGCCGTCGGGGCTGTCCGGACGGCCGGACAGCCCCAGCATCATCGGCACGCTGGGGCCGTACACGTCGGCGTCGAGAATGCCGACCTTCAGCCCTTCCGCGGCCAGTGCCAGCGCCAGGTTCACCGCGGTGGTGGACTTGCCCACCCCGCCCTTGCCAGAGCCCACGGCGATGATGTTGCGGACGTTGGCGAGCGGTTTCAGCTCGCCTTGGACGGCATGGGAAGGCAGGCGGGACATGGCGGAAGGACGCATGGGGGGTTTGCGTCGATTCTAGCGAAGCCGCCCTGGCCCGCCCTTGACCCGCATCAGTGGGGGCAGCTGCGGACTAGGACCGCAGAGGAGGCATGCGGGCGCGCTCGCTGGCGCTGAATGTCACAACGGACGGGAAACAGTCAATACCAGACGGGACCGTACGTTCAGGGGGCGGATGTTAACCGGCTGTTACGGTTCGGGCCCTCCGGATGACCGGAGATGCAAGCCCCTGCGTTCGTCCCACACAAGTTCAAAGATCGAAGAAGATCAAAGGAAGCCCCCATGTTTGTTCGTCAACGCCACATCCTCCGCAGCCCGCTGACGCTTGCGCTTGCCGCAGCGCTGGCCCTGCCCGCCGTCGCCGCCGCCCAGCAGAGCGACGAGAAAGCCAAGGATCTGGACAAGGTGGTCGTCACCGGTTCGCTGATTCCGCAGACCGCCGTCGAGACCTTCGTCCCGGTCACCATCATTTCCGCCGAGGACATCCAGGCCCGCGGCTTCAACAACGTCGCTGAAGTGCTGCAGAAGAGCAGCTTCGCCACCGGCGGCGTGCAGAACAACCAGAGCTCGGCCTCGTTCACCCAGGGCGCCGAGACGCTAAGCCTGTTCGGCCTGTCCGCCAGCTACGTGAAGTACCTGATCGACGGCCGCCCGATGGCCAACTATCCGGCGCTGTACAACGGCTCGGACGTGTTCAACAACATCAGCGGCATCCCGGTCGAGCTGGTCGAGCGCATCGAGATCCTGCCGGGCGGCCAGTCCTCCCTGTACGGCTCCGATGCCATTGCCGGCGTGGTCAACATCATCCTGAAGAAGAACGTGGACGGGAGCGTGCTCAGCGCGCGGATCGGCGGCTTCGACCAGGGCGGCGGCGAGAGCGGCCGCCTGAGCTTTGCCACCAGTGTCAGCAACGCCGACGGCCGCTGGAACACCCTGCTGGGCGTGCAGGCGGAGAAGGCCGACCCGGTGTGGGCCCACCAGCGCGACCTGACCTCGCAGTTCAACCAGAACGCCTACAACGGCGCGCCGGCCCTGGCCAGCCGCGACTGGATGATCTTCGATGAGCTGAACGGCGGCTACGTGTTCCTCGATCCGGCCAACTGCGCCAACGTGACCGGCGGTTTCGACGGGACCGTGGGCAAGCGCACCCGCATCGGCTCCGGCGACTACTGCGGCTCGTTCCAGACCCCGGGCTACCGCACCCTGAAGAACGAAAAGGAAGGCGCGCAGGTGTATGCGCACTCCACCTTCGAGCTGACCGACCTGGCGCAGGCCTACGCCGACGTGCTGGTGAGCCACGAGCGGGTCAAGTACAACATCGGCTCCGGCTACCAGTGGTGGGGCACCGGCGTGAAGTGGGGCGCGTTCTACGACCCCAATCTGGACACCCTGGTGAACCTGCAGCGCGCGTTCACCCCCGAGGACATGGGCGGCTGGGAAAACGGCATGAGCGAGAACCGCAGCACTTCCTACGCGGTCACCCTCGGCGTGAACGGCACCCTCAGCGAGGACTCGAACTGGGACTACGACGTCAGCCTGACCCGCACCCAGTACAAGCTGACCGAGACCGAGCTGGCCCGCCTGTCGTCGATCGACGACTTCTTCCAGGAGCGCGTGCTGGGCCAGCAGCAGGGCTGGGATCCGATCTTCGACGCCTATCCGGTGTTCACCCCGGACTACGCGGCGTTCTACCAGCTGCTGTCGCCGGCGGACTTCTACAGCTTCATGGGCAAGACCAACTCGCACAGCCGCACCTACGACAACATGCTGCGCGCCCAGTTCACCAACGGCAGCCTGTTCTCGCTGCCGGGCGGTGACGCCGGCGCGGCGATCGCGGTGGAAGCCGGCACCCAGGGCTGGGCCTACACGCCCGACGCCCTGCTGCTGAACGGCGGCGTCTGGGGCACCAAGGCGGTCAGCGGCAAGGGCCAGCGCTCGCGCTACGCGGCGACTGGCGAACTGCGCCTGCCGGTGTGGGACCAGCTGACCGTGTCGGCCTCGGCCCGCTACGACGGCTTCCGCGCCGCCGGCCGCACCATCGACAAGCCCACCTACAGCCTGGGCCTGGAGTACCGTCCGCTCGAGTCGCTGCTGCTGCGCGGCAAGTACGGCACCGCCTTCAAGGCACCCACCCTGGCCGACCAGTTCCAGGGCGTGAGCGGCTTCTACGGCTACAGCGTGGACTACTACAACTGCGCCCTGCTCGGCTTCGACGCCGGCGAAGTGGCTGACTGCCCGCAGCAGTACGCCGACCTGCAGTACGAAGGCGAGCAGTCCGGCAACCCGGACCTGAAGCCGATCAACGCGACCGTGTGGAGCTACGGCGTGGTGTGGGCGCCGACCGCCAAGTTCTCGCTGAGCGCCGACTACCACCACTGGAACATCCGCAACGAGGTCGAGCTGCAGAACGTCGACCAGCTGATGCGCGATGAAGCCAACTGCCGCCTCGGCACGCTGGACATCAACTCCGGCACCTGCCAGGCCGCGCTGGCCCAGGTCACCCGCGCCGCCAACGGCGACGTGCAGAAGATCTTCCTGAGCAAGATCAACGTGGCGAAGGAAACCCTGGACGCGGTGACGGTGGACGCCAACTACCGCCAGGACCTGGGCGCCTGGGGCGCGCTGACCCTGGCCGGCTCGTGGACCCGCAACCTCAAGCACGAGATCCAGACCTACCCGAGCGACCCGGTGGTCGACGCGCTGAGCGACCCGTACTGGAGCACCGACGCCAAGTACAAGGCGAACGCCTCGGCCAGCTGGAACAAGGACCGCTGGACCACCACCGTCTACGCCAACTACCTCGGCCCGACCCCGAACTACCGCGCCACGCTGGACCCGGCCGGCTACGCGTTCGCCGGTGCCGGCCGCCTGGGTTCGTACACCACGGTCAACGCCAGCGTGAACTTCGACGCCACCGACGCGCTGAAGCTCTCGTTCCTGGTCAACAACCTGGGCAACCGCATCCCCGACATGGACGTCCGTTCCTACCCGGGCACCAGCGGCGAGCCGTACAACAGCGCCAACTTCGACATCCTGGGCCGCGCCTACTACCTCGAAGCCCGCTGGAGCTTCGGAAAGAAGTAAGCAACACGCAACGCAGCACCGGAAACCCCGCCGCAAGGCGGGGTTTTCTTTTGTACGTCCCCGCGACTGGACGTGCCCACCGCCCACGTGTAAATGTTCGGCAATTTTCCAGGGGCCGACCCACACATGAAACGCATTGCACGACATCCGCTCACCGCCGCACTGCTGCTGTCCGGTGCTACCCTCGCCAACGCCCAGACGCCCATTCCGATCGACGCGCTGGCGAAGGTCCCCGACATCCAGTCGGTCACCATGAGCGCCGACGGCAAGAACCTGGTGGCGATCGTCGCCACGCCGGGCTCGAACAACCAGGACACCGCGCTGGCGACCTGGGATCTGGACAACCTCGACGCGGGTTCCAAGGTCACCCCTTCCGGCGACCGCATGAAATTCATCGCCGCCAACGCGATGAAGGCCAACCGCGTGCTGGTGATCGGCCGCCAGGAGTGGACCGGCCAGCTGGGCGGCTGCGGCGAGGGCAGCACCAATGGCGCCACCAAGACGTTCGTGTCGAAGGCGTACATGACCGACACCACGCAGAAGAAGTTCGACGAAGCGTTTGCGGACAACACCCGCAAGCTGGGGGTCAGTGAGGAAATCCAGCGCTGCCTCGAGATCGCCGGCACCTCCGCGCTGGTGAACACGCTGCCGCTCGACCCGGACAACGTGATCATCCGCCAGACCAGCGGCGTGTCGCTGAGCAGCAACTACTACCTGTACAACCTGCGCAGCGGCGAAACCAAGCTGCTGTTCAAGGCAGGCGGGCGCGCCACCCCCGGCCTGTTCAATCCGCGCAACGGCGAGCTGCTGACCAAGAGCCAGCTGGAACCCATCGGTCCGGGCGAGTACGAACAGCGCATCCTGATCCGCAACCCGAAGACCGGCGAGTTCGACATCCACCCGCTGCTGACCACCAAGCTGAGCGAGCGCTACACCGTCGACATCGCCGGGATCGACGAGGAAACCGGCAAGTACTACGTGCTGACCGACCTGTGGTCGGACCGGGTGCAGGCCTGGATGTACGACCCGGTGGCCCAGAAGTTCGACAATGAACCGCTGCTCGCGCATCCGACGTTTTCAATTGGCGGCCTGATCCAGGGCACCCAGCCCGGCAACTTCAACAAGATCCTCGGTTATGTCGTGGACGGTCCCCAGCGCGAGGTCACCTACGTCGAGCCGCAGATGGCGGCCATCCACGCCATGCTCAAGCAGGCGTTCCCGGGCCAGAACGTGGGCATCAGCGGCTACAACGACGGCCTGTCGCGCGTGCTGTTCAGCACCTCCAGCGCACAGGCCGCGCCCTCCTACCACGTGCTGCTGAACCGCAAGCAGGTGGTGAGCCTGGGTGGACAGCGCCCGTGGATCGACGGCAAGCAGATCGGCGAACAGCGCTGGGTGAACTATCCGGCCCGCGACGGCCTCAGCATTCCCGCGATCCTCGATCTGCCCGCGGGGTGGAAGCCCGCCGACGGCCCGCTTCCGACCATCATCCATCCGCACGGCGGCCCTTGGGCCCGCGACTACGCCGGCTGGGACGGCTCCGGCTGGGTCCCGTTCCTGACCTCGCGCGGCTATGCCGTGCTGCGTCCGCAATACCGTGGCTCCACCGACCTTGGCCGCAAGCTCTGGCTGGCGGGCGATGCCCAGTGGGGCGAGAAGATGCAGGACGACAAGGACGACGGGGCCGCCTGGCTGGTCAAGGAAGGCATCGCCGATCCGAAGCGGGTGGCGATCTTCGGCTATTCGTACGGCGGATTCGCCGCCGCAGCCGCCGCGGTCCGTCCGAACAGCCCCTACCAGTGCGCGATTTCCGGTGCACCGGTCACCGACCTGGCCAAGATTGGCATGAGCTGGAGCGACAACCGCCTGCAGCGGATCCTGCAGGGCAACACCGTCAAGGGCATGGACCCCATGCAGAACACCGCCAAGGCCAACATCCCGGTGCTCCTGTACGTGGGCGACCGCGACGTGCGCACCCCCGCGTTCCATGCCCGCGGCTTCTTCAATGCCATCAAGGGCACGGTGCCGGCGAAGTTCGAGCTGATCCCCGACATGCCGCACAGCATGCCCTGGTACCCGCGCCACCAGCAGGTCACCCTGGACCTGATCGAGAACTTCCTGAAGACGGAGTGCTTCGCGAAGAACTGAAGGCACGGCAAGCGCAAATCGCGAAAGCCCGGTCGGGATGCCGACCGGGCTTTTCTATTTCACGGGCCCGAGGTTTTCCTCGACGCCTTGCACATCGCCTCACCCAACTCACCAGTTCGCGATAGAGCAAACTAATGGCACACGACTTGCGGCGAGCGGCCCTAATCGCCTACATTCCTTAACGCTAGCGTAACAACAACATGTCAAGGGGATAACATGAACACTCGCAGCACAACCAAAGTCCGCAAGCTCCCGCTCGTCGTCGCGATGATGGGCTGCCTGTATGGCACCGGCGTCGTCGCCCAGGAGGCGCCCAAACAGGAGCCTCAAGAGCAGTCCAAGAAGGACGAAGCCAAGACTCTGGAAAAGATCACCGTCACCGGCTCCCTGCTCAAGCGACTGGAGTTCGATACGACTTCACCGGTGCAGGTGATCACCGCCGATACCAGCGTGGAAGTCGGCATGGTCTCTACCTCCGAATTCCTCCAGAAATCGAGCATCGCAGCGGGTTCCACGCAGGTTGGCGAGCAGTTCACCAGCGCCGTGCTGGAGGGTGGCACCGGCGTGCAGACGGTCTCGTTGCGTGGCCTCGGCGCACAGCGCACCGCGGTACTGCTGAACGGTCGTCGGCCGGGTGCCGCTGGTACCCGCGGCGCGGTTTCAGCGTTCGACCTCAACGTGATTCCTTCCTCGATCATCCAGCGCGTCGAGATCCTGAAGGACGGTTCGTCATCGATCTACGGTTCCGACGCTCTCGCGGGCGTGGTGAACATCATCACCCGCACCAATATCGATCGGCCTGAATTCAGCGTGAGCACGCGCACGCCGCAGGACGGCGGCGGCGAGATCTTCCAGATCTCCGGTGCCACCGGCTGGAACTTCGATCGCGGCAATATCGCCTTGGCCGCTGAATACTACCTGATCAAGCCGCTCAACTACGGCGATCGGGACTATCTCTCCTGCGCCCAGGATCTGGTGCGCGACGCCAGTGGCAACCTGATCGACCGCGAGGATCGTTCGATCATCGGTAGCACCGCGCTTGGCGGTTGCTCCACTGGTAACCTGTATGCCAACACCGTCATCGACGCGGCCTCCGGCGCACGCTACGTGCCCTCTCCGGACGGCAGCACGGTCGGCCTGATCCCGGGCTATCGCCCGCGTACCTCGACGACCTACGCCAACTCGCCGAAGGCCAGCTATCAGGACGTCCTGAATTATCCGTTCTACGAGGACGTCAATCTCATCCCGCGCAATCAGCGCCTGAACCTGTACGGGTCCTCCAGCTTCAGCCTGGGTTCGGTCAACTGGGACACCGAATTCCTCTACAACAAGCGCCGCACCACGCAGCACGGCATCCGCCAGTTCTTCCCCCTAACCGGCGGCACCACGGCCATCTCGTCGCGCTATCGCTATCTTGATGGCAGCACCTTCAAAACCCCGGTCCCGTCGGGCATCGCGCAGGTGGTGATGCCCTTCTACAGCGACCAGGAAATCGATATCGACTACGCCTATCTGAGCAGCTCGCTGGATGGCCTGTTCGAGTCGACCGACAGCTGGGGCTGGAGTGTCAACGGCTCGTACAGCCGCTCCAGCGGCGACTACAACGTCCTCGGCATTGACACGTCCAAGACGGGCGACCTCTCCTATGTCCGCACCGCGCCTGTGGTCAATTACTACGACCTCAACGCCGGCTATCTCGACGGTTCCAATATCCAGGGCCTCGTCGACGCCGTAGGCATCTGGTACAAGGGCAACACCAAGTACGACCAGTTCGTGCTCAACGGCGTGGTCACCGGAGAGCTATTCAACATGCCCGCCGGCGCGGTTGGCGCGGCCTTCGGTGCCGAGCACCGCAAGTTCAGCATCGACGACCAACCGAGTGAGATCGAGAAGCAGGCCCTGGTCTGGGGCTCCAGCACGGCCGATGTCACCAAGGGCACCGAGACCGTCAACGAGGTCTTCGCCGAGGTCGAGGTCCCGCTGATCAAGGCCAAGCCGATGTTCGAGTCGCTCTCGCTGAACCTGTCGGCGCGTGCGTTCGACTACGACGCCGCGGATGAGTCGGACATGGTCTGGAAGCTCGGCCTCGGCTGGCAGATCGTGCCGTCGCTCCGCGTGCGCGCCACCAAGGGCACTTCGTTCCGCGCCCCGGGTCTGTACGAGCTGTTCCTGGGCGACCAGTCCAGCTTCCCGACCCAGCTGTCGATCGACCCCTGCATCCAGTGGGGCGAGTCCTCGAACGTAAACCTGCGCACCAACTGCGCAGCCGCCGGCATTCCCGACAACTATGCCGGAAATCCCGTGACCGCGGAGGCATTCAAGCGCGGCGCAGGCGACGAGCTCGAGGCAGAGACTTCGACCGCATTCACTGCGGGCATTGTCTGGACCCCGACCTTCGCACCGGTCAGCGTGGCCCTCGATTACTTCGAGTACCAGGTCAACAACCAGATCACCGAATTGACTGCAGCGGGGATCGTCGGTGGCTGCTACTACGCGGAAGTGTTCCCCAACTACTACTGCACCCAATTGGAGCGCAACGCCCCGGACCATCCCACCGCGCCGAACAAGATCGAGACGGTGTACCCGACCTACACCAACGTGGACAAGCAGAAGGTGCGCGGTTACGACCTGCTGACCCGTTTCGAGAAGGATTTCGGGTTCGGCTCGCTTGACGTCGAAGGCCAGGTCACCTACATGATGGAGGACTTCGCACGCACGTTCAGCGCCGCTGCCGCCGATGGCCTGGCGACCAATGAACGCAACGGCACCATTGGTCGTCCCAAGCTCGTGGGCAACATCCGGGCCGCCCTGAAGCGCAACGACTGGACCTACACCTGGTTCATGGAGTACGTGGACAAGACCGAGCGCCTCACCCCGCTCTCGTCCACCACCTACTTCGGTTTTCCGAACGCGGTGTTCGACACCGTCGCCGACTCGCGGGTGTACCACACCCTGTCGGTGCACTTCGAGCGCCCCAAGTGGTCGCTGCTGGTCGGCGTGCGCAACGTGTTCGACAAGGAACCGGACACCATCTCGAATGGCGTCGGTTTCGGTCGCTTCGGCAACATCCCGTCGAGCGCGACCCAGTACGACCTGTTCGGCCGCACGCTGTTCACGCGCTTCAACTACAAGTTCTAGTCAACCCAGCGGCATGTTCCAGACTGGAGCCCGGCGCAAGCCGGGCTCTTCTTTTTGCCTGCCGTGACTTTGGCTGGTTCCCACACGCTTTCGGGTGCGCCAAGCTGTCACCCAGACTTCCCGGGCTCACCAATGATGCAGAACCGCCTTGTGCTTTTCCTGGCCTTCGTCCTGCTGGCGCCGGCACATGCCATCGCGCAACAGCCGGCCAAACCCGCCACCGCAGATCCGCTTGCAGACGACACCCTGATCGCCGGGGGCTTCCTCGAAGGCCATCCCGACCTGCGCTACCGCAACTCCGGGCTGGAGGCCTACTCCCGGAAAGCCTTCACCGAGGCGATCGAACAGTTCAAGCGCGCGGCCTGGTATGCCGACAAACCGTCCCAGGCGGTGGTCGGCGAGATGTACTGGGACGGCATGGGCGTGGCCCAGGACCGGGCGCTGGGGCTGGTCTGGATGGACCTCGCCGCCGAACGCGGCTATGACTTCTTCTCGCGCAAGCGGGACTACTACTGGAACACCCTGAGCGCAGCGGAGCGCAAGCGCGCATTGGCCGCAGCACGCGAGATCCATCGCGAGTACGCCGACGAAGCGGCGGAGCCGAGGCTGGCTGCGGCCCTCAGGCGCGAGCGCGCGAAGATGACGGGAAGCCGCGTCGGTTCGATGAGCAGCTCGGTCCAGATCATCGTGCCCGGGTACGGAAGCATCGACGCCACCCGCTTCTACGACCCGCAGTTCTGGGATCCGAAGCAGTATCGCGAGTGGCAGGACACCTATTGGGTGGACCTGAAGGTGGGCCAGGTGACGGTGGGTGACGTCGAACGGGTGGAGCCGCAGGCCAAACCCGAAGCCGGGAAACCCGCCACGCAGGACAAACCCTGAAGCCAGGCGCAGCTGTGCTGGCAAACGCCGGGCCACGCCTGTTCCATACCCGTCCGGATGGGTTATAAAGCGCGGGAGGGGCGTGTCGCGCCCCGCTGATCCCCGGGAGGGAAGGTACATGCGCAAGATGATCCTGGCAGCGGCGCTGGCGTCGCTGTCGTTCGCGGCGACCGCTCAGCACTCCGCCACCTCGCCGGTCGGCAAGTGGAAGACCCTGGACGACAAGACCGGCAAGGTCATGACGATCTCGGAAATCTACGAGGCCAAGAACGGCACCCTGGCAGCGAAGATCGTGGAAGCGGTGGGCGTTCCCGCCACCTGCACCACCTGCAGTGGGCAGCACCAGAACAAGCCGATGGTCGGCATCGTCACCCTGTGGAACCTGAAGGCCAACAAGGACGGGACCTGGGGCGGCGGCAACGGTTACAAGCCGTCGGAAGACCGCAGTTTCACCGCCAAGTCGATCAAGCTGGTGGACGGCGGCAAGAAGCTGGAAGTGAAGGGCTGCGTGGCCTTCATCTGCCGCACCGCCACCTGGGAACGGGTGGATTGATCCCTTCCCCGGCCATCGTCGCGCGGCTGCTGTCATGGGCCGCGCGCACCGCGGCGCGCGGGTTCGGGCGCAGCGCCGTCGCCGGGCTGCTGCTGGCGATGGCGGCGGGCGTCCCCGCGCAGGACGCCCCGCTGGGCCGCTGGAAGACCATCGACGATGCCACCGGCAAGCCCAAGTCGGTGGTGGAGATTTATCGCGCTCGCGACGGCAGCGTCGCTGGCCGGGTAGTCGAGATCCTCGACCTGAAGGATGGCCCGAACCCGCCTTGCAAGGCCTGCAAGGGCCCGCTGCACGGCAAGCCGATCCGCGGGCTGGTGATCCTGTGGGGCCTGCGCCCCGACGGGGATGGCGGCTGGTCGGGCGGGCGCGTGCTCGACCCCGAGAACGGCAAGGACTACCGCGCCAAGCTCGCACTGCTGGATGGCGGCCGCGCGCTCGGCATGTCCGGCTGCATCGCGTTCCTCTGCCGGCAGCAGGTCTGGCGCCGCGAATAACTTACCGCCCGTCGCCCCGCGCGGGCGGGCCGGGCGCCGCGGCACGCATGCGATAATCGCGGGTCCCCCCGCAATGCCACGCCCATGCCCCGTCCCGCGCTTGTCACCAATGCCCTGCCCTACGCCAACGGCCCGCTGCACCTGGGCCACCTGGTGGGCTACATCCAGGCCGACATCTGGGTGCGGGCGCGGCGCATGGCCGGCGGCGAAGTGCACTTCGTCTGCGCCGACGACACCCACGGCACCCCGATCATGCTGGCGGCCGAGAAGGCCGGCACCACGCCGGAGGCCTTCATCGCCGCGATCCAGGCCGGCCACGAGCGCGACTTCGCCGACTTCGGCGTAGCCTTCGACTGGTACCACTCCACCCATTCCGACGAGAACCGCCAGCTGACCGAGCGCTTCTACGCGGCGCTGGACGCGCGCGGCAGCATCGAGCGGCGCTCGATCGAGCAGCTGTACGACCCGGCCAGGCAGATGTTCCTGCCGGACCGCTACGTGAAAGGCACCTGCCCGACCTGCAAGGCGCCCGACCAATACGGCGACAACTGCGAGGTCTGCGGCGCCACCTACAACCCCACCGACCTGATCGACCCGCGCTCGGTGGTGTCCGGCGCAACGCCCGAACTGCGGGCCTCCGAGCACTTCTTCTTCAAGCTGGGCCAGTACACCGAGGTGCTGCGCGACTGGCTGCAGGGCGACGTCGCCGTGCCGGGCGTGAAGGCCAAGCTGGGCGAGTGGATCAACGGCGAAGGCGGCCTGCGCGACTGGGACATCTCCCGCGACGCGCCCTACTTCGGCTTCGAGATCCCCGGCCACCCGGGCAAGTACTTCTACGTCTGGCTGGACGCCCCCATCGGCTATTTCTCCAGCCTGCTGGCGCTGGCCCGCAGCGGCAAGGCCGCCGGCTTCGACGAGGCCCGCATGCAGGCGCTGCTGCAACCGGGCGATGGCTCGGAGCTGCACCACTTCATCGGCAAGGACATCGTCAACTTCCACGGCCTGTTCTGGCCGGCCGTGCTGGAGGGCAACGGCCTGCGCAAGCCCGACCGGCTGCACGTCAACGGCTACCTGACCGTGGACGGCGCCAAGATGAGCAAGTCGCGCGGCACCTTCGTGATGGCGCGCACCTATCTGGACGCCGGGCTGGACCCGGAGGCGCTGCGCTACTACTTCGCCTGCAAGACCTCCGGCGGCGTGGACGACCTGGACCTCAACCTGTCCGACTTCGTGGCGCGCGTCAACAGCGACGTGGTCGGCAAGTTCGTCAACCTGGCCAGCCGCAGCGCCAGGCTGCTGGAAACCCACTTCGGCAACACCGCCGGCGGCTCGCCGTGGGCGGCGGCCGCGCAGCCCGCCGGCCTGAGCGACGGCTGGCTGGACGAAGCGCGGCGCCTGCTCGATGGCGTGCGCGCCCTGACCCGGCTGTCCGCCGACCTCTACGCACAGGACAACCCCGCGGCGGTGACCCGCAACGCGATGGCGGCGGCCGACCTGGCCAACGAATACATCGCCCGCACCGCGCCGTGGGCGCTGGCCAAGGACGCCGCGCGCCGCGACGACCTGCAGCTGGTGCTGTCCACCGCGCTGCAGGCCTTCGCCGACATCGCCGCCGCGCTGAAGCCGATCCTGCCGCGCACCGCCGCCGCCATCGAGGCCTACCTGGGCACGGAGCTGCAGGCGGACACCGGCAGCGACCGCGCCGTGGCGCTATGGGGCCGCACGCTCAACCCCTATTCGCCGCTGTTCACCCGCATCGACCCGAAGCACATCCAGGCCATGATCGACGCCAGCAAGGACACCCTCGCCGCTCCGGCCCCGACCCCTTCCGCGCCGGCCAAGGCGGCGGAGAAGCCGGCCAAGCCCGAGGCCAAGCCGGAGACCAAGGCGGGCGGCGAAACGACCACCATCGGCATCGACGACTTCGCCAAGCTCGACCTGCGCATCGGCAAGGTGCTGGAATGCGGGTTCGTCGAGGGCAGCGACAAGCTGCTGCGCTTCCTGCTGGACGCCGGCGAGCTCGGCCAACGGCAGATCTTCTCGGGCATCCGCGGCAGCTACGGCGAGCCGGAAAAGCTCGTGGGCCGCAGCGTGGTGTTCATCGCCAACCTGGCCCCGCGCAAGATGCGTTTCGGCATCAGCGAGGGGATGATCCTGTCCGCCGGTTTCGACGGCGGCGCGCTTGCGCTGCTGGACGCCGATGCAGGTGCGCAACCCGGGATGCCGGTGCGCTGAGCGCAACACCGGACTCACTGTGAAGGTCCATACTTCCACGCACCGGTTTCGCCCTTTGAAAGATCGATGAACACCAGCAGCATCAGGAGCGACCACGAAGCCCTCTACGCCAGCATGGACGAGCTGCGCCGGCTGCTGGCGACGGGCGTTGCGGAGAGCGCCGATGCCCTCTTCGTGGAGCTACGCAAGCTCAGCGCCACGATCAAGCTGCACCTGGCGATCGAGGACCGCATGTTGTACCCGGCACTGGCCAACGCCAGCGATGCGCAGGTCGCCGTCATCGGCAAGCGCTTCCAGCACGAGATGGGCGGGCTGGCAGCGGCCTATGAGGACTTCGCCGCGCGCTGGGACACGACCATACGGATCGGCGCCGAGCCCGAGCGCTTCCGGGAAGAAGCCGCCTGCCTGCTGGATGCGCTGCATGCGCGCATCCAGCACGAGGACCGCGAGCTGCTGCCTCTCGCCGAGTCGCTGTGAACGATCCGGCCTGCGCGCGCCACCGCGCCGCTTGGCCCGCGCCAGGCAACGGCAGCGCACCATGACCGATCTCGTCGAACGCCTAGACCGCCTGCTGCCGCAGACCCAGTGTGGGCAGTGCGGCTTCGACGGTTGCCGCCCCTACGCCGAGGCGATGGCCCGCGGTGAAGCCGGCATCGACCATTGCCCGCCCGGCGGCGATGCCGGCGCGCGTGCGCTGGCTGCGGTGCTGGGCGTCGCGCCGCGGCCCTATGATCGCAATCGCGGCATGCACAAGCCCGGCGAACTGGCCTTCATCATCGAAGCCGACTGCATCGGCTGCACCAAGTGCATCCAGGCCTGCCCGGTGGACGCCATCCTTGGCGGCCCCAAGCACATGCACACCGTGCTGGACGCGCTGTGCACCGGCTGCGAACTGTGCGTGCCGGCCTGCCCGGTGGATTGCATCGTGATGCAGGCCGGCGTGTAGCGCCGGTGACTCAGTCCGTCCTGCAGCTGTCGCAGATCCGCTCGACCGTGTAGCCCTTCGCTTTCAGCTGTTCCACCAGCCCGTCGCTGCCCAGCAGGTGCAGGGAACCCACCACCACCAGCGTGTTGTCCTTCTTCGATTCGGACAGGCGCTTCTCCAGCTGCGGCAGCCACGCGCGGTTGCGCTCGACGTCGAGCAGGCGGTAGCTCTCCGGGGTCTTTTGCGCCATTTCCGCGCGCATCCCGCTGTCCAGCTTCGCCACGT
The DNA here is from genome assembly GCF_036409385.1 of Thermomonas sp. LB-4. Lineage (NCBI taxonomy): Bacteria > Pseudomonadati > Pseudomonadota > Gammaproteobacteria > Lysobacterales > Lysobacteraceae > Thermomonas > Thermomonas sp. LB-4. Next base: position 132,874 of record NZ_JAXOFT010000005.1, on the reverse strand, counting down.
CGCCGGCGCGCCACCAGGCGTGCATGTCGCTCATCTGGCGGATGGCCTTCTGCGGATCGGAGAGGAACTCGTCCATGCCCTGCGCTTGCTCCGCGTAGGGCACCGCATCCATCGCGCGCATCTGGTCCTCCACCGTTTCCAGACCGGCGGCCGGCTTGCCGGCGTCGCTGGCGCGCGCCATCAGCTTGCGGTCCAGTCCCAGCTCCGGGCTGAAACCCATCGCCCGGGTCACGCCCAGCACCAGGCCCAGGCTCACCGCCCACGGCTCGCTATGCTCCAGCGCCTGCACGCTGCCGCCGCCGGCGGACACCAGCGTGGACAGCTTGTCCAGGGTGGGCTTGGGCAGCACGGTGCTCAGGCTCTTGCCGTCCTCGTAGGCCATGTATTTCTGCATCACCGCCATCGAGTCGGGCGCAGTCATCGCCGCCGGATCGATCTCGAACAGCAGCGAGGCGCTGTCGTCGAAGGCGCGATCCACTTCCGCCGGCAGCGGGTAGTCGTCGGCCTTGAGCAGATGGAACGAGCCCAGCAGATAGACGGAATTGTCGGCGTCGGAGACCTTCCACAGCAGCGGGCGTTTGGCGTCCGCCGGCGGCTGCGCTTGCGTCTTCGGCGCAGGCTGGTCGAGCTGAACCGCCACGGCGGCGGGCACCAGCAGCGCGCACAGGAGGAAAGTGGGCAAGCGGAACTTCATCAGGCGTCCTCGTTGGATGTTTCGGGTTTGCGATAGGTTTTTTCGCCCGCTTCCACCCGCAGGTCCAGCCGGTTTTCCGGCGGCGGCAGCGGGCAGGTGGCGAACGGGGTGAATGCGCACGGCGGGTTGTAGGCGCGGTTGAAGTCGAGCGTCAGCCTGCCCCGTGCATCGGGCATCGGCGCATCGATGAAGCGCCCGGCGCCGTAGCTGCCGTGGCCGCTGGTGCGGTCGGCGAACACCAGGAACAGCGTGCCCTCGCCCTGGTCCAGCGCCTCCAGCCGGTACGGCGTGCCGTTGCGGGTGAACTCCACCACCCCGGGGTTGGGGATCTCGTCGGTGGTGCCGATGATGTTGGCGATCGGCAGCGTCCTGCCGGGCGGATGCGGGACGAAACGCGCCTGCAGCCGCCACTGCGGGCCACCCGGCCAGTACTGCAGGCCGGTGAAGTGCACGCGGCTGTCGGCATCGGCGTGCTTCACCCGCAGCGCCAGCCGGCCGCCGCGCGAGATTACCGTGGCCAGCCCCTTGCCGTCGTCGAACGCGATCACGCTGGGGCCGGCGGCATCGGCGTCGGTGCGCAGCCGCCCGCCCCTGCTGGTCGCGCCATCGACGGTCACCGCGGCGTCCGCGGCGAAGCGCACCTTGCCGTCGCGCACGCTGAACACGCCCAGATGCGGCGGCCCCATCGACAGGCGGACGCCGTTGTCGGCGGCGCTGCCGACGCGATGGCTGCCGCGGTCCAGCCAGTGCAGGCCGACCAGGCTGGCCCAGCCATCCGGCTTGGTCAGTTCCGCCAGACGCTGCGCGCGCCATGTCCGTTCGGACGCCGCGAACGCGGCCGCGGCCTTCGCCTTCGCGGCTTCCTGCGCCGCGCTGGGCGCGGCGTCACGGCTGCAGGCGGCCATCGCCAGTGCGGCGGCAGCCAGCAGGGTCAGCGTCCGCGCAGGAACCATTTGTCCATCTCCGCCAGCGAGAAGCGCGTCCAGGTGGGACGGCCGTGGTTGCATTGGCCGGAGCGCTCTGTGGCCTCCATCTCGCGGAGCAGGGCGTTCATCTCGGGAATGCTCAAGCGGCGGTTGGCACGCACCGCGCCGTGGCAGGCCATGGTGGCCAGCAGTTCGTCGCGGGTCTCGGCCACCCGGCGGGTATTGCCGTGTTCGCGCAGGTCGGTGAGCACGTCGCGCAGCAGCGCCTCCACGTCGCCGTGCGCCAGCAGCGCCGGCACGCTGCGCAGCAGCAGCGACTGCGGGCCGCTGCGCTGCACCTCGAAGCCCAGCTGCGCCAACGTGTCGGCCTCGCGCTCGGCGATGTCGGCCTCGCGCTCGGACACCGCGAGGCTGCTGGGCACCAGCAGCGGCTGCGTGCGCAGGCCGGCGCCGTCATGCGCGGCTTTCAGCTTCTCGTAGCCGATACGCTCGTGCGCAGCGTGCATGTCGACGACGATGAGGCCGTCGGCGTTCTCGGCCAGGATGTAGATGCCGTGCAGCTGGGCGACGGCGAAGCCCAGCGGCGGCATGCCGCCGGGCGCGTCGTCCGGCATCGGCATCGGGGGCGTCATCGATACGGCCCCTGTGTCCTCGCGCGGCGCGTACAGCGCGGCATACGCGGCGGGCGCATCGCCCACGCGGAGGCCCATGGCCTGCTGCTGCGGTGCGGCCGGCATCGACCAGCGTGGCATCTCCGCGGCGGCACCGGCCATCGGCGGCGTGGGCGCGGCCATGCCGCCGGCGCGGGTGTCCGCCAGCGCGGTGTGCAGGGTGCGGTAGACGAAGTCATGCACGAGCCGCGACTCGCGGAAGCGCACCTCGTGCTTGGCCGGGTGCACGTTGACGTCGACACCGCGCGGATCGAGCTCGAGGAACAGCACGTAGGCCGGATGACGCCCGTGGAACAGCACGTCGCTGTACGCCTGCCGCACCGCGTGGGCGATGTTGCGGTCGCGCACGCTGCGGCCGTTGACGTAGAGGTACTGCTGGTCGGCACTGGCGCGGTTGTAGGCCGGCTGGGCGATCCAGCCGTGCAGGCGCATGCCGGCGCCGGCATGGTCGACGCGCAACGCATTGCGGGAGAATTCCTCGCCCAGCGCCTCATGCAGGCGCACGTCGCTGAGCAAGTGTCCTTCGCCCTTCCAGCGCCGCGACGGCTTGCCGTTGTGGCTGACCCGGATTTCCACGTCGGGCCGCGCCAACGCCAGCGTGCGCAGCCATTCCTCGATGTGCGACAACTCGGTGCGCTCCGCGCGCAGGAACTTGCGCCGCGCCGGCACGTTGAAGAACAGGTCGCGCACTTCCACCGTGGTGCCTTGCGGATGCGCCTGCGGCGCGACCTCGCCCAGCCTGCCGCCGTCGATGCGCAACTCGGCGCCGTGCTCGGCATCGCGTTTGCGCGAGGCCAGCCGGAAGCGACTGACCGAGGCCACCGACGGCAGCGCCTCGCCGCGGAAGCCCAGCGTGGCCACGGCTTCAAGATCATCGATGGAGGCGATCTTGCTGGTGGCGTGGCGGCTGACCGCCAGCGGCAGTTCGGCGGGCGCGATGCCGCCGCCGTCGTCGCGGATGCGGATCAGGCGGATGCCGCCTTCTTCGAGATCGATATCGATGCGCTTCGCGCCGGCGTCGAGGGCGTTCTCGACCAGCTCCTTGACCACGGAGGCGGGGCGTTCCACCACTTCGCCGGCGGCGATCTGGTTGATGAGGGTATCGGGGAGTTGGCGGATGCTCACCCGGAGATTCTAGCCGGCCACGCGCGGCGTATCCGTTGCGCGGCGGAACGCATCGGGAACGTCGGCCGTCGCCGCGTCAGGGACTGCCGCCGGCGCCCACCGAGGCGATGTCCATCGTCCGCCCGGACGACGGCAGCTGCGCCGACTGGTTGGCCTGCGCGCGCGCCGCATACAGGGTGCCGGGCGGCGGTTGGCGCGAAAAATAGCGGTCGATGCCGTCCAGGATCGCGTTGGCCAGGGTGCGCTGGAAGGCGGGATCGGCCAGCCGCTTTTCTTCGTCCGGATTGGAGATGAAGGCGGTTTCCACCAGCATCGCCGGCATCTTGTCGGAGGTGCGCAGCACCGCGAAGTTGGCCCGCTCGACATCCGGCTTGTGGTTGTTGCCGACCCGCTTCAGGCCCCCCAGCACGTGTTCGGCGGCGTCCTCGGAGGCCTTCATGTTGCCGCTCTGGGTGAGGTCCAGCAGCACCGAGGTGAGGGTGTTGTCGGCCACGCGCACGCGCTCGCCGCCGATGATGTCGGCCGCGTTCTCCTTGTCGGCCAGCCAGCGCGCGCGCTGCGAGGACGCGCCGCGGGTGGACAGCACGTACACCGACGACCCGCGCGCGCCGCGGTTCTCGGCGGCATCGGCATGGATCGACAGGAAGATGTCGGCGCGGTTGGCGCTGGCGCGCCGCGCGCGCAGGTTGAGCGGGATGTAGACGTCGCTGTCGCGGGTCAGGAAGGCCTTCAGCCCCGGGGTGGCGTTGACCTGCCGCGCCAGCTCGCGGGCAATGGCAAGGGTGATGTCCTTTTCGCGGGTGCCGTTGGGGCCGTGCGCGCCGGGATCCTGGCCGCCGTGGCCGGCGTCGATGGCGACCACCAGCGGGCGGGTGCCGGCCTGCGGCAGGCTGCGCGCGGGCGGCGCATCCGGCGCGGCCTGCTGTGTGGAAGGCGTGACAGCAGGCGTCGGCGCGGGCGTCGCGGCAACCGGGGGCTGGGCGGGTGCGCCCTGCGCCGGCGTCGCGGCAGTGGCAAACGCGGCAATGGGGTCGGCAGCGGCAGCCGTACCCCCGGTCGGGGACGGGCCTGCCAGGTCAGGCTTCTCCTTCGCGGCGGCGGCGGACGCGGCGGACGCGGCAGGCGCGGCCGCTGCGGTCGCCGGCGCCGGATCGCCCGGCCATTCCAGCACCAGCACGGTGCCGGACGCGCCGGCATCCAGGGTGGTCGGAATCGCCTTGACCTTGCCGGCCAGATCGAACACCACCCGCACCGTGCCCGGTACCGGCTGCCCGGTGCGCACGGCCTTGACCATGCCAGCGGCCGCCGGCAGCGCCAGACCGCGCGCCAGATGGCTGGCGGGAAAGTCCACCGCCAGCCGCTCGGGATTGGAAAGCGGAATCAGCCGGTAGTCGCCGGCCTTGTCCAGATGCAGTTCGGCGCGCGTCCCGGTGGCCCCGGTTTCGATGCGCAACTGCTTGATTTCAGAAGCGTTTGCCTGGAAGCAGCCGAGCGCGACCAGCAGCATGGCTGCCGGCGGGACGCGATTGCGGCGGTTCCCCTGAGGACGCATGGCCGGGAGTTAAGCACCTGTCGACGACGGACGCAAGCATTTTTCCCTGAATAATCCGCAACCTGCAAGACTTTCCTCAATCGGTGCAGAGCTTGCACCCGCAACTTCATGCCATGCCGATTGCCGCCAGCCATCGCCGGCCGGCCGGACTCCGCGCCACCAACCGGCAGCGACGGCCGTCGCCTTCCACCGCCAGCGCGATGTCCAAGTCCGCCGGCGGCAGCGCACCCTGCCCGCGTTCCGGCCACTCCACCAGGCACAGCCTGGCTTCGGCCGGGTCGAGGCCGAGGAACTCCAGCTCGCCGGGATGGCCGATCCGGTACAGATCCAGATGCAGCGCCAGCCCGCCAGCGGGCAGCGCGTACTGCTCGACCAGCGTGTAGGTGGGACTGCGGATGGTGCCGGCGACCCCGAGCGCACGCAGCAGCGCGCGCGCCAGGGTGGACTTGCCGGCGCCGAGGTCGCCGTGCAGCTGGATCACCGCGCGCTCGGGCAGGGTCTGCGCCAGCCGCGCGCCCAGTGTTTCGGTGGCGGCCGCATCGGGAAGAAGGAAATCGGGCATCCCGCTATCGTCGCACCGGATTGGCCAGCCTGCGCAACCATGGCAGCAGGTCGGAGGGCAGCAGCCCGCGCTCGCCGTCCTCGCGCGCGGCCGCGTCGCCCGCAGCGGCGTGCAGCAGCGCGCCGGCCACCGCTGCCGCGTGCGCATCGAACCCCTGCCCGCGCAGTGCCGCAACCACACCCGTCAGCACGTCGCCCATGCCGCCGGTGCCCATGCCGGGATTGCCGGCGCAGATCACCGCCGGTGGCTGGGCCGCTGCCTGCACCAGGCTGCCCGCGCCCTTCAGCACCACGGCGCAGCCCACCCGCTGCTGCAGCGCCGCGGCAGCGCCAAACCGGTCGCGCTGCACGTCGGCGATAGCGCAACCAAGCAGGCGCGCAGCCTCCCCCGGATGCGGGGTGGCGATATCGTCCGCGCGCAGCGGCATGCCGGTACCCGCCAGCAGATTGAGCGCATCGGCGTCCAGCACGCGCGGCTTGCCGCAGGCCATCGCCGCATGGAACACGGCGCGCCCCCATTCGTCCTGCCCCAGGCCCGGGCCTAGCGCCAGCACGTCGGCGCGCTCCAGCAGCGGCACCAGTTCCGCCGTGCCCTCCACCGCATGCACCATCGCCTCCGGGCAGCGCGCCAGCAATGCCGGCACGTGCGCCTCGCGCGTCGCAACGCTGATCAGGCCCGCTCCGCTGCGCAGCGCCGCCTGCGCCGCCAGCAGGATCGCGCCGCCGCTGCCGGCATCGCCGCCGATGCACAGCACGTGGCCGTTGCGGCCCTTGTGGCCATCGCGCGGGCGCAGCGGGAAGAAACCGGCCAGCGCATCGGCGCGGTACGCCAGCGCGGCCGGGGCGATGCCATCGAACACGGACGCCGGCAGTTCCAGCGTCGCCAGCTCCAGTTCGCCGCAGTGGTCCAGCGCGACGCCGGTGCGCAGGCCGCGATGGCGGGCGAGGAACTGCAGCGTGCAGTCGGCATCCACCGCAGCGCCCGGCGCGCTGCCGGTGCTGGCATCGATGCCGGTGGGCACGTCCAGCGCCAGCACCGGCGCCGGATGCGCGTTGATGGCGTCGATCAGCGCGGTTGCGGTGGGGTCCGGCGCCCGCGTCAGGCCGATGCCGAACAGGGCATCGACGATCAGCTCGGCATCGCCCAGCGCATTGCCGATGATTCCCCCGGCCGCGAGGAAGTCCGCGCAGGCGCGCCGCGCCAGCTCGCTGACGGGTTCACCCAGGCGCAGCACGCGCACCGCGCGCCCCGCCTCATGCGCATGCCGGGCCAACACGTAGCCGTCGCCGCCGTTGTTGCCCGGCCCGCAGGCGACCACGATCCGCATCGCCCGCGGCCAGTGCTTGAGCGCGCAGCGCCAGCCCGCCTGCCCGGCGCGCGCCATCAGCGCGAACGCGTCGCCATCGCACAGGGCGGTGCCTCGCGCTTCCAGCGCACGCAGCGCGGCAGGGTCGAACAGCGGCAGCGGAGCATGCATGGCGGCGGTTCCCGGATGCGAACCTATAATTTGCGCCATGTCCACGCCCGACTACAACGCGCTTGCCGAGCGCATCCGCGCGCTTGCGCACGCCGCCGGCTTCCAGCGGGTGGGCATCACGGGGGTGGAGCTCAAGCAGGACGAGGCGCACCTGCTCGACTGGCTGTCCCAGCAGCTGCATGGCTCGATGGAGTGGATGGCGCGCCACGGCGCGCTGCGCGCGCGCCCGGCGGAACTGCTGCCCGGCACGATCCGGGTGATCTCGGTGGGGCTGGACTACGGCAAGGACCCGGATGCCGCCTGGGCCAACCTGCGCGAACACGAGCGCGCCTATGTGGCCCGCTACGCGCTGGGCCGCGACTACCACAAGCTGATGCGCAACCGCCTGCAAAGACTGGCCGAAGTGGTGCAGGCTGAGATCGGCCCGTTCGGCCACCGCGCCTTCACCGATTCCGCGCCGGTGCTGGAGCGCGCGCTGGCGCGCAACGCCGGGCTCGGCTGGATCGGCAAGCACACCTGCCTGATCGACAAGGACGGCGGCAGCTGGTTCTTCCTCGGCGAACTGTTCGTCGACATCCCCCTGCCCATCGATCCGTCGGCCACCGCCCATTGCGGCAGCTGCACCCGCTGCATCGACGTCTGCCCGACCGGCGCGATCACCGCGCCCTACCGATTGGACGCACGACGCTGCATTTCCTACCTCACCATCGAACACGAAGGCAGCATCGACGAGGAGCTGCGCCCGCTGATGGGCAACCGCATCTACGGCTGCGACGACTGCCAACTGGTCTGCCCGTGGAACAAGTTCGCCAAGCGCAGCGACGAACCGGATTTCCGCGCCCGCAACGACTTGGACAAGGCCAGCCTGGCCGAGCTGTTCGCCTGGGAGGAAGACGAATTCCTGCGCCGCAGCGAGGGCAGCGCGATCCGCCGCAGCGGGCACGAGCGCTGGCTGCGCAACATCGCGATTGCCCTCGGCAACGCGCCAACCACGCCGGAGGTGCTGGCGGCGCTGGCAACCCGCCGCCACCATCCTTCGCCCGTCGTGCGCGAGCACGTGGAATGGGCGCTGCGGCGGCACGGCGCGGCCTGAGCAGGGCCCGCCGGCCACCCTCGCGCTGGCCTTAGAATGCGCGGATGACCGACGATCTCCTCCGCTCCACCTTCCACGGTTTCGAACAGATCCCCCTGCGCGAATACGCCGAGCGCGCCTACCTCGACTACTCCATGTACGTGGTGCTGGACCGCGCCCTGCCGTTCATCGGCGACGGCCTCAAGCCGGTGCAGCGCCGCATCATCTACGCGATGAGCGAGCTGGGCCTGAACGCCGCCGCCAAGCCGAAGAAATCCGCCCGCACCGTGGGCGACGTGATCGGCAAATACCACCCGCACGGCGACTCCGCCTGCTACGAGGCGATGGTGCTGATGGCGCAGCCGTTCTCGTGGCGCTACCCGCTGATCGAGGGCCAGGGCAACTTCGGCTCCAGCGACGACCCCAAGTCGTTCGCGGCGATGCGCTACACCGAATCCAAGCTCTCGCCGATCGCCGAAGTGCTGCTGGGCGAACTCGGCCAGGGCACCGTGGACTGGACCCCGAACTTCGACGGCACGCTGGAGGAACCCAGCTGGATGCCGGCGCGACTGCCGCACCTGCTGCTGAACGGCACCACCGGCATCGCCGTGGGCATGGCCACCGACCTGCCGCCGCACAACCTCAACGAACTCGTCAGCGCCTGCGTGCGCCTGCTGGACGACCCCGACGCGACCGTGCGCGACCTGTGCGAGCACGTGCGCGGGCCGGACTACCCCACCGCGGCGGAGATCATCACCGCGCCGTCGGACCTGCTGGCGATGTACGAGACCGGCACCGGCAGCGTGCGCGCCCGCGCCGTGTTCGTGCGCGAACACGCCAACATCGTCATCACCGAGCTGCCGCACCAGGTCAGCCCGAGCAAGGTGATCGAGCAGATCGCCGCGCAGATGCGGGCCAAGAAACTGCCGTGGCTGGAGGACATCCGCGACGAGTCCGACCACGCCAACCCCACCCGCATCGTGCTGATCCCGCGCAGCAACCGGGTCGACGCCGAACAGCTGATGGGCCACCTGTTCGCCACCACCGACCTGGAGAAGAGCTTCCGGGTCAACATGAACGTGATCGGGCTGGACGGCCGCCCGCAGGTGAAGAACCTGAAGATGCTGCTGTCGGAATGGCTGAGCTTCCGCCAGACCACCGTCACCCGCCGGCTCAAGCACCGGCTGGAGAAGGTGGAGCGCCGCCTGCACCTGCTGGAAGGCCTGCTGGTGGCCTTCCTCAACCTGGACGAGGTCATCCGCATCATCCGCACCGAGGACGAGCCGAAGGCGGTGCTGATGGCGCGCTTCAAGCTGTCCGAGGACCAGGCCGACTACATCCTCGACACCAGGCTCAAGCAGCTGGCGCGGCTGGAGGAAATGAAGATCCGCGGCGAGCAGGACGAACTGGCCGCCGAGCGCGAGAAGCTGCTGGCCTTGCTGGACAGCAAGGCCAAGCTGAAGAAGCTGATCAAGGACGAACTGCTGGCCGACGCGAAGAAATTCGGCGACGCCCGCCGCAGCCCGCTGGTGGCGCGCCAGGCCGCGCAGGCGCTGGACGAGACCGAGCTGGTGGCCAGCGAGCCGATGACCGTGGTGGTCAGCGAGAAGGGTTGGGTGCGCGCCGCCAAGGGCCACGACATCGACGCCGCCGGCCTGTCCTACCGCGAGGGCGACCGGCTGCTGGCCGCGGTGCGCTCGCGCAGCACCCAGCAGGTGGCCTTCCTCGATTCCACCGGGCGCAGCTACTCGACGGCCGTGCACACCCTGCCCAGCGCGCGCGGCAACGGCGAGCCGCTGACCGGGCGCTTCGCGCCGGCAGCGGGCGCCACCTTCGAGGCGTTGGCCAGCGGCGGCAACGACGACCGGCTGGTGATCGCCTCCAGCCACGGCTACGGCTTCGTCACCCGCTTCGAGAACCTGACCAGCCGCAACAAGGCCGGCAAGGCGCTGCTGTCGCTGCCGGAGGGCGGACGCGTGCTGTCGCCGGCGGCGGTGGGCGACGTGGCTGCCGACCGCATCGTCGCCGTCACCAGCGCCGGCCACGTGCTGGCGTTCCCGCTGTCCGAGCTGCCGGAACTGGACAAGGGCAAAGGCAACAAGATCATCGAGATCCCCAAGGCCAAGCGCGGCACCGAGCACGTGGTGGCCATCGCCGTCGTCCCGCCCAACGGCAAGCTGCTGGTCAAATCCGGCAACCGCACGATGACGCTGGCGTTCCGCGACCTGGACGCGCACCTGGGCGCGCGCGGGTCGCGCGGCGGGCTGTTGCCGCGCGGGTGGCAGAAGGTGGATGAACTGTCGGTGGAAACGTAGCGCTCGCCCTCCGGCCGATCACGAACATGAATCCGGAACGGATTGCAATGCCCTCATGCCGACAAAGAATGAAGGCAATCGTGATAACCGTCATATAATTGAAAGATTGTTTGCGGATCCGGGGGGATCGATGCGGTGCTTCACAGCGGCAAACCGGGGGCGTCATCGACGATGAGGTCCCTGGCTCTGGCGATCGATGGATTGCCACATGAATTCACCCGTCTGCGCCCGGGAAGCCCGTACTGGCTGGCCTGCGCGGATGCGGAACAAGCCGATCTGATCGCCGCCGGCCTCCTGGCCGGTGCCGATGGCGTGCCCGTCGCCGTGGTCGCCGCGCTGGGACGCGCGCCCGCGCACATGCTGGAACCGCTGCGCCCCGACCAGGGGCCGGCCCGCGTGCGCCTGTACCAGGCCGCCGCGTCGCAGGTCGAAGCGGCGATGCGCGCCTTGCCCATCGACCTGCCCCGCTGCACCGGCGCGCGCGACGCGCTGTGCGTTGTGCAGTTGCCCGCCGCCGCGATGGACGCGCTGAATGACGGGCAATTGCTGCGCTGGTGCCGGCAGTTGCAGGCATGGGCCAGCACCGGCAACCACTGCGTGCTGCTGCTGTGCCACGACGAAACCGCCACGCTCGCGCCCCGCCTGCTGTCGCTGAGCCGATTGTGCGGCGGCGTCGCCCAGTTGCACCCGCACCGCGGCGCGCTGCAACTGCTGGTGCATTACTGGAGCAATGCCGAAGGCGTGGTGGCACAGCACGAGTTCGCGGCCGAATGGCGCGGCGAGCGCCTGCACGTGGTCGCCGATGCGAGCGCCGACGTGCATGCGCTGCTGGAAGAAGGCGGCGACCGTTTCCTCTACCTGGCGCAGGACGACGCGCTGGAAGGCGCGCCGCCGTTCTCGCCCGCGTGGCGACTGTTCGATGGCTGGCCCGCGCTGGTCGCCTCCGCGCAGCGCGCGCAGGCCGCCACGGTGGTGCTGGCGATCCGCGAGAACCACGACGTCGATGCGCTGGCCCGCATCGTCCACCGCCTGCGCGGCGAACGCGGCAACGGCCTGAAGCTGGTGGTGCGGGAAATGTCGCCCTGCCTGCGCTATGCCGACGAGCGCCTGCTGCTGAATGCCGGCGCCAGCCTGGTCGCGCCCGCCGGCGTGCCGCTGGCGCGCTTCCTGACCCTGCTGGAAACGATCCAGGGCCAGCCCTGGCAGGGACGGTTGCCGGACGACGTGGAACGATTGATCCGCCAGCACCGACCGCCGGACATCGGCGGCATCGTGCCGGCAGCGCGCTTCCGGCAGGCTGCCGGCGAGCTGCTGGAACAGGCGGGCGGCGCGGTGGAAAGCGCCGCGCTGGTGCTGCAACCGGTGGCCGGCGTCAGCGCCGTGCAGGCCTTGCAGCAGTTGCAGATGCGCCGGCGCGGCGATTTCGCCTGCGTCCACGGCGGGCAGGTCTGGCTGTTCCTGTTCGCCTGCCGCGGCGACGGCGTGGAGTACGCGCTCGGCAACCTGTTCCGCCTGCCATGGAAGGAACTGTTCGAGGGCTACCAGCGCCTGGCCGCCTACGACGTGGTGGCGATGAACACCATCGCCGATAGCAACGCGCCCATCGCTGTCGCACCGCTGCCGCCGCCATTCGCGGAGGGCGCAGCCACGGTTCTTGCTCCGCAACCGCTGCGCCTGGGAGAAGCGGCATGAACGACCAGCAGGTCTGGGGCCTGTTGGCCGCGTGCGCGCTGTTGATGATCCCGTTCGGCGCGATGCTGGGGACGACGTGGCGCACGGCGCGCGCGTGGTTGCAGCGCGTCCTGCCACCGCGCCACCTCAAGCGGGTCGGGGAACGCCGCCGCGCCTCGGGCAAGCGGGAGCAGGCATGACCGTTCGCACTCCGCATTCCACGCCGTGGGCGTGGCCCGACCTGCGCGGCTGGAACCTGTATTTCCTGTCCAAGCTGGTGCTGGCATGGATGGGGGCGCTGAACCTGCACGTGCTGCCGAACCTGCTGCTGCTCGCCGCCCTGCTGGTGCCGCTGCCGTGGCGGCGCGCGCGCATCGCCCGCACCGTGGTCGCCATCCCGGTGGCGGTGGCGCTGTACTACCACGACACCTGGTGGCCGCCGTTCCAGCGCCTGCTGGCGCAGCCGGGCGTGCTGGAGTTCTCCGCCTCGTACTGGTGGGAACTGCTGGGGCGCTTCGTCAACGTGCAGATGGTGATGCTGCTGGCGCTGCTGGCGTTCGGCTACTGGTTGGCGAAGCCGTGGGTGCGCGTGACCACCCTCAGCGTGCTGGGCATGCTCGGCATGGCGGTGCTGGCGCTGCCGCTGCCCGCGGGCTGGGGACGCGGCGAAGCCATCGCCGCCGAGGTGGGCGCCACGGCCGGCGCGACGCCGCGCGGTGGCCCCGTCACCAACGACACCCTCGACGCCTGGCTGGCCAACTTCTACCAGCAGCAGTCCGGCCTGAAGACCGCCTTCCCCACCGCGCAGGGCGGCGCGCCGTTCGACGTGATCGTGCTGAACATCTGCTCGCTGGCGTGGAGCGACCTGGACGAGGTGGGGCTGCGCCACAACGTCCTGTTCGACCGCATGGACGTGGTGTTCGACGACTTCAACTCGGCCACCGCCTACAGCGGCCCGGCGGCGATCCGCCTGCTCCGCGCGAGCTGCGGGCAGACCCCGCACGCGGCGCTGTTCGATCCCGCGCCCGCCGGCTGCCAGCTGTTCGAGAACCTGCGCGCGCTGGGCTTCCAGAACGAACTGGCGATGAACCACGACGGCCACTTCGACGACTTCATCGGCGACCTGACCCGCTACGGCGGCCTGCAGGCCGCGCCGCTGGGCATCGACGCCTATCCGCGCGCGCTGATCGCCTTCGACAAGTCGCCGCTGCGCCGCGACAGCGACGTGCTGGGCGGCTGGCTGGCGCGTCGGCAGTCCGAAGCCGCCGACCGGGTGGCGCTGTTCTACAACACGATCTCGCTGCACGACGGCAACCGCATCGTCGGCGCGGACGGCCGCGCCACCGCCAGCGACTACAAGGCGCGCGCGCAGATGGTGCTGGGCGACCTGGCCGGCTTCATCGACGCGCTGGAGAAGAACGGCCGCCGCGCGATGGTGGTGGTGGTGCCGGAGCACGGCGCGGCGCTGCACGGCGACCGCATGCAGATCCCCGGCATGCGCGAGATCCCCAGCCCGTCGATCACCCACGTGCCGGTGGGCGTGAAGCTGGTCGGCATGGGCCTGCCCGCGTCGGCCGGCCCGCAGCGGATCACCGCGCCCAGCAGCTACCTGGCGATTTCCGAACTGGTCGCGCGCGTCCAGGCGCTCAACGCCCGCGCGCAGTCCGACGCCCGCGACTGGGACGAGCTACTGCAAGGCCTGCCGCGCACGCCCTCCGTGTCGGAGAACGAAGGCGCGAAGGTGATCGAGTACGACGGCCGCCCGTGGCTGCAACTGAAGGGCAGCGCGACGTGGACGCCGTATCCGGAGGACAAGCGCTGATGGCCGAGCCCCTGACCGCGCCGCTCACCTCCGAGCGCGACGACATCGACGTCCTTCGCGCGCACCTGCGCATGCCCGACCTGCCCTACGTGGATTTCTCCCTGCGGCAGGAACACGCGCAGGCGCTGGCGCGCTGGCCGCTGTTCGCCGAACTGGCGCGGGAGCCGCGGCGATGAGCCTCACCCTGTCGTTGCAGGGCGTGCGCGGCGGCGTCGGCGTCACCACCCTGGTGGCCGCGCTGGGGCAGGCGCTGCGCGCGCTGGGCGAGCGCGTGCTGCTGGTCGAGGGCAGCCCCGACCACCTACTGGGCCTGCACCTGGGCCTGTCCGTCGCGGAAACGCGCGGCTGGGCGCGGGCGCAACTGGACGGCACGGACTGGCGCGATGCCGCCTTCCAGTGCGCGCCGGGACTGGCGCTGCTGCCCTACGGCGCGGTGGGCGAAGCCGACGTGGCCGCCATCGAGCAGGCATTGCAGCGGACGCCGCGGTTCTGGGCCGAACGCCTGCCGCTGCTGCAGGCGCAGTTCGACTGGATCGTGTTCGACCTGCCGCAGCGCCTGTCCGCGCACGCGGCGACGGTCAACCGGCAGGCGTGCGCGCTGCCGCTGCTGGTGGCGACGGTCGATCCCGGTTGCCACGTCCTGCTGCACCGCCACGTCGACGAAACCCGCCGGCTGCTGCCCAACCGCTACGACCCGGCGCTGCCGCTGCAGCGCGACCTGATGCAACTCTGGAGCGAGGCATACGGCGCGCGGCTGCTGCCGCAGCCGGTGCACGAGGACGCCAGCGTGCCCGCCGCGCTGGCGCGCAAGCTGCCGCTGGGGCTGGACGCCGCCGGCTCGCTGGCCGCCGCCGACGCCGCCGGCCTGGCGCTCTGGTGCCTGGCCGAACGCGGCCGCCTGCGCGGGACGCCGGCCGCATGACGCTGCGCTGGCTCCACTGGCCGCAGCTGCGCGACAAGACCGGCGCCTCGCTGCCGGCGGCCTGGCTGCTGTGGCTGTCGCAGGCCGCGTGCTGGGCGCTGCTGCGGCTGGAAGGGCCGGCGTGGCAGGCGCTCGCGCCGCGCCTGCCGGACGCGCTGCCGCAGTTGCAGCCGCATCGCCGCTGGCGCATGGGCGATCCGCTGCGGCTGCTGATCCAGGCCGGCTGGCTGCTGCTGGTGCGGACCACCCCGCAGACCTCCGACCGCCGCCGCCGGCTGGCGCAGGCACGCCGTCGCCACATCGCGCAGTTGCGCGGCGCGGCCAGGCGCGGGCGCTCGCGCTACCTCGACGCGATGCGCGCCCTGCCGGACAGGATCTGGAACAGCGCCGCCTGGCAGCGTTCACGGCGCTTCCTCGCGGCGCTGTCGCCGCGCGCGCGCCGCTGGCTGAACGTCGCCGTCGGCATCGTCACGCTGGGCCTTGCCGCGCTGTGCATCACCCAGCCCTTCAGCTATTTCGCCCAGTTCGTGTTCGTGCTGCTGCTGTGGGCCATCGCGATACTGGTGCGGCGCATGCCGGGGCGCTACGCCACGCTGATCCTGGTGGTGCTGTCGATCACCGTGTCCTGCCGCTACCTGTGGTGGCGCTACACCGCCACGCTGAACTGGAACAGCAACTTCGACCTCGCCTGCGGCGTCATCCTGCTGGTGGCGGAAACCTATTCGTGGCTGGTGCTGATGCTGGGCTACGTGCAGGTGGCATGGCCGCTGCACCGCAAGCCCGCGCCGCTGCCGCCCGATCCGCGCGACTGGCCGACGATCGACGTGCTGATCCCCACCTACAACGAAGACCTGTCGCTGGTCAGCAACACCGTCCATGCCGCGCTGGGCCTGGACTGGCCGGCGGACAAGCTGCGCATCCACCTGCTGGACGACGGCAGGCGCGAGGAGTTCCGCGCATTCGCGCAGCGCGTCGGCATCCACTACATCGCCCGCAGCGACAACCGCCACGCCAAGGCCGGCAACCTCAACCACGCCCTGACCCTGATCGACGGCGAACTGGTGGCGATCTTCGACAGCGACCACCTGCCGGTGCGCTCGTTCCTGCAGGTCACCACCGGCTGGTTCCTGCGCGATCCCAGGCTGGCGCTGGTGCAGACGCCGCACCACTTCTTCTCGCCCGATCCGTTCGAGCGCAACCTGCGCGTGTTCCGCCGCGACCCCAACGAGGGCGAGTTGTTCTACGGGCTGGTGCAGGACGGCAACGACCTGTGGAACGCGGCGTTCTTCTGCGGCTCCTGCGCGGTGCTGCGGCGTGCGGCCATCGACGCCATCGGCGGCTTCGCCACGGAAACCGTCACCGAGGACGCGCACACCGCGCTGCGCCTGCACCGCAACGGCTGGAACTCGGCCTACCTGCGCATCCCGCAGGCGGCGGGCCTGGCCACCGACAGCCTCGGCGCGCACGTCAACCAGCGCATCCGCTGGGCGCGCGGGATGGTGCAGATCTTCCGCATCGACAACCCGCTGCTGGGCAAGGGCCTGACCCTGTTCCAGCGCTTCTGCTACGCCAACGCGATGCTGCACTTCCTCGCCGGCATCCCGCGCCTGGTGTTCCTGACCGCGCCGCTGGCCTTCCTGCTGCTGCACGTCTACATCATCTACGCGCCGGCCATCGCCATCCTGCTGTTCGTGCTGCCGCACATGGCGCATGCCAGCCTGACCAATTCGCGCATCCAGGGGCAGTGGCGCAGGCCGTTCTGGGGCGAGGTGTACGAAACCGTGCTGGCCTGGTACATCGCCCGGCCCACCACGGTGGCCCTGTTCAGCCCGTCGAAGGGCAAGTTCAACGTCACCGACAAGGGCGGCACGCAGGACGGCGACCGCTTCGACTGGAAGGTCGCCCAGCCCTACCTGCTGCTGGCGGTGCTCAACGTCGCCGGGCTGGCGTTCGCGGCGTGGCGCTTCCTGCACGGCCCGGCCGACGAGCGCGGCACGGTGATCGTCAGCTCGCTGTGGGTGCTCTACAACCTGCTGATCGTCGGCGGCGCGCTGGCGGTGGCGGCGGAGGTGCGGCAGGTGCGCAGGACGCACCGCGTGGTCAAGCGCCTGCCGGTGGCCCTGCAGTTGCCGGACGGCCGCAGGCTGGGCGGCACGATGCACGATTATTCCAACGACGGCGTCGGCGTCGACCTGGCGCAGGCGCCGCAGGTGGCCGATGGCACGCCGGTGACGCTGCTGGTGGGGCGCGGACGCCGCGAGTTCTCGTTCGCCGCCGTGGTACGGCGGAGCGTGGGCGCGCGGCTGGGCCTGCTGCTGGAGTTCGCCGGCGAACGGCAGCGCGTCGAGTTCATGCAATGCACCTTCGCCCGCGCCGACGCATGGCTGGACTGGCACGCCGGCTACCGGCCGATGAGCCTGCCGCGCAGCCTGTGGCGCGTGATGGCGCTGGGCTGGCAGGGCTATCGCCGGATGGGCGATTTCTCTCCCATCGACCTCGACCGCCCGATGCACTGGAGCCGCCGCGCGCTGCGCTGGCTGGCCAGCTTCGCGCCGCGACAACCGCTTCCCTTCCACCCGGCTGACCCAGCCGCTGCCCCGGGGCTTCGTCCATGAGTATCTCCACCTCCCTGCGCTGGCTCCTGCTGCCCGTGCTGGCGCTGTACGCGGCCAGCGGCAGCACCGCCCCCCCCCCCCCTGCGCCCTTGCGCGCGGCCGTTGACGCGCCGGCGGCGACGGAGAAGGCCGCGCCCGCAGCCTCGAACACGGCGGCGCCGACGACCGTCTGGACCGGCGCGGCCTGGCCGTGGCAGCGCGCCAGCACCCTGGCGCAGCTTGGCCGCCGTCAGGACACGCTGCTGTCGGGCGTGCGCAACACCACCAGCTTCGAATTCCAGATGCGGCGCGACCGGCTGGCGCGCGAGGCCGAGCTCGACCTGGGCTTCACCCCGTCGCCCTCGCTGCTGCCCACGCTGTCGCACCTGCGCTTGTACCTCAACGATGCGCTGATGGGCGTGCTGCCGATCGAACGCGACCAGCTCGGCAAGCCGGTGCAGGCCAAGCTGCCGCTGGACGCGCGGCTGATCGCCGACTTCAACCAGATCCGGGTGGAGTTCATCGGCCACTACACCGACATCTGCGAGGAGCCGACCCACAGCTCGCTGTGGGTGAACCTGTCCAGCAACACCACCCTGCGCCTCGGCGGGCAGCCGCTGGCGATGCGGGACGACCTCGCCAATTTCCCGCTGCCGTTCTTCGACCCGCGCGACACCGCACGGCTGGAGCTGCCGGTGGTGTTCGCCGGCTCGCCGTCGGTGGCGCAGCAGCGCGCCGCCGCGCTGATGGCCTCGTACTTCGGCAGCATGGCCGGCTGGTGGCGGCAGGCGCGCTTCCCGGTCAGCTACGACCGACTGCCAGCGCAGGGCCATGCGGTGGTGCTGGCGGTCAACGGCAGGTTCCCGGCGGTCATCGCCAGGCACGCACCGGTGCAAGGGCCGGTGATCGAGCTGATGTCGCTGCCGGAAGACCCGCAGCGCAAGCTGCTGCTGGTGCTCGGCCGCAACGACGCCGACCTGCAGGCGGCGGTGTCGGCGATGGCGGCGGGCAACGTGCTGTTCCGCGGCACCCATGTGCGGGTGGACGAGGTCAAGCCGCTGGCTCCGCGCAAGCCCTACGACGCGCCCAACTGGGTGCGCACCGATCGCGCCGTGCACCTGGCCGAACTGCTGGACTATCCGCAGCAGCTGCGCGCCAGCGGCATCTCGCCACAGCCCATCCTGGTCAACCTCAACCTGCCGCCCGACCTGTTCATCTGGCGCAACCAGGGCATCCCGCTCAACCTGCGCTACCGCTACACGCCGCCGTTCAGCAGCGACGAATCGCGCCTGAGCGTGGGGATCAACGACCAGTTCATCTCCAGCTTCCCGCTGATCCGCCGCTCCGGCAAGCAGGGGCTGGAGGAAATCCGGCTGCCGGTGCTGGCCGGCGACGCCGGCTCCGGCGACGGCAAGCTGCTGATCCCGGCGCTGAAGATCGGCGACCGCAACCAGCTGCGCTTCGACTTCAACTTCGCCAGCGTGATGGGCAGCGCCCAGCGCGACCACTGCCAGACCGTGCTGCCGCCCAATCTGCAGGCGGCGATCGAGGAGGATTCGTCGATCGACTTCTCCGGTTTCCACCACTACATGGGCCTGCCGGATTTGTCCGCGTTCGCGTTGAGCGGCTTCCCGTTCACCCGCATGGCCGACCTGTCCGAAACGGTGGCGCTGGTGCCGCTGCAGGCCAACGAGGCGCAGGTGGGCCTGCTGCTGAACCTGGTCGGCGGCCTCGGCGTGCAGAGCGGCTACCCCGCCTACGGCCTGCGCGTGAGCGACGACTGGAAGCAGGCCAGCCAGCTGGATGCCGATCTGCTGGTGCTGGGCGCGCTGCCGCAGGAACTGCGCGGCAGCGACCAGCTCTCGCTGCTGATCGACAACCAGCGCACCACGCTGCGCAACGGCGGCGTCGGCTCGCCGCAGAACGCGGTGCTGGATGCGCGCTTCGGCAAGACCGCCGGCGACGCGGCGGTGAACCGCGTCGGCGTCACCGCCGATGCGCCGTTCGCCGCCATCATCGGCCTGCAGTCGCCGCACCACGCCCAGCGCAGCATCGTCTCGCTGGCGGCCAGCGCGGACGCCGACTACGCGCTGCTCGACGAGGCCTTGAGCGACACCGGCAAGCGCGAGGCCATCGCCGGCTCGGTCGCCATCCTGCGCAACTCCGGCATCCACAGCCAGTTCGTCGGCGAGCATTACTACGTCGGCTCGCTGCCGTGGTGGCTGCTGCTCTGGTATCACCTCGCCGACCACCCCGTGCTGCTGGCCGTGCTGGCGACGGTGGCAGTGCTGCTGGCCGGCTTCCTGCTGTGGCGCACGCTGCGCTGGGTGTCGCGCAAGCGGCTGGAAGCGGCGGAGCGCTGATGCCGCGCGGACGTCCCCTCGCCGTCGTCGCAAGCGGCCTGCTGCTGGCGGGCCTCGCCGGCGCGGGCGACGGCTTGGCGCAGGATCTGCAGCCCACGCCGGCCGGCACGCTCGCCTCGCAGCGGCAGTGGCTGCTGCAACAGGTGCGCATCGGCGAGGCCAGCGGTCGCCAGCGGCTGATCGAAGACGCCTTGGCGCGCCTGCGCCTGCTCGCGCCGGACGATCGGGGCACGATGCTGGCGATCCTGGAAGTCCAGCTGTCGCAGCAGAATGTCGAAGCCGCCACCGACACCCTGCAACGACTGCGGCAGACCGGCGCGGGCAGCGGGGAGCTGGCCGCCGGCGAACGCCTGTGGGCGGCCTATCGCGGCGACCTGCAGGAAGCGCTGCAACAGGCGCGCCTGCTCGCCACCGGCGGACGCAGCGCCGAGGCGCTGGCGATCTACCGCAAGCTGTTCAACGACGATCCTCCCGGCTTCCAGCTGGGGCTGGAATACTGGCGCCTGCGCGGCGGCGAACCCGCCGGCCGCGCGCTGGCGATCCGCAAGCTCGAAGCACTGGATCGCGACTATCCCGGCAACATGGTGCTGCTGCAGGCGCTGGCGCAACTGCTGTTCGCCGTCGACCGCAACGACGCGGCACTGGCGATCCTGCAGCGCATGGGCGGCAACCCCGAGGCGCGCACCTACGCCGCCGACACCGAATGGGACTACCTGTCCTCGCAAACCGCCGACGCGCGCAACCTGCGCCGCCTGCAAGCCTTCATCGCCCGCTATCCGGCCTGGGTGCACCTGGACGATGCGAAGAAGCTGTACGAGGAGCAGCGCAAGCGGGTGGGCAATCCGGCGTGGCTGGCCGGCCTGCGCGGGACGCGGCTGCTCGACGCGGGCCGCAATGCCGAGGCGGAAGCGGCGTACCGGCAGGCGCTGCGCGGCTACCCGGACGAAGCCGACTTCCTCGGCGGACTGGGGCTTGCGCTGATGCGGCAGGGCCAGCGCGAGCAGGCGCTGGCGTATTTCCGCAAGGCGCAGCAGGCCCAGTCCGACACCAGCAACAGCGACAAATGGCGCGACCTGATCGCCAGCACCCGCTACTGGCTGCTGCTCGACCAAGCTGATGCCGCATTGACCGCGGGCGATGTGGATCGTGCCGAAGTCCTGTACCAGCAGGCGCGGCGGCAGCAGCCGCGCGAGGTGAATGCCGTGCTCGGCCTGATCGACGTGGCGCAGGCGCGCGGCGATGAGGCTGCCGTCGAGCGCCAGTTGCAGGCCGCCCGTCGCCTCGCACCGCGCGACGCCAACGTGATCCGCAAGCAGGTGCAGTTCCTCGGGCGCACGCGTCCCGAGCAACTGGAAACCTTCGTCGCCGGCCTGCCGGCGGCGCAGCGCCAGCTGTACGCCGAAGACCTTCGCAGGCTGCGCATCGCGCGCCTGCGCGAGCAACGCGAGCAGGCGCTGGCGGCGAACGACACCGCCGCCGCCATCGCGCTGGGCCGCACGCTGCGCGTCGAGCAGCCGGACGATCCGTGGCTGGCCTATTCGCAGGCCAACGCCCTGCGCCTCGTCGGCGCGGACGACGAGGCCGACGCGGTGATTGCGGACATGGCCGGCAGGGCCGGCGGCACGCCGGAAGCGCGCTATGCGCAGGCGCTGTACCTGTCCGGTTCGCAACGCATCGAACAGGCACTGGCCGCGCTGGAACAACTGCCACACGCGCAATGGGACGACGACATGCGCGCACTGTCCGCGCGCCTGCGCCGCCAACAGGCCACCGACCGCGCCTGGGAGCTGCGCGCCGCCGGGCGCGAGGACGAGGCCATCGCGCTGCTGCGGCGGCGGCCGCAGGACGCCGGCATCCGGCTCACGCTCGCCGAGTGGGCCAGCCTGCGCGGCGACCACGCGCAGGCGCTGGCCCTCTACGGACAGGTGCTGGAAGCGCAGCCCGACGACGTCGATGCGCAGCTGGGCGTCGTGCAGGCGCTGATCGACGGCGGCGACATCGACAGCGCGCGCGCGCGCATGCTCGCCGCGCCGCCATTGGCTGCGCCCGGCGACATCGGCCAGCAACGCCGGCTCGCCTCCATCTGGTCGGGGCTGCACGAAGACGACAGGGCGCTGGCGATCCTGCGCGACCTGCTGGCCCGCAAGACCACCCCCGAACCGCAGGCATGGCGCGACGCCGCGCGGCTGCTGCGCGCCCGCGACCCGGCGGGCGCGCTGGACATGTACGCCCGCGCGATGGAGGAAAACGGCCTGCTCGCGCCGACGCAGGCGCAGCCGCGCGACGATCGCGCGCTCACCCGCGCCAGCCGCGAAACCAGCGGCGACGACTGGCTGCGCCGCAGCCTGCGCGGCGACGTGGAAACGCTGTACCAGCAGCAGAACCCGACGCTGACCCTCATGCAGGACGGCGGGCGGCGCGGCGACGGCACGCCCGGCATCTCGCGGCTGTCGCGCGATACCCGCATCGTGCATCTCGACGCGCCGTTCGCCGGCGGGCTGGGCTGGGCGCGGCTGGAACAGGTGCGGCTGGATGCGCGCAGCTTCCAGACCGACGCCGCCGGATTCCACGCCGGGGAATTCGGCAGCTGCGCCCTGCCGCTGCTGCAAGCCGACGGCAGCGCTCTGCAGGCTCCCGGCTGCGACACCCGCCTGCGCCAGCACGTCGGCTCCGGCGCGGGATTCGCCGCCGGCTGGCGCAGCATCGATGGCCGCTGGAATTTCGACCTCGGCCGAACGCCCGCCGGCTACGCGGTCGGCAACTGGCTGGGCGGCATCGGCGTCGAAGGCAACCTCGGCCGCCTCGGCTGGAGCGCCGCGCTCTCGCGCCGCCCGCTGACCAACTCGCTGCTGTCGCAGGCCGGCGCGGTCGATCCGCGCAGCGGCATCGCCTGGGGCGGCGTGGTCGCCACCGGCCCGACCCTCGGCCTCGGCTATGACGAAGGCGGGCGCAACGGCGCGTGGTCGAACTGGAGCTGGCATCGCCTGACCGGCCGCAACGTGGCCGGCAACACCCGCGCCCGCGCGATGGCCGGCTGGTACCACAAGCTGGTCCAGCGCCCGAACCTGCGGCTGGACGCGGGCCTCACCGCGATGTACTGGCACTACGCGCGCGACCTCGGCGGCTACGCGCTGGGACAGGGCGGCTACTACAGCCCGCAGCGCTACGCCTCGCTGAGCGTGCCGGTGGGCTTCGCATGGCGAAGCGACGACTGGTCGGTGCGGGTTGACGCCTCGCTGGGCGTCTCGCACGCACGCACCGGGACGAGCGACCGCTTCCCCGACCAGGCGCTGATCGAAAAGGTGATCGCGCAGTTGGAACCGCTGTACGGCCCGCTCGCGCTGGACCAGGCCAGCGCGCAAACGGCGGGGAGCAGCAGCACGGGCAACGGCCATCGCCTGTACGCGACGGTCGAACGCAGGCTGGGCGATCACTTCGTCCTCGGCGCGGCCGGCACCCTGCAGCGCAGCCAGGACTATTCGCCCGACGCCTTCCAGCTCTACCTGCGCTACACGTTCAAGCCGTGGCAGGGCAACCTGCCGCTGCCGGTGTCGCCGCTGGTGCCGTATGGCGAATACCGCTGACCCGCATCGCCGCGCGCTGCTGCGGACACTGCTCGCCGCGCCGCTGCTGCCCGTCCTGTCCTCCGCCCGCGCCACGGGCGATTGGCCGGCATGGCGGGTACTGGTGGAAAGCAGCCTAAGCGCGGACGGCCGCATGATCGACCGCAGCCAGGACGACCAGCGCAGCACCTCCGAAGGCCAGTCGTACGCGCTGTTCTTCGCGTTGGTGGACAACGACCAGGCGCTGTTCGACCGCATCCTCGCGTGGACGCAGGACAACCTGGCCGATGGCGACATGCACCGGCACCTGCCGGCCTGGCTGTGGGGACGCGACGACAAGGGCGGCTGGCGCGTCCTCGACGACAACCCCGCGTCGGACTCCGACCTGTGGCTGGCCTACGCACTGCTGGAAGCCGGCCGGCTGTGGCATCGACCCGCCCTGCGGCACATCGCCGAAGGCATGCTGGCGCAGGTGCGCGAACGCGAAATCGTCGTCCTGCCCGGCCTCGGCCCGATGCTGCTGCCGGGGCCGCAGGGCTTCATCGAAGGCGACGCCACCCGGCTCAACCCCAGCTACCTGCCGCTGCAACTGCTGCGCCGCTTCGCCGCCATCGACCGCGGCGGGCCGTGGACGGTGCTGGCCGACAACATGCTGGAACTGCTGCGGCAGACCACGCCGCGCGGCTTCGCCCCCGACTGGACGGCATGGCGCGACGGCGCGTTCGTCGTCGATCCGGCGAAGGGCGCGACGGGCGGCTACGACGCGATCCGCTGCTACCTGTGGGCGGGCATGCTGTCGCCGCGCGACCGCCACTTCCGCGAGCAGCTGCGGCTGCTGTCCGGCCCGCTGCGGCGTCTGCGCGCGGGCAGGCCGATGTGGGAGGAGGTGGACACCCGCAGCGGAGAAGGACAAGGCGAAGCCGGCTACGGCTTCCGCGCCGCGGTTTTGCCCTATCTGCTGGCGCAGGACGAACGCGCACTGGCGCAGACACTGCAATCCAGCCTGCCCACGCCCGCGCAGCAGCGCGCCGACGCGCCGGCCTATTACGCTCAAATGCTCGCACTGTTCGGACTGGGTTGGGCAGAGGGGCGCTACCGGTTTGCCGCGGACGGCCAGCTGCGTCCGCGCTGGGGCGAGGTCATCGGTCGGGGCTGAAGCCCCTCCTACAGAGAGCGATGCGCTGTTGCGCCGTTCGACCGAATGGCTGCCGATTGCTGAAGACGACCAGTTGCATCTGTGCGGGGAATGCCATCATGTCGGGGCTGAAGCCCCGACCATTCCCCCACGATCCGGACCCGACATGCACCCCGATTTCTGGCACCAGCGCTGGCAGGAAAACCGCATCGGCTTCCACCAGGACGCGCCCACGCCGCTGCTGCTCAAGCACTGGCCCGCGCTGGACGTGCCGGCGGGCGCAACCGTCTTCGTTCCGCTGGCCGGAAAATCGCTGGACATGCTTTGGCTGGCGGAACGCGGCCATCGCGTGCTGGGCGTGGAGCTGTCGCAGCTCGCCATCGAACGGTTCTTCGCCGAACACGACCTGCATCCCGAAATCGACACCACCCGCCACGGCATCCACTACCGCGCCGACAACATCGAGCTGATCTGCGGCGATGCCTTCGCGCTGGACGAGGCGATCCTCGCCGACTGCGCCGCCGTGTTCGACCGCGCCGCGCTGATCGCGCTGCCGCCCGACCTGCGACGACGCTACGTCCGCGAGCTGCACGCGCGCCTGCCCGCCGGCTGCCGCGGGTTGCTCGTCACCCTGGAATATCCGCAGGACGAGCGCGCGGGCCCGCCGTTCTCGGTACGGGAAGAGGAAGTCCGCGCCCTGTACGGCGACGACTGGCGGATCGAGCTGCGCGAACGCCGCCCGATCCCGCGCGACCACCCCGGTTACGTCGCCGGCGTTTCGCGGCTGGACACCGCCGTCTACGGCCTGTTGCGCGCCTGAATCCCGTCACCTCGGGTTGACCGAGATCAATTCGCATCCGCCCGCCCCTGCCCTAAGCTGCGTCCATGCACTCCCAGCAAATCGCCTTCGATGCCGGCCTGCTGCGCCGCTACGATCGGCCCGGTCCCCGGTACACCTCGTACCCGACCGCGCCGCAATTCTCCGCGGACTTCGGCGAGGCGCAGCTGCGCGAGGTCGTCCAGGCCAGCAACGAGGAGCCGATCCCGCGCCGGCTGTCGCTGTACGTGCACGTGCCGTTCTGCTTCAGCCCCTGCTTCTATTGCGGCTGCAACCGCATCATCACCCGCGACCTGGCCCGCGGCGAGGCCTACCTGGCCCGCCTGCACCGCGAGATCGCGCTGGTCGCGCCGATGTTCGACCGCGACCGCGAGGTGATCCAGCTGCATTTCGGCGGCGGCACCCCCAACTTCCTGACCCCGCAGCAGCTGGGCGACGTGGTCGACGCGCTGCGCCGGCAGTTCCATTTCGCCGAGGCCGGCGACCGCGACATCTCCATCGAGATCGACCCGCGCTTCTGCGAGCCCGGCTGGCTGCCGGAACTGGCGAAGATCGGCTTCAACCGGGCCAGCCTGGGCGTGCAGGACTTCGATCCGAAGGTGCAGGAAGCGGTCAACCGCATCCAGAGCGTGGAGGAAACCCGCGCAGTGGTGGAAGCCAGCCGCAAGGCCGGCCTGCGTTCGGTCAACATCGATCTCATCTACGGCCTGCCCGGGCAGAACCTGGAAGGCTTCGGCCAGACCCTGGACATCGTCACCGAGATCCGCCCGGACCGGCTGGCGGTGTACAGCTATGCGCACATGCCGCACCTGTTCAAGCCGCAGAAGCAGATCGACGAGAAACTGCTGCTGAGCGGCGAAGAAAAGCTGGCGCTGCTGCAGCTGGCGGTGGAGAAGCTCAGCGCCGCGGGCTACGTCTATGTCGGCATGGACCATTTCGCCCTGCCCGACGACGACCTGGCCCGTGCCCAGGCGCGCGGCGGCCTGCACCGCAACTTCATGGGGTACACCACCCACGCCGACAGCGACCTGGTGGGCCTGGGCGTCTCCGCGATCAGCCATATCGGCAACAGCTTCAGCCAGAACCCGCGCGACCTGCCCTCGTGGGAGGCGGCGATCGATGCCGGCCGCCTGCCGGTGTTCCGCGGCATGCGGCTGAGCGAGGACGACGAACTGCGCGCCGACCTGATCCAGTCGCTGATGTGCCAGGGCGAGATCCCGATGGCGGCGCTGGAGCGCCGTTACGGCATCCGCTTCGACGAGTACTTCGGCGAGGAAATGCAGCGCCTCCTGCCGCTGGCCGAGGACGGACTGGTGCGGATCCTGCCCGGGCGCATCGAAGCCACCTCGCAAGGACGCCTGCTATTGCGTAACATTGCGATGTGCTTCGACCGATACCTGGCCCCGCCCGAACCCGACGCCCGGCCGCGCTTCTCCCGCGCGATCTGACCCGTTTCCGCGATTCCGGCGCCGGCAGCGCCCCGGCGCGCTGCCCGAGCGGGTGCCCGCGATGAGCAATCTGCCGTTCCCGCGGCTGGGCCCGCAGGTCCTGTCCGACGATGGCGACGAGCTGCAGTTCTGCACCACCTGCGCGTTCTCGCACGCTTGCCTGTCGCAGGGCATGGACAAGAACGCGCTGAAGGAACTGCACGTGCTGGTCGAGCACATCGGCCCGTTCCACGCCGGCGACTACCTGTTCCGCGAAGGCGATCCGTTCGAAGCGATCGCCGCGGTGCGCGCCGGCAGCGTCAAGACCTGCGTCACCGACCGC
This sequence comes from Thermomonas sp. LB-4, assembly GCF_036409385.1. Taxonomy (NCBI): domain Bacteria; kingdom Pseudomonadati; phylum Pseudomonadota; class Gammaproteobacteria; order Lysobacterales; family Lysobacteraceae; genus Thermomonas; species Thermomonas sp. LB-4. The sequence goes on along the minus strand of NZ_JAXOFT010000005.1, from coordinate 105,802 downwards.
GAGGGGCACGAACACGTGCTGGGCTTCCATTTCCCCGGCGAAGTGATCGGCCTCAACGCGATCGACGGCCACCGCTATCCGTGCGACGCGATCGCGCTGGACACGGTGATGCTCTGCCGCTTCTCGTTCCCGAAGATCTCGGTGCTGGCCACCCGCGTGCCCGGCGTGCAGCGCGAGCTGTTCCGCCTGCTCAGCCGCGACATCGGCCGCGCCGCCCTGCTGGCCGGCGACTGGAGCGCCGATCAGCGCGTGGCGGCGTTCCTGATGGGGATGTCGAGGCGGCTGTCCGCGCGCGGCTTCTCGGCCACGCGCTTCCAGCTGACCATGGCGCGCACCGACATCGCCAACTACCTGCGGCTGGCGCCGGAGACGGTCAGCCGCGTGCTGCGGCGGATGCAGGACGATGGCATGCTGGCGGTGGAGCGGCGCGAGGTCGAACTGCTCGACACGGCGCGTCTGGAGACGCTGGCCGCGCCGATCCTGCGCGATTGAACGGGCGACCGGACACGCTACGCTCCCCCTGATCGGCGCGATCCTCGCAGGCAGTTGACGCAAGTCATGGTGCGGCGCGGCGGATCGGCCGAGGATGCCGACGATCGTTCAATCGCTTGTTTTCAACTCCGGGAGAGACGCAATGTCCATCACCAAACGGCTATGGCTGGGCTTGGGGGCCCTCCTGGCCGCAAGCTTCGCCGTCATGCTCTGGCTTGGCGTGGATCTGATCCAGACCAAGCCCCCGATTCCCGATCGCGTCGTCGCGGCCAACGGCCAGGTGCTCTACACCAAGGACGACATCCAGAAGGGCCAGCAGGTCTGGCAGAGCATCGGCGGCCAGCAGCTCGGCTCCGTCTGGGGCCACGGCGCCCTGATCGCGCCCGACTGGTCGGCCGACTGGCTGCACCGCGAGATCGTGGCCATGCTGGAACTGCAGGCGCGCGCCGATACCGGCCAGTCCTACGACAGCATGGACGAGACGGACAAGGCCAGGACCCAGGCCGCCATCAAGCCGCTGATGCGCAAGAACACGTATGACGCGGCCAAGAACGAAATCGTGGTCAGCAACCAGCGCGCGCAGGCGATCAGCGTGGTGGCGGCGCACTACGAGAGCCTGTTCTCCAACGACCCGGCCACCCGCGACCTGCGTGAAGCCTACGCCATGCGCGAGGACACGCTGCCGAACGCGGACAGCCGCCGGGCGATGACCGGGTTCTTCTTCTGGGCCGCCTGGGCCGCCGGCACCGACCGCCCGGGCTACGAGAACCGCACCTACACCAACAACTGGCCGTACGAGCCGCTGATCGGCAACAGGCCGACCTCGGACAACTTCATCTGGTCGGTGTTCTCGATCCTGTTCATGATCGGCGGCATCGGCCTGCTGGCCTGGCACTACGCCGCCTACCACGGCAAGGAAGCGCTGCCCACGCCGCCGGCGAAAGACCCGCTGCAGGGCATCGTCATCACGCCCTCGATGAAGGCCACCGCCAAGTACTTCTGGGTGGTGGTGGCGCTGTTCCTGTGCCAGATCCTGCTGGGCGCCACCACCGCGCACTACCAGGTGGAAGGCCAGGAAGCCTACGGTTTCGCGATCTCCGAGATCCTGCCCTATTCGCTGACCCGCACCTGGCATACCCAGCTGGCGGTGCTGTGGATCGCCACCGCATGGCTGGCCACCGGCCTGTACATCGCCCCCGCGGTGTCGGGGCATGAGCCGAAATACCAGCGCCTTGGCGTGAACTTCCTGTTCGTCTGCCTGTTGATCATCGTGGTCGGCTCCTTCGTGGGCCAGTGGTTCGCGGTGATGCAGAAGATGGACATCAAGTACAACTTCTGGTTCGGCCACCAGGGCTGGGAATACGTCGACATCGGCCGCTTCTGGCAGGCGTTCCTGTTCATCGGCCTGCTGCTGTGGTTGCTGCTGATGGGCCGCTCGCTGTGGCCGGCGCTCAAGCGCAAGGACGAGATGTCCTCGATCGTGGGCCTGCTGTTCCTGTCCACCGTGGCCATCGCCCTGTTCTACGGCGCCGGCCTGATGTGGGGCGAGAAGACCCACATGTCGGTGGTCGACTACTGGCGCTGGTGGGTGGTGCACCTGTGGGTGGAAGGCTTCTTCGAAGTGTTCGCGGTGGCGGTGCTGAGCTTCCTGTTCGTGAAGCTGGGCCTGATCCGCGGCAAGTCGGCCACCATCAACGTGCTGTTCGCCACCATCGTCTACATGGCCGGCGGCGTGCTGGGCATGTTCCACCACCTGTACTTCTCGGGCACCACCACCGCGGCGGTTGCACTGGGCGCCAGCTTCTCGGCGCTGGAAGTGGTCCCGCTGGCGCTGATCGGGCTGGAAGCCTACGAGACCTGGAGCCACAGCCGCGCCACGCCGTGGATGGAACGCTACCGCTGGCCGGTGATGTTCTTCCTGGCGGTGAGCTTCTGGAACCTGGTGGGTGCCGGCCTGTTCGGCTTCCTCATCAACACCCCGATCGCGCTGTACTACATGCAGGGCCTGAACCTGACCCCGCTGCATGGCCACACCGCGCTGTTCGGCGTGTACGGCATGCTGGGCATCGGCCTGATGCTGTTCTGCCTGCGCGGACTGCGTCCGCAGGTGCAGTGGCCGGCCGGCCTGCTGCGCGGCGCCTTCTGGTGCTTCAACATCGGCCTGGCGCTGATGGCGCTGCTGACCCTGCTGCCGATGGGCGTGCTGCAGCTCAACGCGGCGCTGGAGAACGGCTACTGGTTCGCCCGCTCTGCGGAGTTCATGAACCGCCCGATCATCGACATGCTGGTATGGATGCGCATGCCCGGCGACATGGTGTTCGCCACCGGCGCGATCCTGCTGGCGCTGTTCGTGGCCATGAAGTGGCTGAAACCCAAGCTCGACGCGAACTGATCGTTCGCCACGGGCAACAGGACCACGGGGACGGCCAAGGCCGTCCCCGTTTTCATTCCGGGTGGCGAAAAGGGCTTTGCTCCACCTCGCGGATCGCTTAGCCTGCCGGGAGAGGGGAGTGGCGGCGCGAGCCGCCCCACGGCAGCCGGCATGCGGGGGCATCCAGTGGCATCGATCAGGCAGGACAGACGCATCGCCAGAAGCTTGCTTGCCATCGCCATCGGCGTCGTGGTGCTGCCGCCCGCACTTTCGGTCTACTGGGCCTATCGCTCCAGCCTCGAGCATGCCCAGGAGATGGCCGCACTGGTCACGACGCAGGTCCTGCACCGGGTCGACGACATCGGCGCGCAAATGCGGCGCGGCCTGTCCGACATCCTGCAGCCCCCACGCCCGGCTCCTTGCTCGGCCGCAAGCATCGAGCGGATGCGCCACACCCTGCTGCAGCTCGATTTGCTGGTGGACATCGGCTACATTCATGACAACGTGCTTGTCTGTTCAGCGTTCGGCAGGCACGAGACACCGGTCGGGAAGCCCAGCTACACCAGCCAGGCCGGTTTTTCCATGCGGAATCCGCTGCGCCTGCCCGGCTCCGACGCCACGCTGGTCGGCACCACCGATCCTGCCAGCGGGGTCACCCTGGTCGCCCATGCCAGCAATGCCCTCAACATCATCCCGACCGACCAGCCTTGGGATATCACCGTGGTGGGGCATGGCCAGCGCGACGTGGTGTTGGCGCGCCGCGGGGAATTCCGCCAGCACTGGCTGGAGCTGAGCCGTCGCGCACGCGCCGGCAGCACGACCGATGCCAACTACCTGATCAGCTGGGAGCGCCCGACCCAAGGCGCGTACACGGTCTTCGTTGCCCAACCGCGCAGCCTATGGGCACGCACATGGATTTCCACTGCCCTGAAGCTTGGCACGCTGGGGCTGGCGATCGGCATCATGCTCCTGATGGCGGTACTCCGGATCGCCCGTACCCACGTCCCGATCCGCTCGCTCCTGCGTCGCGCCATCCACGACCGCCAGCTGCACCTGGAGTATCAGCCGGTCGTCGAGCTTGCCAGCGGTCGCTGGGTCGGTGCGGAAGCGCTGCTGCGCTGGCATCGCCCCAACGGGGAAATCATCAGCCCGGCCGTTTTCATTCCGATCGCCGAAAAGTCCGGGATGATGCCGTTGATCCGCGAGCGCGTGATCGACCTGTTCGAAAAGGACGCGCCGGCGCTGTTCGCGCACGCACCGGACTTCCATGTCGCGCTCAATTTCTGCGCCGAGGATTTCCACGCCCCATCGTCACTACCGGATCGGCTGCAGGCGGCACTGCGCGTGATCGGCGCAAACCCGCGGAACCTGCACGTCGAACTGACCGAAACCGTCTTCACCGACGCCGATACCGCGCGCCCGGCCATCGACGCACTGCAGGCGGCGGGGATCGGAGTTGCCATCGATGACTTCGGCACCGGTTATTCAAGCCTGTCCCATCTCAGCCGGGTGAAATTCGACTACCTGAAAATCGACCGGTCCTTCATCGACACCATCGGCACCGATGCGGTCACCAGCCAGATCACCAATGCCATCATCGACATGGCGAAATCGCTGGACATCCGGATGATCGCCGAAGGCGTGGAAACCCGCGAGCAGGCCGCCTATCTGGCCGACCACGGCGTGGAGTACGCGCAGGGCTGGCTGTATTCGAGGTCGCTGCCGATGAAGACGTTCCTGCGCAAACTGCAGGAGCAGGACGGCCCACGACCGCGCGTCTGGCGCAGGACGGCTTGATTCTGACCTGAATCAAGGCGACCGTCACGCCCCGGCGCGACACTTCCGGCATGAACAAGACACCTCATGCCGACGTCCCGGGCCTGTCGCCCGCGCTGCTGGCACAAGCCCCGCACCGGCTGTTGTTCTTTGTCGGCGCGGTCAACGTGCTGCTGGCGATGAGCTGGTGGCTGCTGTGGCTGGTGGATGCGCGCTGGGGCGTGATCGGCCTGCCTGCCGGCACCCCGTTTGGCGGCTGGATGCATGCCTTCGTGATGCAGTACCAGCTGCTGCCGCCGTTCATGTTCGGCTTCCTGCTGACCACCTTTCCGCGCTGGACCGGTACGCCGGACCTGTCACGCTGGCATTACGTGCCGGTGGGGCTGGGGCTGCTGGGCGGACAGGTCTCGGTGGTGGGCGGGATGCTGCTGGGGCAGGAGGCGATGGTCCACATCGGCGTGGTGATGTCGCTGGTCGGCTGGGGCTACGGGCTGGTGCAGCTGCTGCGGGTGCTGCTGGCCGAACGCCGCGCCGGCAAGGGCCCCACCTGGCATGCGTGGTCGTGCTTCGCGGCGCTTACCCTGGGATTGATCGGGCTGCTGCTGATGGCGGGCTTCCTGCACGGCGCGGCGCCGTGGAGCGTGATCGTGTCGATCAAGCTGGGCACCTTCGGCCTGCTGCTGCCGGTGTATGCGTCGGTGGCGCACCGGATGTTCCCGTTCTTCGCCGGCAATATCGTTCCCGGCTATCGCGCTTGGCGGCCGCTGTGGGTGCTGGGTGCGCTGTGGGCGCTGCTGCTGGCCCACCTGGGCCTGGAGCTGGCGCATGCCAACACCTGGCTGTGGCCGGTCGATGCGCTGCTGGCCGTCGGCAGCGCGCTGGTGCTGCTGCGGTGGTGGCCGCGCGGCAAGGCGCCGGGCATCCTGTGGGTGCTGTTCCTCGGCTTCGCCTGGCTGCCGGTCGCGTTCGCGCTGTACGCCGCGCAGAGCGCGATCCTGGCCGCCGGCGGCGAGTTCGTGCTCGGCCGCGGCCCGGCGCACGCGCTGTTCATCGGCTTCTTCGGCAGCCTGCTGGTGGCGATGGTGACGCGGGTGACGCAGGGCCACTCCGGCAGGCCGATGGCGATGCCGGCGGTGGGCTGGTTCGCCTTCGCCCTGCTGCAGCTGGTGGCGTTGACCCGGATCGCCGCCGAGATCGCGCCCGACGGCTATTTCTGGCAGGTCGTGGCCGCCGCCGGCTGGCTGCTGGCGTTCCTGCCGTGGGTGCTGCGCTCGCTGTCGATCTACCTGCATCCGCGCGCCGACGGGCGCCCCGGCTGAGGACCTGCGCATGTCGCCGATGATGGAGTTCTACCCGCAGGTCAAATGGACCCACGTGCATGCGGTGATGTGCAGCGGCGCGATCTTCGCGCTGCGCGGCGGCGCTTCCTTGCTGGGCGCGCGCTGGCCGCGCCACTGGCTGCCGAAGTACGCCAGCTACACCGTGGATACGGTCCTGCTGACCTCGGCCGCGATGCTGTTCTCGATGCTGCCGGGGGCGATGTTCGCCAACGGCTGGCTGTCGCTGAAGCTGGTGCTGCTGGTGGCCTACGTGGTGCTGGGCGTGCTGGCGATGCGCGAGCAGCGCAGCCGCGCGCAGCGCGCGGTGTTCTACGTGGCCGCACTGGCAACTTTCCTGTTCATCTACGGCATCGCCCGCATGCACCACCCCGCAGGCTGGCTGCTGCCGCTGCTGGGCTGACCCTCCCCGGAGCCTCCATGCAATCCGCGACGCCCTCCTCCGCCGCGCAGCCGCGCGTGCCCGACGCCTGCTTCCTCGGCCCCTACGGCGAAAACGACACGCTGCTTGAGAAGCTCGTGGTCGAGTTCCTGCGCGACCACGTGTACTGGCGGCGCAATTTCCATCCGGAGGACCCGCCGGCGATCTCCACGGCTGCCTCGCAACACCCGGACTACCAGGCGTTCGAGGCGCGCATGCGCCGCGAGCTGCACCAGCTGTCGGCGGCGCTGAAGAAGTCGGTGCCGTTCCACAGCCCGCGCTACATCGGCCACATGGCCTCCGACCTGCTGCTGCCGGGGCTGGCCGCGCAGATCCTGACCCTACCCTACAACCCCAACAACGTGTCCGAGGACGCCGCGCCGGTGACGGTGGAGCTGGAGGTGAAGGTGGGCCTGCAGCTGGCCGGGATGCTGGGCTATGTCGACGACCCGGCGCGCCCGGACTGCGCATTCGGCCACCTGACCTCGGGCGGCACCCTCGCCAACTACCAGGCGCTGCGCTTGGCGCTGGCGCAGAAGGCTTTCCCGGTGGCGCTGCTGGCCGCCGGCGTGCCCGATCTCGAACTGCCCGAAGACGTCTGGAGCGCGTTCAACCTGCACCCGCATCAGGCCACCGCGCTGGTGGATCGCTGGGGCCAGTGGCTGGCGCAGGCCAGCGCCGGCGAACGTCGGCGCTGGCAGGCGCGCGTGCAGGGCGAGCGCATCGAGCAGCGCGGGCTGGCCGGTTTCTTCGCCGCGCATCCCACCCTGAAGCTGCCGAAGGTACTGGCGCCGATCACCGCCCATTACTCGTGGAGCAAGGGCTGCAAGCTGCTGGGGCTGGGCCGCGCGCAGCTCGACTTGCTGCCGGAACGGGAGATGCGCATCGACGTCGAGGCGCTGGAAGCCACCCTCGAACGCTGCCTGCGCGAGCGCCAGCCGGTGCTGATGGCGGTAGCGGTGATGGGCACCACCGAGTACGGCACGATCGACCCGATCGACGCGGTGGTCGATGCGCGCCAGCGCTTCGCCGCGCGCGGGCTGGGCTTTGCGGTGCACGTGGATGCCGCCTGGGGCGGCTACCTCGCCACCCTGTTCCGCAACCAGGACGGCAGCCTGCGCCCGCGCGACGACATCGCCGCCGGCTTCACCGCCTTCCCTTCGCCCGAGGTGTATTCGGCCATCGCCGCGCTGGGCGACACCGATTCGGTGACGGTGGATCCGCACAAGCTCGGCTACCTGCCCTACGGCGCCGGCGCCTTCATCTGCCGCGACCACCGCACGGTGGCGCTGCTGTCGGAGGAAGCTGACTACGTCTTCCACGGCGAAGCACCGAAGGACTACATGGGCCGCTACCGCAGCCTCGGCCAGTTCATCCCCGAAGGCTCCAAGTCCGGTGCGGCGGTGGCCGGCGTGTACGTCACCCACAAGGTGCTGCCGCTGGACCATGCCCACTTCGGCCGCCTGCCGGCGCAGACCATCCGCTCCGCCGAGGCTTTCCACGCACGCGCACTGCGCTTCGCCGACGACCTGCGCGACGTGGTCCATGCCGTGGTGCCGTTCGCGCCCGACAGCAACCTCGTCTGCTTCGCCCTGAACCCCGTCGGCAACCGCCGCGTGGCCGCGGCCAATGCCTTCGTCCGCCGCCTGCACGACGAGTTGCGCAGCGACCCCAGCAAGCCGCTGCAGGACAAGCAGTTCTTCGGCTCGGTGACCACGCTGCGGCCGGAGGCGCTGGGCGAATCGGAAACCCGCCGCATCCTCGACGCGCTGGGCCTGGATCAGGCCACGCTGGGCGAAGACGGCGGCGACCGCCTGATGATCCTGCGCCACACGCTGATGAACCCGTACCTGATCGACCACGAGAACGGCATCAGCTACATCGACCGCTACTTCGACTACCTCGGCGGGCGGGTGCGCGTACTGCTGGCGACGGGAAATTGAGGATCGGCGACTGACAGGGGATCATGGGCACATGAACACGATCACGACCCGCTCCGATTCCGCCGTCCGCGCCTGGGTGAACAACGCGCTCGCCCTGCTGGAACAGGAGGCCGCGCGCTCGGCCGACACCCACCTGCTGCGGCTGGATTTCCCCGGCTTCCCGGACATCGCCTTCTACTTCAAGGACGAGGCCAGCCACCCCACCGGCAGCCTCAAGCACCGCCTCGCGCGCTCGCTGTATTTGTACGCGCTGTGCAACGGCCGGCTGCGGCCGGGCCAGACCGTGGTGGATGCCTCCTCGGGCAGCACCGCGATTTCCGAAGCCTGGTTCGCGCGCCTGCTGGGGCTGCGCTTCATCGCGGTGATGCCGGCCTGCACCGCGCCGCAGAAGATCCTCGACGTGCAGGCGCTGGGCGGCCAGTGCGACCTGGTCGAAGACCCCGCGCAGGTGCATGCGCGCGCCGCCGAGCACGCCGCCAACGGCGCGTGCCACCTCGACCAGTTCGGCCTGGCCGAACGCGCCACCGACTGGCGCGGCAACAACAATATCGCCGAATCCATCCTCGGCCAGCTGCGGCGGGAGCCGCAGCCGGTGCCCACCTGGATCGTCTGCGGCGTGGGCACCGGCGGCACATCCGCCACCATCGGCCGCTACCTGCGCTACCGCCGCCTGGACACCCGCCTGTGCGTGGCCGAGCCGGCCGGCAGCGCCTACGTGCACGGCTGGCGCCAGCACGACCGCAACGCGGTGGCCAGCCGGCCCACGCGGATCGAAGGCATCGGGCGACCGAAGGTGGAGCCGGGCTTCCTGTTCGACGTGGTGGACACCGTGGCCGAAGTCGAAGACGCCGCTTCGATCGCCGCGGCCCAACTGCTGGAGGAGCTGCTGGGCACGCGTTACGGCGGCTCCTCCGGCACCAATTTCGCCGCCTGCCTGCAGCTGGCTTCGGACATGCGCGCGCGCGGCGAACGCGGCAGCATCGTCAGCCTGCTCTGCGACCGCGGCAAGCGCTACCAGCAGACGCTGTTCGATCCCGACTGGCGCGACGCGCACGGCCTCGACGTCGCCCCCTGGCAACAGGCGCTGGCCGCGGCGCTGGCCACCGGAACATTCACGCCACCCGACGGTTCTTCATGAGCTTCCACGACCTGCGCGCTTTCATTTCCGCACTCGAACGCCAAGGACGCCTGCAGCGCGTCGGCGCGCCGGTCGACCCCGAACTCGAGACCACCTCGCTCAGCCTGCGCGCTCTGCGCGAAGGCGGGCCCGCGCTGCTGATGGAACATCCGATCGGCAGCAACCACGCCTACCTCGGTAATCTCTACGGCCACCGCGACCGCATCGAAGCGGCACTGGCCGGACGGCCGCTGGCCTCGCTGCGCGAGCTCGGCGAACTGCTGGCGGCGATCCGCGAGCCGCGCTGGCCCTCCAGCCTGCGCGATGCGCTGGCCAGCTGGCCTGAGCTGGCGCAGCTGGCGCACGTCGCGCCGCAGAAGATGCGCGAGGCCGCGTTCCAGTACGAAACGCTGGAAGGCGGCGAGGTCGATCTGTCGCGCCTGCCGATCCAGCGCTGCTGGCCGGAGGATGCGGCCAGGCTCATCACCCTTGGCCTGGTGGTCACCCGCGGCACCCGCAAGCCGCGCCAGAACGTGGCGATCTACCGCCAGCAGGTGATCGGCAGAAACCGCATCATCATGCGCTGGCTGCCGCATCGCGGCGGCGCGCTGGACTTCGCCGACTGGAAGACGACGCATCCCGGCAAACCCTTCCCGGTGCTGGTGGCGATCGGCGCCGATCCGGCCACGCTGCTGGCGGCGGTCGCGCCGATTCCCGACACGCTGTCGGAATACGAATTCGCCGGCCTGCTGCGCGGCGAACGCACTCGCGTCTGGCCCAGCAAATTGACCGGGCTGGACGCGCCGGCCGGCTGCGAGATCCTGCTGGAAGGCTTCATCGATCCGGCCGAAACCGCGCTGGAGGGCCCGTTCGGCGACCACACCGGCTACTACAACGCGCAGGACCACTTCCCGGTGATGACCATCCAGCGCATGCACCTGCGCCGCGATGCGATCTACCAGGGCAGCTACATGGGCCGCGCGCCGTTCGACGAACCCTCGGTGATGGCGATGGCGCTGAACGACGTGTTCGTGCCGCTGCTGCGCAAGGTCTTCCCGGAGATCGTGGATTTCTACCTGCCGCCGGAAGCGTGTTCCTACCGCATCGCGGTGGTGTCGATCCGCAAGCAGTACCCCGGCCACGCGCGCCGGATCATGATGGGCATCTGGTCGTACCTGCGCCAGTTCACCTACACCAAGTTCGTGATCGTCACCGACGAGGACATCGACGTGCGCGACTGGTCGCAGGTGATCTGGGCGGTCTCCACCCGCGTCGATCCGGTGCGCGACAGCCTGCTGATCGACAAGACCCCGATCGACTACCTCGACTTCTCCAGCCCCACCCCGAACCTCGGCTCGAAACTCGGGCTGGATGCCACCAACAAGTGGCCGGCGGAAACCAGCCGCACCTGGAGCAAGCCGATCCAGCTCGACCCATCGGTTGAGAAGCGGGTCGATGCGCTGTGGCGCCAGGTGGCGGCCGGACGCGAGCAGCCGACCCGCGCCCTGTAGGAGCACCGCAGGGGCGCGAACACCCCACCCGAACCCCCGATGGGAGCGCAACGCGGCGCGAACACCCGGCCGCACCGTGCAGGAGCGCACCGCAGGGGCGCGATGCTCTCCGCGTGTCCTGTAAAAGCGTTCGCGCCGCTGCGGTGCGCCTACAGAATTTCGGCGCACCTCAGTGCGCGGGCTTGCCCCAGTCGCGGTCGTCGAACAGCTGCGGATACTGCGCCAACGCGTCCTGCATCGGCGCCAGCTCCGCCTTGCCGAACTTGCCCGCACGCGCGGCGTTGGCGCCGGCGATGAACTTCGCCAGCAGCCCGTGCAGGGCGGCGTCGGCCTCCGGCTTGAGCTTGCAGTTGGCGAACATGTCCTTGATCGCGGCGTCGATCTTTTCCACCGCGTTGTCGCGCTGGGTATCGTCGAGGTGGCCCATCTCGTAGTGGTTGAGGGTCTCGGTGGCCTCGCGCAGGTTGCGCATGCCCGCGCGCAGCGGCGCGTCGGTGGCCCAGCGCTGCGCGGGCGCCTTGACCTGCGCGTCTTGAGGGGCGTGCGCCGCATGGTCGTGGTGGGCGGCGGACTGCGCCATCGCCGGCGCGGCCAACAGCGCGCCGGCCAGCGCCAGCGTCGACATCGAAAGGATGGTCCGGGGCAGCATGGTTCTTCTCCAATGCGGCGGGCCGTCGCCCGCGTTGCAGGGAAACATCGCACGCGCCTGTGGCAGTGGCCATGACCCACGTCAAAAAGCCTCCAACCGGTCCATCAGGTGGCCCATGGCGCGGCCGATTGACCCAGGTCAAGGACGCTGCCTGGCATGGCCACGACCATGCCGGTTTCCCCGCTGCCGGAGCATGCATGCAACTGGTCTGTCCCGCCGGCAACCTGCCGGCCCTGCAAGCAGCGGTGGATGCCGGCGCCAACGCGGTCTACGCCGGCTTCCGCGACCAGACCAACGCGCGCGCCTTCCCGGGGTTGAACTTCAGCGACGACGAACTGCGCGCCGGCATCCGCTACGCGCATGCAAAGAACGCCAAGGTCTACCTGGCGCTGAACACCTACCCCGACAGCGTGCGGCTGAAGGACTGGCATGCCGCGGTGGACAAGGCCGCCGCGCTCGGCGCCGATGCCATCATCGCCGCCGAAATGGCGGTGCTGGACTATGCCGCCCGCACCCATCCGTCGCTGCCGCGCCACCTGTCCGTGCAGGGCAGCGCCACCACCGCGCCGGCGCTGCGCTATGCGTTCGAACGCTTCGGCATTTCCCGCGCGGTGCTGCCGCGGGTGCTGTCGCTGCAGCAGGTGGAGCGGCTGTGCGAGAAATCGCCGGTGGCGCTGGAGGTGTTCGCCTTCGGCAGCCTGTGCATCATGGTGGAAGGCCGCTGCCAGCTCTCGAGTTACGTCACCGGCGCCTCGCCCAACCGCCACGGCGTGTGCTCGCCGGCCAGGTTCGTGCGCTGGGACGAACAGGACGACGGCAGCCGCAGCGTGCGCCTGAACGACGTGCTAATCGACGAATTCAAGCCCGAGGAGCCGGCCGGCTACCCGACCGTGTGCAAGGGCCGGTTCGAAGTCGGCAACGAGGTCTTCCACGCGCTGGAAGAACCCACCAGCCTCAACACCCTGGAACTGCTGCCGCGACTGAAGCAGATCGGCGTGGTCGCGCTGAAGATCGAAGGCCGCCAGCGCGGCGTGGCCTACGTCGGCTCGGTCACCCGCACCTGGCGCAAGGCGATCGACCAGGTCGTCGCCGACGAAGCGCGCTGGCAGCTCAAGCCGGAATGGCAGGCCGAGCTGTCCCGCCACGCCGAGGGCCACCAGACCACGCTGGGTCCGTACCACCGCGCCTGGCACTGAAAGGAAGCACGATGAAACTGAGCCTGGGCCCGCTGCAGTATTTCTGGCCGCGCGAACGTACCCTGGCGTTCTACCGCGAGGCCATCCACTGGCCGGTGGACATCGTCTATCTCGGCGAAACCGTGTGTAGCAAGCGCCGCGAACTGCGCACCGCCGACTGGCTGGCGCTGGCGGAAGAACTCGCCGCCTCCGGCAAGCAGATCGTACTGTCCACGCTGGCGCTGATCGAAGCCGAATCAGAGCTGAGCGTGCTGGACCGGCAGATTTCCCACGGCGGCTTCTGGATCGAGGCCAACGACCTGTCCGCCGTGCAGCTGTGCAGGGAAAAGAGCCGCCCGTTCGTGGCCGGACCGACCCTCAACGTCTACAACCATCGCGCGCTCGCAATGCTGGGCGAAGACGGCCTGCGCCGCTGGGTGCCGGGCGTCGAGCAGGGCCGCGCCCTGATCGGCGAACTGAAGGAAGCCTTCGTTGCCGACGGCGCCGCGATGCCGGAACTGGAAGTGATCGCCTGGGGCCGGCTGCCGCTGTCGTTCTCGGCGCGCTGCTTCACCGCGCGTGCGCTGGACGTACCCAAGGACCAGTGCGGCTTCCGCTGCATCGACTATCCCGACGGCATGCCGCTGGCCACCCGCGAAGGCCGTCCGTTCCTGCGCATCAACGGCATCTCGGTGCAGGGCGAGGAGATCACCGACCTGGGCCCGGAGCTGCCGGAGCTGCGCGCGCTGGGCGTGGACATCCTGCGCCTGTACCCGCAGGCCGACGGCATGGAGGCGGTGGTGCGGCATTTCGACGCCGCCCGCGGAGCGCAAGGCGCGCCCGCCCGCATCGGCGAGCGCAACGGCTACTGGCACGGCGAACCGGGGATGCGGATGCCGGCGGCCTGAGCCGCGGGGAGTTTCTGGGCACAGGGACGTGCCCGTTTCATGCCGATGGAATCAGCCCGAAAGTGGCACATCGCTGCGGTGATGCGCCCCCAGACTCTCGGTTCGCCGCAGCGCGGCCTCCAGCATCCGCTGCGCCAGCGCGCCCTGCCAGCCGGATGACGCGAGCGCCATGCAATCGTGCAACGCCGCCTGCAGGGTGGCGCCCGTGCGCAGCGGCCCCATCGCCTGCATCATCAGAGCGCGCAGATAGTCGAGTTGCATGGCGTCCAGCGACGGCTTGCGCCGCACCATCCGGAAACTGCCGCGCGGCTGCCCGCCATCGGGCAGCGTGCGCAGCAGCGCGCCCAAGCGGCGGCCGAACACCACGCCCTCCAGCAGCGAGTTGCTGGCCAGCCGGTTCGCGCCGTGCACGCCATTGCAGGCCACCTCGCCCACCGCGAACAGGCCGGGCAGCGAGCTGCGGCCGTCGGCATCCACCTTGATCCCACCCATGTGGAAATGTGCGGCCGGGGTCACCGGGATCGGCTGCGCGCGCGGGTCGATACCGTGATCCATGCAGGCCTGGAACACGGTGGGGAAGCGCTGCGGGAACGCGGCGCCGACCTTGTGCGCATCCAGCCACGCGCCGCCGTCGCGGCAGGCCTGCCAGACCCGGCGAGCGACGATGTCACGTGGCGCCAGGTCGGCCAGCGGATGCACGCCCTCCATCAACGACGCGCCGTCCACGTCGAGCAGGCGGGCGCCGGCACCGCGCAGCGCCTCGGTGACCAGCGGCAGGCTGTGCAGGCCCGGCAGCGCCAGCGCGGTGGGATGGAACTGCACGAACTCGAGGTCGCGCGCCTGCGCGGCTGCAGCCAGCGCCAGCGCCAACCCGTTGCCGTCCGCATCCGCCGGATTGCTGGTCTGCGCGAACAGGCCGCCGATGCCCCCTGTCGCCAGCACCACCGCGCGGCCATGCAGTGCCTCGCGGGTGCCATCGGCACGGGTGACGCAGACACCACAGACCTCGCCGTCGCGCAGCACCAGGCCATCGACGTCCACGCCGGCATGCCGTTCGATATGGCCTGCGCCGCGCGCCGCGGCGACCAGCGCTTCCATCACCTTCGCACCCGTCGCGTCGCCGCCGGCATGGACGATGCGCGCGCGGTCGTGGCCACCCTCGCGGCAGAACTGCAGGCTGCCATCCGGTGCGCGGTCGAAATCCACGCCGATGGCCTGCAACCAGCGCACCGCATCGCCGGCGTTGGCCGTCAGCAGGTCAACGATGGCCGGATCGTTGTGGAAGCTGCCAGCCACGCAGGTGTCGCGTGCATGCGCCTGCGGGCTGTCGCCGGGATCGATGGCGGCCGCTATCCCGCCTTGCGCCAGCGTGCTGGCGGCGCCACGGGTGCCGGATGCACGCGCCAGCAGGAGCACCGGCGCCGGCGCTGCGGCCAGCGCCGCCGACAGCCCGGCGATGCCGCCGCCGACGATGATGACAGGCGCGGGCGCGCTCACACGCGGTCGCGACGCCCCACCGCCAGCATCCGCGCCAGCGCGCGCCGCGCCGCAATCGCCACGTCCTCGGGCACGGTCACCTCGTGTTTCAGGTCGCGCAGGCAGGCATGGATGTTGGGCAGGGTGATCCGCTTCATGTGCGGGCACAGGTTGCAGGGCTTGATGAACTCGACCTGTGGGAACTGGTTGCGCAGGTTGTCGGCCATCGAGCACTCGGTGATCATCGCCACCCGCGACGGCTTCTCCTTCGCCAGCCACTGCCCCATGGCGCTGGTGGAGCCGACGAAATCGGCCTCGGCCAGCACCTCCGGCGCGCACTCGGGGTGCGCCACGATCTTCGCGTCGAAGCGCTCGCGGGTGTGCCGCGCTTCCATCGCGGTGAACTTCTCGTGCACCTCGCACACGCCGTTCCACAGCACCAGTTCGATGCCGGTCTGCTGCGCCACCCACGCGCCGAGGTAGCGGTCGGGCAGGAAGATCACCTTGTCCACGCCGAACTCGGCGGCGATGGCCTCCACCACCTGCGCCGCGTTGGCGGAAGTGCAGCAAGCGTCCGATTCGGCCTTCACCGCCGCGCTGGTGTTGACGTAGCTGACCACCGGCGCGCCCGGGTGCTGCGCCCACAGCGCGCGCACGTCAGCGGCGGTGATCGAGGACGCCAGCGAGCAACCGGCTTCCAGGTCCGGGATCAGCACGGTCTTGTCCGGGGCCAGGATCTTGGCGCTCTCGGCCATGAAGTGGACGCCGCACAGCACGATCAGGTTGCTGTCGCAGTCGGCCGCGGCCTGCGCCAGCGCCAGCGAATCGCCGGTGACGTCGGCCACGCCGTGGAAGATCTCCGGCGACTGGTAGCTGTGGGCCATGATCACCGCGCCGCGCTGGCGCTTGAGTTCGAGGATGGCGTCGATCCATGGCAGGTGCAACGGCACCTCCATGCACGGGATGAGACGTTCAAGCTTCTCGACCAGCGGCGCGTGGCGCGCTTCGAGTGCGGGATGCCAGGACGGCGCGGCGGATGCGTTCATGTGCTCTTCGGATCGGGGACGGGCAACACCCGCGCGACGGCCGCACGGGCGACGGGAACAGGGCGGCGCTCAGGCTTTCGCGCGATAGGCGCCGCGGGCGGCGCGGGCGAAGCGGGCGCCGCGGTTGAGGGTGATGCGCAGGCCCAGCGGCACCTTTTCCCACGGCAGCCGGTCCAGCAGGTTGCGCGCGGTCAGGCCCAGCTCGACGTCGCCGGTCAGCACCAGCCGGCGCTGGAAGAACAGGGTGTCGGCATCCTCCAGCCGGCCGGCCAGCAGCAGCAGGTCGGTGGCGGTGCCGCGCACGGTGGCTTCGGCGGGCGTATCCACCACCACCAGCTGCTGGCCCTGCAGTTCCACCACCCAGCGCAGGCCGAGATCGCTGACCTCGATGCCGAGCCGGCGGCCGGCCATGAAATCGAGCGTGCCATCGGCCATCGGCGCGGCCAACACCTTCGCCATCGCGCGTTCCAGCAGCCGCTTCTGCATGGACGGCGGCAGCACCCGCAGCAGCGGCGCGATGCGACGCGGCGGCGGCACCAGCCGCAGCAGGGGATGCGCCGGCGGCGGCGCGGAATCGGTCTGGGTCTGCATGATGGCCGCGATCATGCGGCCATCGCGGGGGGCCACTCCTTGATCCAGATCAGATTGCAGGCCCTGCGCGCGGCGGGCGTCGCCGATCGCCAGCGCCAGCACCCCGCTGGCGGTGTCCGGCGCCACCCCCAGCACTCCCGCCAGGGTTTCCGCGCGCCGGCGGACGCGCTGCTCGCGCGCCTCGTCGCGGCCCGGCACGCCGGCCCCGGCCTTCAGCCGTCCGGCCAGCCGCGCCAGCCGGGTGCGCGCGGCCAGCAGGAGCACCAGCCCGTCATCCACGCCGTCGATGGCCAGCCGCACTGGCGTCAACCCGGGAGCCCGTTCACGCATCGTCCTGCCTCCCCAGCGCCCGCGCGGCCGGAAGCACCTGCTGCAGATAGACCGCTTCGGCCTGTTCGCCGTCGAAGTCGGCGTGCTTGCGCTTCTTCACCCCGTAGTCGGACAGCACCAGATGGGTGTCGGCCACCACCCCGGCATTGGCCAGGCAGGCCGACACGCAGCGCAGCACGCAGCCGTCCAGCGCCAGGATCGGGCGCTGGCTGCGCGCGGTGCGCACCAGCCCGGCCACGCCCCCGCCGACGCCGGCGATGCAGGACATTTCCGCCGCACCGGCGCGGTCCAGCCGCAGCGCCAGATGGTTGGCCATCTGCGCCGCGCTGGAACAGCCCGAACACGAATACACCAGCGGCAACGGCTTGCTCATCCCTGCTCCTTCAGCCCACGGATGAAACGGCTGCGGCGCCGGTCGACGCCGCACAGCGCGGCGAAGCCCGCCGCATGCGCCAGCAGCAGCGCGCTGCCGGCCCCGCGCGCCAGCGCAGGATGCGCCGTGGCGGCAAGCAGCGCCATCGCGGCGAGCCCGTGCAGCGCCAGTACGGCGGCCTTGTCGCGCGCCGGCAGCAGCAGCTGCACGCCGGGCAGGCGCACCCCGCGCCCGCAGCGTCGCTGCAGGTCGATCCAGCCGAGGAAGGCGGAGATCTCCAGCTGCATGCCGCCGACCAGCAGCGGCAGCCCGATCGCCAGCGCCAGCACGCCCGCCAGCAGCAGGTTGGCATCGCCGCCGGCCAGCAGCGCGCAGGCCGCCGCGGCCAGCGCGGCGAAGCCCGCCATCCAGAAATACGTCAGCGGCGCGCGGCGCAGCTTCGGCGCACGCAACTGCAGCAGCAGGCCAACCAATGCGACGGCCAGCACCAGCAGCCCTGCGCCCACCCGCAGTGCCGCTGCCGAGGTGCCGCGCAGCGCCAGCGCGATCAGCAGCAACGCGTACAGCGCCAGCTGCCATGCGGCCTGCAAGCGCGCGGGCACCGCGGCCACGCCCTGGAACATCGGCATCACCACCCGCGCCACCGCCACCAGCAGCGCCAGCACCCAGCCCAGCACGCCCCAGCCGGCGTGCGCATCGGTCAGGGCCAGCAGGGGCAGTCGCCACGCGCCGGCAATCGCCAGCGCCAGCGAGAGCCCAAGCAGCGCCGTCACCAAGCCGCCGACCATCGCGCAACCAATGCCCCAGCGCAGCAGCGGCTGCCCGGCGGCGCGAACCAACCCCGGCAGCACCAGCGCCGCCAGCAGCACGAACGCGGCCAACAGCAGCAGGCCGCCCCAGTGCGGCGACAGCAGTGCTGGCCGGCGCAGCGCCAGCACCAGCAGCAGCGCACCGATGTTCAACAGCGCGTGCAGCAGCAGCGCCGCGCCGCGGCCGCCGCGCACGCGGGCGCCGGCGGCCACCGGCAGGAACTGCAGCAGGCTGCCGAACATGGCGTTGCCCAGCACGCCCAGCGCCAGCGCGTGCACCAGCGCCAGGGTCGCCCCGCCCCAGCGGGATGCCAGCGCGGCATCGCCATCCAGCGCCAGCAGCAGTCCCGCCGCCATGCCCCACAGCGAGGCCGACAGGAGGAACCGCCGCGGCGTGGCCGGCGTCGGCGCCTGCTGCATGGCCAGCCTGGTCATCGCACCGGCATCAGGCCGCGGGCCGCAGGATCGCCACCCAGGTGCCGTGGTCCAAGCAGGGTTCGCTGCGCCAGTGCAGGCCGCGCGCTTCCAGCGCTTCCAGCAGTGGCGCCGGCAGCAGCGGCGTCAGCACTTCCAGCGCCTGCCCCGGCTGCAGGGCATCGGCAGCGGCCAATGCCTGCAGCAGCGGCTCCGGCGCCGGCAGCGCACGCAAATCCAGCTTCTTCATGGCGCCAACTTCCGCGAGCCGCGCCACTCCACCTGCAGCCAGAGCTTGCGGTTGTTGCGCGAGAAGCCGTCGGCGCGGTAGTCGGCCAGCTTCACCATCCCGCTCAGGCCGCCCGGCAGCGGGAAGCCCAGCGATGCATCCCACTCGCTGCCGTAGCGCAGGCCGCCGACATCGGCGCGGTAGTCGTGCCAGGCCAGCGCCCAGGCCAGCCTGCCGTCGAGACGGCCGCGGCCGAACTTGCCGCCGGCGCCGAGGTAGCGATCTTCCAGACCCTTCGCCGGAGTGGTGCCGAACTGGTCGTCCCAGCCGTTGAAGGCATGCAGCGTGGCCAGCGGCGACTGCACGGCGACCGCGCCATTGCCGCCGAGACGCTCCCAGCCGGCGCGCAGCGTAGTCCGGCCCCGGGTCCAGCTGGGCTCCAACAACCAGTAGTCGAGGCCGAAATCGGCCGGATTGCGCGCATGATCCGTCTGCCGCGCGTATTCCGCAGTCCAGCCGAAGCCCTGTCCGCCCTGCCCGGCGGCACCGGTCCAACGCAAGCCATAGGTAGCGGTGGAAGCGGAGGCGACGTCGCGGTCGTCGTGCAGGTAGGCATAACCGGCCAGCTGCTGCGCGCCGTGCTTCCACGCGAGATTCAGCAGATGGCTGTCGAGATCGCGCTCGCGCGCCAGCCGGTTGATCGCCTTGTCGCCAGCCACCCGATGCACCCGGTCCAGCCAGTAGTACTGCACGCCCAGGTCGACGCGCGGCTTCCACTGCGCGCCCAGCGCGTCGAAGGTCTGTTCGTTCTGCCGCCAGCCCACCGCGCCCACCCAGCGCTGGTTGTCCAGCGCGACGCGCTGGCGGCCGACGGTAACGCCGCCCTGCGCGCCCTTCCAGCCGACCCAGGCCTGGTTGAGTTCGGCACCGGTCGGATCCAGCACGGTCGGGAATGCGCTCTTGCCGTTGGCGCCACTGTTGTAGTTGCCGGCACCGGCCACGCCTTCGCCCTCGAGAAGGACGGTCCAGCCAGCCGCCGGCGCCAACCGCAGGCCGGCACGCAGGCGTGCAGTGGTCGCAGCGGCGTCGCGGCCGAAACCGGCGTCGTCAACCTGCTCGTGGCGCAGGCGCAGATCCCACTCCAGTGCGGCCTTCGGTGGCTCGGCTGCATGCAGCGGGAAGCCCGCGGCCAATGTGATGACAAGAATGGAAATCACTCGTGTATGGTTCGCCATCGGGGATGCCGGAATTGGATGCGTGGCGCAAGGTTCTGCGCTTCGCAGCGCCCGCATGTTGATGCAGGTCAAGCGGCAGCGTTGCCGACGCGCGGCGGCCTGCCGGTTTTGACCTGGATCAACATGCAAAACCCCGCCGACGAACGATGCTTGCCGCCAACAACGACACATCACTCCAAAAGGGAACCACACGATGAAACCCGCAGTCCGGTATGCCACCCTGGCCTTGGCCGTCGCGGCCACTCTGGGCCTGTCCGCCTGCCGCATCGAGCAGCCGAACCCGTCGCCCAACGGCGCCGTCCACAAGGAAGACACCGGTGGTTCCGCCAAGGGCGACTTCGGCCCGCCGGTGGGCGAGCCGATCCAGGCCGTGCTCACCTCGCCGCCGCTGGTGCCGCCGGCGACCGGCCGCAGCCAGCCGGCCAAGGTGATCGTCTCGCTCGACGTGGTCGAGAAGGACATGGAGATTTCCGAAGGCGTGACCTACACGTTCTGGACCTTCGGCGGCACCGTGCCGGGCAGCTTCATCCGCGTGCGCCAGGGCGACACGGTGGAGTTCCACCTGCGCAACATGCCGGACAGCAAGATGCCGCACAACATCGACCTGCACGGCGTCACCGGCCCCGGCGGCGGCGCCGCCGCCAGCTTCACCGCGCCCGGCCACGTCAGCCGCTTCAGCTTCAAGGCGCTCAACGCCGGCCTGTACGTTTACCACTGCGCCACCGCGCCGGTGGGCATGCATATCGCCAACGGCATGTATGGCCTGATCCTGGTCGAGCCGCCGGAAGGCCTGCCGCCGGTCGACCGCGAGTACTACGTGATGCAGGGCGACTTCTACACCACCGGCAAGTACCGCGAGAAGGGTCACCAGGGCTTCAACATGGAGCGGGCGATCGACGAGAACCCGACCTACGTGCTGTTCAACGGCATGGAAGGCTCGATGACCGGCGACAAGGCGCTCAAGGCCAAGACCGGCGAGAAGGTGCGCCTGTACGTCGGCAACGGCGGCCCCAACCTGGTGTCCAGCTTCCACGTCATCGGCGAGATCTTCGACAAGGTCTGGTACGAGGGCGGCACCCGCTTCCAGGAGAACGTGCAGACCACGCTGATCCCGGCCGGCGGCGCGGCGATGATGGACTTCCACATGGAAGTGCCTGGCAGCTACGTGCTGGTCGACCACAGCATCTTCCGCGCCTTCAACAAGGGCGCGCTGGCGATCCTCCAGGCCGAAGGCAAGGAGCGCAAGGACATCTACTCCGGCAAGGAAGTGGACGCGGTCTACCTGGGCGACCAGGTCGCCGGCACCAGCCGCGCACCGGTATCGGTGGCCGCTGCCTCCGCCAAGGCCGGCACGCTGACCAAGGAAGAGCAGATCGCGGCCGGCAAGGTGGTGTTCGCCGGCACCTGCTCCACCTGCCACGGCACCGACGGCAAGGGCATGGAGGGCGTGTTCCCGCCGCTGGCCAACTCGGACTACATCAAGGCCAATCCGAAGCGCCTGCCGGAGATCATCCTGCACGGCTTGGTCGGCCCGGTGAAGGTCAACGGCAAGGACTACAACTCCAACATGCCGCCGATGAGCCAGCTGACCGACGACGAAGTGGCCAACATCTCGACCTATGTGCTGAACAGCTGGGGCAACCCGGGTGGCCAGATCAGCAAGGCCGATGCCGCCGCCGCCCGCGCCGCCAAGCCGGCCAACGCCTCGGAAGGTCACTGAGCCATGCGCAAGGCGCTGACCGCCCCGCTTCT
Source organism: Thermomonas sp. LB-4 (assembly GCF_036409385.1). Taxonomy (NCBI): domain Bacteria; kingdom Pseudomonadati; phylum Pseudomonadota; class Gammaproteobacteria; order Lysobacterales; family Lysobacteraceae; genus Thermomonas; species Thermomonas sp. LB-4. The sequence continues at coordinate 83,847 of NZ_JAXOFT010000005.1, read as the reverse complement.
CGCCCTGGGCCTGGTGGTCCTGCCCCTCGCCGGCCTCGCGGCCGGCGTGGTGGCAGGGCGCTATGCCGGGCTGCCGGGCGGTCAGTTCAAGTCGGTGTTGCGCTACGAGGATGCCAAGAACGGCGTGCGCATCAAGCCATTCGCGCTGATGCGCAAGCCGGTGACCAACGCCGACTTCCTTGCCTTCCTCAAGCGCCACCCGGAATGGCGTCGCGACCGGGTCTCGAGCGTGTTCGCCGAATCGCGCTATCTCTCCCACTGGGCCGGGCCCGACAAGCTCGGCCCGAACGCACTGCCGGATCGCCCGGTGGTGTGGGTCAGCTGGTTCGCGGCCGACGCCTACTGCAGCTGGCTGGGCGCGCGCCTGCCCACCTGGAACGAATGGGAGTACGCCGCCGCCGCGGATGAAACCCACCGCGACGCCCGTCAGGATCCTGCCTGGCGCGAACGCATCCTGGGCTGGTACTCGCGCTCCTCGCGGGACGCCCTGCCCAGGGTGGGCATGCAGGCGGCCAATGCCTACGGCGTGCACGACCTGCACGGCCTGGTCTGGGAATGGACCGAGGACGCTTCCTCACTGATGGTCGACAGCGACAACCGCACCCAGGGCGACCCCGACAAGGGCAAGTTCTGCGGCGCCGGCGCACTGTCGATGGACGACCGCGAGAACTACGCGGTGATGATGCGGGTCGCGATGCTGTCTTCGCTGGAAGGCCGCGACGCCACCGCCAACATGGGATTCCGCTGCGCGAGGAGCGCACCATGACGATGCACCCGATGAAACACCTGCTGCGCGGCCTCGCCGCCACCGTGCTGCTCGGCTTCGCCAGCCTGGCCGGCGCCGCCCAGCCCGCGCCGGCGCTGCCGGGCGATTCGATCTACCAGCTGCCGCTGCCGCTCACCGACAGCCAGGGCCAGACCCGCGACTGGCGCACCCTGCGCGGCAAGCCGCGGCTGGTGTCGATGTTCTACACCTCCTGCCAGTACATCTGCCCGCTGATCATCGAATCCGGCAAGGCGGTCGAGCGCCAGCTCACCCCCGCCCAGCAGAAGCGCCTGGGCGTGCTGCTGGTCAGCATGGACCCGGCCCGCGACACTCCGGCCGCGCTGAAGAAGGTGGTCGACCAGCGCAAGCTCGATCTCGGCCGCTGGACGCTGGCGACGCCGCCCGCGGACGACGTGCGTTCGGTGGCCGCGGTGCTCGGCATCCGCTACCGCCAGCTGGCCGACGGCGAGTTCAACCACAGCAGCATGCTGATCCTGGTCGACGCCAACGGCCGCATCCTCGCCCGCACCGAGAAGATCGGCAGCCAGCCGGACCCGGACTTCGTCGCCGCCGTGCGCAAGGCGGTGGGCGGCTGAAAACACGGCTCGCGCTGCTCCACACCCTTGCCGCAGGCGGGCACTGAAAGGGCGCGACCGTTTTCCGCAGATCACGCTAGGGGCATCGCGCCCCTGCGGTGCACTCCTACAAAGGGCGTGGTGGAGCGAGGCTGAAGCCCCTCCTACAGCAATCGCAGCGTCAACACGAAGGCCAGGAGCATGGCGACGATGCCGGGAAGCAGCCGCAGCGCGTAGGCGCGTCCGCCGCTGGCCCAGGCCAGGCCGACCTTGGTGGCCGAATTGGTGCTCAAGCCCAGCGCGATGCCGGTCAGCGCCACCTCCGCTTCGATCCGCCCCGTCGCCACCAGCTGCGCCGCCGATGCCGCCACCGCGTGCGCGTCGGCCAGGCCCGACACCGCCATCACCGCGTCCAGCGCGACCTCGCCCAGCCACGCCTGCAGCCACGCCGAAACCAGCATCACCGTGGCCAGCAGCGCCACGAACAGCAGCGCCTGCTTGGGTTCGAAGGCGCGACCTTCCGGCGCCTCGAGGTCCGCCGGCACGTCGCGCGCGGCGCGCGCCGCGACCAGCGCGAAGGCGGTCACCGCCACCCCCGATGCCAGCAGCGCCGGCCACAGTCGCGCAAGCAGCGGTGGCGACATCAGCCCCACCACCACGCCCAGCTGCACCACCGTGCTGATGTTGGAAATCATCCCAGCGCCTGCGCAGGCGCTGGCCAGCGCTGGTTCGCGCCGGGCCCGCGCGCCCATGCTGGCGATGGTGGCAGCGCTGGAGGCGAACCCGCCGGCAAAGCCCGCCAGCATCAGCCCGGTACGGGCGCCATAGGCCCGCTTGGCCACGTGCCCCAGCGCGCTGATCGCCATCACGATCACCGCCAGCAGCCACAGCTTGCGCGGATTGGCCACGCCCCAGGGGTCGATGGCGCGATCGGGCAGCAGCGGCAGCACCACGGTGGCTGCCGCCGCCAGCAGCAGCGCATCGTGCAGCTCCTGGTCGGTCAGCACCTGGTGCACGAAATGATGCGCGCGCGTCTTCATCGCCAGCAGCAAGGTCACCGCCACGCCGAGGCCCGCAGCCAGCGCAAGCTCGCGCATCGCCAGCACGCCCAGCAGGAACACCACCAGCATCGCGGTCTCGGTGGTCAGGCCGGGGTCGCGGCCGCGACTGGTGCGGTAGCCGGCCAACGCCGCCAGCACCACGAAGGCGCCGCCCAGCGCGATGCCGATGCCGCCGATGCGCTCGGCGATCGCGCCCGCCAGCCCGATCAAAGCGAAGGTGCGCACGCCGGCCACGCCGTCGTCGCTACGCCGCTCGCGCTCCACGCCCACCAGCAGGCCCAGCCCAAGGGCGACCGCCAGCCCGCGCAGGATGTCAAGATCCACTATCATCCGGGCAGCTTCGCGGAACCCCCGCCGCCGGGCAAGCCCGGCACGGAGGCGCGCCAGCCGGTCAGGCGCGGTCGCGCTTGCGCGGCTGCGGGGTCAGCCCGTCGCTGCCGCCGTTGGCGGCCAGGCACAGCGCGGTTTCGTCGAGAATGCGCACCCGCCTGCCGCGCACCTCGATCACGCCGTCCTCGTGCAGCCGGCTGAAGCCGCGGCTGACGGTCTCCAGCACCAGCCCCAGGTAGCGCGCGATCTCGTCGCGGCTCATCGGCAGCTGGAAATCGTCGGCCGGGCGGCCGATGCGCCGGTAGCGCTCGCTCAGGCCGTGCACGAACAGGGCGATGCGCTCGCTGGCCTGGCGCCGCGACAGCACGTCGACGTGGTCATGGTCGCGGTCCGCGCTCTGGCCAATCACCCGCAGCAGCTGCTGCTGCAGGCTGGGCAGCCTGGTGGCGATCGTCGCCAGCTGCGAGAACGGCAGCTCGCACACCCGCGCATCGCTGAGCGCCACCGCTTCGCAGCGGTGCTGGCCGCTGCCGATGGCGTCCAGCCCGAACAGCTCGCCCGGCAGGTGGAAGCCGAGCACGTGCTCTTCGCCGGCCGGGTTCACCACCACGGTCTTGAAACTGCCCTCGCTGGCCACGAACACCGCCCGCAGCGCATCGCCCGCCCGGTACAGGCTTTCCCCCTTGGCCAGCGGTTTGCGCCGCTGCACCACGGTGTCCAGTCGACCAAGGTCCTCCGCATCGACACCGGCCGGCAGGCACAGCATCTGCAGCGAGCACTCTGCGCAGGTGCGACGCAGCCGTGCCAGGTCCAGCGGGATGGGATTGCTCATGGCGTTGCGATTGCCTGCAAATCGGGATGGCTGGGGCTACAATTATCGCCGATCCCGCCGCCCGTTGCCCGGCCTCCCCGGCGCCCGCCACGACTGCGATAGACCCTGTCAATTTGACCTACGTCAAGCCCCGCGGCGCGAGGCTTGTCTAGCATGTTTCATGTTCACTCCGGAGACCCGCATGCAAGCCATCAGCGGCACCTACAACGACAAGGTGGTGCACCAGTTCGCGGTCGCGACCGTGTTCTGGGGCATCGTCGGCATGGCCGTCGGCGTCCTTTGCGCCGCCCAGCTGTACTGGCCGGCCCTCAACTTCGACATCCCCTGGCTGACCTACAGCCGGATCAGGCCGCTGCACACCAACGGCATGATCTTCGCATTCGGCGGCTCGGTGCTGTTCGCCACGTCGCTGTACGTGGTGCAGCGCACCTGCCACGTGCGGCTGATCTCCGACAGGCTGGCCAGCTTCGTGTTCTGGGGCTGGCAGGCGGCGATGCTCGGCGCGGTCATCACCCTGCCGCTGGGCATCACCCAGAGCAAGGAATACGCCGAGCTGGAGTGGCCGCTGGACCTGCTGATCGCGGTGGTCTGGGTGGCCTACGGCTGGCTGTTCTTCGGCACGATGGTCAAGCGCCGGGTCAAGCACATCTACGTCGCCAACTGGTTCTACGGCGCCTACGTGATCGCGGTGGCGCTGCTGCACATCGTCAACAACATCGTGATGCCGGCCGGGCTGTGGAAGTCCTACTCGGTCTACAGCGGCGCGGTCGACGCGATGGCGCAGTGGTGGTACGGCCACAACGGCGTGGCGTTCCTGCTCACCGTCGGCTACCTGGCGATGATGTACTACTTCGTGCCGAAGCAGGCGCAGCGCCCGATCTACTCCTACCGCCTGTCCATCGTCCACTTCTGGGCGCTGATCTCCATCTACATGTGGGCCGGCCCGCACCACCTGCACTACACCGCCCTGCCCGACTGGGCGCAGTCGGTGGGCATGGTGTTCTCGGTGATCCTGCTGGCGCCCAGCTGGGGCGGCGCGATGAACGGCATCCTCACGCTGTCCGGCGTGTGGCACAAGCTGCGCACCGACCCGATCCTGAAGTTCCTGATCGTGGCGATCAGCTTCTACATGATCGCCACCTTCGAAGGCCCGATGCTGTCGATCAAGACGGTCAACTCGCTGTCGCACTACACCGACTGGACCGTGGGCCACGTGCACGCCGGCACCCTGGGCTGGGTGGCGATGATCTCGATCGGCTCGCTGTACGCGCTCTATCCGCGCCTGCTGGGCCTGCCGGGGATGTACTCGACCAAGCTGATCGACACGCACTTCTGGATGCACACGATAGGAGTCGTGTTCTACATCGTCTCGATGTGGATCGCCGGCATCACCCAGGGCCTGATGTGGCGCGCCACCAACGCCGACGGCACGCTGACCTACAGCTTCGTCGAATCGCTGGTCGCCACCTACCCCTACTACCTGGGGCGCCTGCTGGGCGGCCTGCTGATTCTGGCCGGCATGTGCCTGATGGGCTGGCACATGTGGAAGACCTGGAAGATGGCGCGCGGCGTGGCCGAGCATCCGGTCCTGGCGCCCGACGTCGCCGAAGCGAAGGCCTGAGGACGAGACATGGGAATCGCACACGAGAAACTCGAGAAGAACGTCGGCCTGCTGGCCGTGCTGGTGGCCGTCGCCGTCTCCATCGGCGGCCTGGCCGAGATCGTCCCGCTGATGTTCCAGGCCGAGGCGATCAAGCCGCTGCCGGGCGTCAAGCCGTACCCGGCGCTGGAACTCGCCGGCCGCGACGTGTACATCCGCGAGGGCTGCTACAACTGCCACTCGCAGATGGTGCGCACGCTGCGCTTCGAGACCGAACGCTACGGCCACTACTCGCTGGCCGGCGAATCGGTCTACGACCGGCCGTTCCAGTGGGGCAGCAAGCGCACCGGGCCGGACCTGGCCCGCGTCGGCGGCCGCTATTCCGACGACTGGCACCGCGTGCACATGATCAATCCGCGCGACGTGGTGCCGGAATCGAACATGCCCGCCTTCCCCTGGCTGGAGAAGAACCAGCTGGATGGCGGCAGCGTGCAGTCGCACATGCGCGCACTCAAGCGCTTGGGCGACCCCTACTCCGACGCCGACATCGCGGGCGCGCCCGCGGCCGTCGACGGCAAGACCGAACTGGATGCGCTGGTGGCCTATCTGCAGGGCCTGGGCAAGCACGCACCGCGGGGGAACTGAGCAGATGATTTCCGGAATCGTGACCACGCTGCTGCTGCTGCTGTTCGTCGGCCTGTGGGTCTGGGCCTGGCAACCGCGCCTGCGCAGCGGCTTCGAAGCCACCGCGCGACTGGCGGTGGACGATGACGTGCCCGCCGGCGAAGCCATCGCCGACAACAACGTGAGGACGAACGCATGACCACCGCATGGAACTGGTATGTCATCGCGCTGGTGCTGTTCAACCTGCTCGGCATCACCTGGCTGCTGTGGTGGACCGCCAAGCGCCGCCCCGGCGATCCCAAGCCGGAGGACACCAGCCACTACTGGGACGGCGACATCACCGAATACAACAAGCCGATGCCGCGCTGGTGGATCAACGGCTTCTACATCGCCATCGTGTTCGGCTTCGGCTACCTGTTCTGGTACGGCGGTTTCGGCACCTACCAGGGCTTCGGCAAGTGGAGCTCGCAGGGCGAACACGACCGCCAGGCCGCGGTCGCCAACGCGCGGCTGGAAAAGACCTTCGCCCCGTACAAGGGCCAGGCCATCGACGCGCTGGCGCGCGACCCGCAGGCGCTCAAGCTCGGGCGCTCGATCTTCGCCAACACCTGCGCCACCTGCCACGGCTCGTCCGCGAAGGGTGCGGTGGGTTATCCGGACCTGACCGACGACATCTGGCACTGGGGCGGCGCGCCCGAGCAGATCCTGCATTCGGTGGCGGAAGGTCGCGAGGGCGTGATGCCGCCGTGGGGCAAGGTGCTGGAAGGCATGGGCGGCCCGGACGCGGTGGACTACGTGATCGCCTACGTGCACCAGCTTGGCGAACCGAACGGCGGCAACCGCAACGACTATGCGGCGGCGCGCGGCAAGACCCTGTACGAGGGCGTCTGCGTGGCCTGCCACGGCAAGGACGGCAAGGGCGATGCGAAGATCGGCGCACCCGACCTGACCGACGGCTACTGGCTGTACGGCGACGGCCGCGACTCGCTGCGGATCACCATCGGCCAGGGCCGCCATGGCGTCATGCCGGCTTGGGGTAAAGTACTGGGCGATACCCGTTCCCGCCTGGTCGCGGCCTATGTCTGGTCGCTCTCCCACCAGGCCAAGCCAGGCGCCCAGGCCCAGCAATGACCCAGTTCACCACCCCGGACTTCGACCATCCGCCGCGCCCCATGGCGCAGCGGATCGGGGCAATCCTGTGGCCCAGCTTCTTCGCGGCCGGGGTGGCGACGATGGTGTTCTTCGCCTTCATCGATCCGCTGGAGCTGCGCGACCTGACCTTCCCGCACCTCGCCATCACCCGCGGGCTGGGCTACACCATCGGCTTCTTCACTTTCTGGCTGGCGACGGCGTCGTCCAGCCTTTTCACCTGGATCCTGCTGCGGCCTTCCAGCCGCTTCAACGGACCCAGCACCAGGTAACAGTGCAGTGAGCAAACGCATCGACATCGACCTGCTGGATTCCGGCGGCGATTCCGTCTATGTGAGCGAGCGGAAGGTCTATCCGCGCGACGTGTCGGGGCGTTTCGACCGACTGCGCAAGGCGGCGGTGTTCTGGCTGCTGGGCATGTACTACCTGTTCCCGTGGCTGGAGTGGGACGGCCGCCAGGCCGTGCTGTTCGACCTGCCGGCGCGCAAGTTCCACGTGTTCGGGCTGACCTTCTGGCCGCAGGACTTCAGCCTGCTGGCGCTGCTGCTGATGATCCTGGCGTTCACCCTGTTCTTCACCACCGCTCTGGCCGGTCGCCTGTGGTGCGGGTACGCCTGCCCGCAGACGGTGTGGACCGAGTGCTTCCTGTGGATGGAGCGCTGGACCGAAGGCGACCGCGCGAAGCGGATGAAGCTGGATGCCGGCCCGTGGAACCGCGAGAAGTTCCTGCGCAAGGGCAGCAAGCATTTCCTGTGGCTGGTCTTCGCGCTGTGGACCGGGTTCACCTTCGTCGGCTTCTTCACCCCCATCGCCAGCCTGGGCGCGCGGCTGGTGCCGTTCGACTGGAACGGCTGGGAGGTGTTCTGGGTGCTGTTCTACTCTCTGGCAACCTGGGGCAATGCCGGCATCCTGCGCGAGCAGGTGTGCAAGTACATGTGCCCGTACGCGCGCTTCCAGAGCGCGATGTTCGACCGCGACACCCTGATCATCGCCTACGATCCGATGCGCGGCGAGCCGCGCGGGCCGCGCAAGAAGGGCCTCGCCAGCGTGCTGCAGCGCGCGCGCGGCCTGCTCGACCTGCGCACGGCCTACGACTACGTGTTCCGCGCCAGCCGCCACCCCAGCGCGGCGGCGTCGCGGCTGCACGCCGGCGGCACGGTGATGCTGGAGGACGTGGCCGTGGAGGCCGCGCCGCTGCCCAAGTTCCAGCCCGAGGAGCTGGGCGACTGCATCGACTGCACCATGTGCGTGCAGGTGTGCCCGGTCGGCATCGACATCCGCAATGGCCTGCAATACGAGTGCATCGCCTGCGGCGCCTGCATCGACGCCTGCGACGACGTGATGGACAAGATGGGGATGCCGCGCGGGCTGATCCGGTACACCACCCAGCATGCGCTGGACGGCCAGTCCGGGCGGGTGCTGCGCCCGCGCATCTTCGTCTATGGCTTCCTGCTCACCGCGCTGGTGGCGGCGTGGACCTGGGGCGTGTTCAACCGCAGCCCGCTGATCGCCGACGTGCTGCGCGACCGCAACGCGTTGTACCAGCAGCAGGGCGACCGCACCGCCAACGGCTACACCCTGAAATTGGTCAACAAGACCGACACCGATCGCAGCTACCGGGTGCGGATCGAATCGGCCGACGCCGCATCGCTGTCGCTCACGGACGCCCCGCTGGACGTGCGGGTGCCGGCGGGCGAAGTGGTGTCGCAGGCGGTCGAGGTGGCAGCGCCCGCCACCCTGCGCGGTCGCCACGCATTGACCTTCGTGATCGAGGCCGACGACGGCAGCGCCAAGGCGCGCGTTGACAGCACGTTCTTCGGCCCCATGTAACCCTCATCGTCGCGAGCCGCCGCATTTCCCGTGGCGGCTTGCGGCCAGGCACCAGGAGATAGCGAATGGAACGCGAATCGTCGCCGTGGCGGCAGCCCATCGTCTGGCTGATGGTGGCACTGGTCGGCGCGGCCATCGCCGGCAGCATCTGGCTGCTCAAGGTCGCCGGCAACGGCGACAGCATCGACGCGGTGCCGGACGAGGTGCAGCGCACCGGTCAGACCCAGCAGACCGATCTCGGGCCGGATGCCGCCGCAGCGCAGCGCAAGCTGGGCGCGATCGTGCGCATCGATGCCGAGCACGGCTTCGTGGAAGTCCTGCCGGTGAGCGGCGATTTCGACCGCACCGCGGCGCTGAAGCTGCGCCTGCACCACCCCACCCGCGCCGAGCAGGACCTGTCGCTGACGCTGGCCGCCACCGAAACCGGCTGGCGCGCGGATGCCACGCCGGCCGGCGACCACGACTGGCTGATCCAGCTGGAACCCGCCGCCGGCGAGGCCTGGCGCCTGCGCGGGCGGATGCCGAAGGGCCAGCTTGCGGCCCAGCTGCGGCCGTCACTGGACGACGGGCAGCCGTAGCGCGGTGAACGCCATGGCCGGGGTCTGCCACCACTGCGGCGAACCGCTGCCGCAGCCGCCGGTGCGCGCCGACGTCGATGGCGGCACGCGCGACTTCTGCTGCACGGGCTGCGCCGCCGCCGCGCGCTGGATCCTGGACGCGCACCTGGACGACTACTACCGCCTGCGCAGCGCGCCGGGCGGACGCGTGGATGCCGACGCCCCGGCGCTGGCCGCCTGGGATCGCGAGGAGCTGCTGGCGGGCCACGCCCGCGAGGTGGACGGCGGCCGCGAGATCACCGTGCTCACCGACGGCATGCGCTGCGCCGCCTGCGCCTGGCTGATCGACCGCGCGCTGGCGCGCGAGCCGGGCGTGCTGGAATCCAGCGCCAACGCCATCACCGGGCGCATCCGGATCGCCTGGGACCCGGCGCGCACCGCGCTCTCGCAGCCGCTGGCGCGGCTGGCGGCGCTCGGCTACCGGCCCTACCTCGCCACCGGCGAAGCGCGTGAGGCGGCGCGGCGGCGCGAACGCAACCGCGACCTGCTGCGGATCGGTCTGGCCGGGATCGGCGCGATGCAGGCGATGATGTTCGCCGAGGCGCTGTACCTCGACACCCGCGGCGAGATGCCGCTGCCCACCCGCGACTTTTTCCGCTGGATCACCTTCATGGTGTCCACGCCGGTGGTGTTCTGGGCCGGCTGGCCGTTCATCGTCGGCGCTTGGAACGAGCTGCGCGGGCGCCGGCTGGGCATGGACGTGCTGATCGCCGGCTCCACCCTGCTGGCGTGGGCGGTGAGCACCGTGGAAACCGTGCGCGGCGGCGTCCACGTCTGGTACGACGCGGCGGTGATGTTCGTGTTCCTGCTGCTGGTGGCGCGCCAGCTGGAGCAGCGCGCGCGCGGCATTGCGTCCGCGCAGGTGGATGCGCTGGCGCGGGCGCGGCCGGCGTTCGCCATCCGCGAACTGGCCGACGGCAGCCGCGAGTCGGTACCCGTCGATGCGCTGGCGGCAGGCGACGTGGTGCGGATCGCTGTGGGCGAGCCGGTGCCCGCCGACGGCGTGCTGCTGGAAGGCGAGGCGCACTTCGAGGAATCGCTGCTGACCGGCGAATCGGTGCCGGTGACGCGGCATGCCGGCGATCCGGTGTATGCCGGCACCGCCTGCCGCGAGCACGCCGCCAGGATCCGCGTGACCCAGGTCGGCACCGGCACCCGCCTGGCCGAGCTGGCGCGGCTGGTGGAAAGCGCGCAGGCGCACCGCCCGGCGCTGGCGCTGGGCACCGAGCGCATCGCCGGCTGGTTCGTGGCCGGCCTGCTGCTGGCGGCGGTGGCGGTGTATGCGTGGTGGCGCGTGCATGAACCGGCGCGCGCGTTCGAGGTGGTGCTGGCGCTGCTGGTGATCAGCTGCCCCTGCGCGCTGTCGCTGGCGGTGCCCGCCGCGCTGGCCGCCGCCCACGGTGCGCTGGCGAAGATCGGCGTGCTGTCGGTGCGCCCGGATGCGCTGGAACGGCTGGCGCAGGCCACCGACGTCGTGTTCGACAAGACCGGCACGCTGGGCGACGGCAAGCCGCACCTGCAAGGCGTGGAGGCCTGCGTCGGCATCGATGCCGATGTGGCGCTGCGCGTCGCCGCCGCGCTGGAGCGCGACAGCAGCCATCCGCTGGCCGCGGCCTTCGCGCAGGTGGAAGGCGCCCCCGCTGCCAGCGGCGTGCGGGCGGTCGCCGGCCAAGGCGTGGAAGGCATCGTCGAAGGCGTCCGCTGGCGCATCGGCACCGCGCCGTTCGCCACCGGCGGCGAGGACGACGGCGGGGTCTGGCTGGGCAATCACGCAGGCGCGCGCGCGCGCTTCGCCTTCGCCGAACGCGAGCGCGCGGACGCGGCGCAGGCGCTGCAGCGGCTGCGCGCGCAGGGCCTGGTGCTGCACCTGGCCAGCGGCGACGCCGCCGCGCCGGTGGCGCGCTTCGCCAGCGCGATGGGGATTGCAAACCCGCACGCCCGTCAGTCGCCGGAGGACAAGCTGGCGCTGGTGCGCGCCATGCAGCGCGAAGGCCGGGTGGTGGCGATGGTCGGCGACGGCCTCAACGATGCGCCGGTGCTGGCCGGCGCCGACGTCTCGCTGGCGATCGGAGACGGCGCCGCGCTGGCGCAGCGCTCCGCCGACCTGGTGCTGTCCGGCACCTCGCTCGGCAACGTGCCGGCTGCAATCGAAATAGCCCGCCGCACCCATCGCATCGTCCGCCAGAATCTTGCCTGGGCGATCGGCTACAACCTGCTGGCGCTGCCGCTGGCCGCCGCCGGCATGGTCACGCCGTGGCTGGCGGCGCTGGGCATGGCGCTGTCCTCGCTGGCGGTCACCGCCAACGCACTGCGCCTCACCAGGGTTCCCAAGCGATGAACATCCTGCTGTTCCTGATCCCCATCAGCCTGGTCATGATCGGCGCCGCCGCGCTGTTGTTCGCCTGGGCGGTGAAGCACGGCCAGTTCGAAGACCTGGACACGCCGGCGCTGGACATCCTGCGCGACGATCCGGCGGATGCGCCCGCGCACGCTGCCGCCGCGGCGGACGAGACCTCCGGCGATGCCGGTTGACCTGCTGGTCCTGGGCGCGGCGCTGCTGACCGGCCTGCTCGGCGGCGCGCACTGCGTGGCCATGTGCGGCGGCATCGCCACCGGCTTCTCCGTGCACTCGCGCGGCTGGTTCGCGGCGCTGCAGCCGAACCTCGGCCGCGTCACCGGCTACGTGCTGGCCGGTGCGCTGGTGGGCGGGCTCGGCGGCGGCCTGCTGGGCGTGGCCCGCATTCCGCAGCTGGGCATCGCAATGCGCGCGCTGGTCGGCATCGTGCTGGTCATTGCCGGCCTGCGCATGCTCGACGCCAAGGGCCGTCTGCCGCGATTTTCGGGCGGGCCCGGCAACCGCCTGTGGCGGGCGCTGGCGCCGCTGCAGCGCCGCCTGCTGCCGGCCGACACCGCCGGCAAGCGGTTCCTGCTCGGCATGCTGTGGGGCTGGATGCCCTGCGGCCTGTCCACCACCCTGCTCGCCGCCGCCTGGCTGTCCGCCAGCGCGCTGCACGGGGCGCTGACCATGGCCGCATTCGGCCTGGGCACGCTGCCGGTGATGGTGTCGCTGACCTGGGCCGGCGCACGCATCGGCCAGCGCCTGCAACGCGGTGCGCTGCGCAGTGCAGCCGGGGTGCTGGTGGTCGGTGCCGGCCTGCTCACCATCGCGGCGCCCTGGCTGATGCAGCTGCCGGCCATGCACGGCATTCTCGCCGCGCTCGGTTGCCGCAGCCTGCCGGCCTGACCCGGTCGAAGGCTGCGCTGATTCCGCGGCGCGGCTGCTGCATAATCGCGAAGTCCGCAAGGCCATCCCCCGCGCCCGCAACACTCAGGAAACCACCGATGCCGGCCGGATTCGCCTTGGCCAACGCCCGCCAACCCATCGTCGCCCTGCCCCAGCGCATCCTGCTGCTGGAGAATTCACGCGCCTACACGTCGATGCTGCGCGAAGCGATCGAGCAGCGCGTGCAGCTGCCGATCAGCGTCGCCTCCACCCTGGCGGAAGCGCGCGAACTGCTGGAACGCGAATCCGACTGGTTCCTCGCCCTGACCGGACTGGTGCTGGCCGATGGCGACCGCGACCAGGTCATCGATTTCTTCGTGGAACGGCGCATGCCCGCCATCGTGGTCAGCGGCGTGTACGACGAGGCGCTGCGCGAGCGCGCGCTGCAGCAGCACATCATCGACTACGTGCTGAAGAGCACGCCGGACAGCATCGACTACCTGGTGTGGCTGGTGCAGCGGCTGGAGCGTAACCGCAGGATCAGCGCGCTGGTGGTGGACGACTCGCTGTCTGCCCGCTCCTACATCGCCTCGCTGCTGTCGCTGCAGGGCTATCGCGTTTCCCACGTCGCCGACGGCCAATCGGCGCTGCGCATGATCGAGGCCGATCCCGACATCCGCCTGGCCATCGTCGACCAGGAAATGCCGGGCATGGACGGCACCGAGCTGACCCGGCGCCTGCGCCAGCTGCGCGCGCGCGACCGGATGGCGGTGATCGGCGTGTCCGGCAGCACCGACGCCTCGCTGATCCCGCGCTTCCTCAAGAACGGCGCCAACGACTTCCTGCGCAAGCCCTTCTCGCGCGAGGAGTTCTTCTGCCGGGTCTCGCAGAACATCGACCAGCTGGAGCTGATCGGCACCCTGCAGGACCTTGCCACCCGCGACTTCCTCACCGGCCTGCCCAACCGCCGCAGCTTCCTGGAGCAGAGCGAGAAGCACATCGCCCGCCGCCCCAGCGGCGACGTGACCGTGGCGATGATCGACATCGACCACTTCAAGCACATCAACGACAGCTACGGCCACGAGGCCGGCGACCGCGCGCTGCGGGCGATGGCCGACATCCTGCACGTCCACAACCGCCCGGAGGATTATTGCGGGCGCTTCGGCGGCGAGGAGTTCTGCATGCTGATCGACGGGCTCGACGCGCAGGCCAGCCTGCGCCACCTGGAGGGCCTGCGGCAGGCGGTGGAAGCGATGGAAATCGACATCGACGGCCGGCCGCTGCGGATGACCATCAGCATCGGCGCCAGCCGCCGTTCGCCGGAGTTCCCCACCCTGCACAAACTGCTGGGCGAGGCCGACCGCCACCTGTACCTGGCCAAGGCCGGCGGCCGCAACCAGGTGCGCGGGCTGGAGGCGGACTGACTCAGCCTGCCGCCGCGATGGCGTCGTTGTGGACGCCCGCCACCGCGCGGCCGGACGGGTCGGCCATGCCGGCGAAGCTCGCGTCCCAGGCGATCGCCGCCGCCGACGAGCAGGCGATGGACTTTCCGCCCGGTACCGTCTCCGCCGCGGCGCGGCTGGGATAGAACTGTTCGAAGATGTGGCGGTACCAGTACGCCTCCTTGGTCTGCGGCGGGTTCACCGGGAAGCGCTTGTCGGCGGCGGCCAGCACGCGGTCGGACACCTGCGCCTCGGCGTGCGCCTTCAGCCCGTCGATCCAGCCGTAGCCCACGCCGTCGCTGAACTGCTCCTTCTGCCGCCACAGGATTTCCGGCGGCAGGTAGCCCTCGAACGCCGCGCGCAGCACGCCCTTCTCCATCCGCTGCGGGCCGCTGTCGCCCTTGCGCACCATCTTGTGCGCCGCGTCCATGCGCATCGCCACGTCGAGGAACTCGCGGTCCAGGAACGGCACCCGCGGCTCCACGCCCCAGGCCATCATCGACTTGTTGGCGCGCAGGCAGTCGTAGTTGCTGAGCGCATCGAGCTTGCGCACCAGCTCCTCGTGGAACTCGCGCGCATCGGGCGCCTTGTGGAAGTAGAGATAGCCGCCGAACACCTCGTCGCTGCCCTCGCCCGAGAGCACCATCTTCACGCCCATCGCCTTGATCCGACGCGCCAGCAGGAACATCGGCGTGGACGCACGGATGGTCGTCACGTCGTAGGTTTCGATGTGGCGGATCACCTCCGGCAGTGCATCCAGCCCTTCCTCGAAGGTGTATTCGAAACCGTGGTGGACCGTGCCCAGCATCTCCGCCGCCACCTTCGCCGCGGCAAGGTCCGGCGAGCCCTTCAGGCCGATGGCGAAGCTGTGCAGGCGCGGCCACCATGCCTCGGACCTGTCGCCATCCTCGATCCGGTGGCGGGCGTAGCGCGCGGCCACCGCCGCCACCAGCGAGGAGTCCAGCCCGCCCGACAGCAGCACGCCATACGGCACGTCGGTCATCAGCTGGCGGTGCACGGCGGCCTCGAACGCTTCGCGCAGCTCGGCCAGCGGCACCTCGACGCCCTCCACCGCGGCATGGTCGCGCCACGGGCGCTCGTAGTGCCTGGACAATTCGCCGGTCGCGCTGTCGTACCAGTGGCCCGGCGGGAACTGCGCAACATCGGCGCAGTCGTCGGCCAGCGATTTCATCTCCGACGCCACCCGCAGGCGGCCTTCGGCATCGTGGCCCCAGTACAGCGGCACCACCCCGATCGGATCGCGGGCGATGATCGCCCGCCCCTTCGCGCGGTCCCACAGCGCGAACGCGAAGATGCCGTTGAGGCGGTTGAGGAACGCCGCCGGTCCGCTCCCGTCGGCCTCACTCTCGCGGTAGAGCGCGTTGATGACCTCGCAGTCCGATTCGGTCTGGAACGCGTACGGCTGCGCCAGCTCGCGCTTCAGCGCCACGTGGTTGTAGATCTCGCCGTTGACCGCCAGCGCCAGCTGACCGTCCGCCGACAGCAGCGGCTGCGAGCCGCCCGCCGGATCGACGATGGCCAGCCGCTCGTGCACGAGGATGGCGCCGCAGCCCGCGCCGCCGTCGTCGATGTACACGCCGCTCCAGTCCGGCCCGCGGTGGCGCTGGCGCTGCGAGCGTTCCAGCGACTGCCGCCGCAGGGCCTGGAGGTCGTCGCCGGGCTGCAGCCCGAAAATTCCGAAGATGGCGCACATGGTGGGGCTTCCTGGTTGGGGGAAAGTGGATCCCCGGCCAGGGATGGCCGGGCTCTTGCGGAGCGATCCGCATGAAAACCGCACAACGAAAAAGCCCGCATCCTTCGATGCGGGCTTTGGGTGATTCCGGCTTGCTGTCGCTTCGCCTATGCGCGGGCCCGCAGCCGCGCACGATGGTTCGTGCCGCGATTATTGCGGTTGAGGTTGTTGGCGTTGGCGGCGAAGAAGCGCATGGGCCGACTATGGCACGCCGGATCGGGAACGCGCAAGCGCCCCCTCAATCCGCCAGCAGCCGCGCCATCAGCGCCAGGTACAGGTCCGGCAACCGCTCCAGGTCGGCCACCCGCACGTGTTCGTCGACCTTGTGGATGCTGGCGTTGACCGGGCCGATCTCGATGCACTGCGCGCCCAGGGGCGCGATGAAGCGGGCGTCGGAGGTGCCGCCGCCGGTGCTTTCCTCGGGCAGCGCGCCATCGGTGAACGCGGCCAGCACTTCGCGCGCCGCAGCGCGCAGCGGGCCTTCCGGGGTGTGGAACGGCTCACCGCCGCGATGCCAGTGGAGCGCGTATTCGAGGCCGTGCGCGCGCAGCACCGCCTCGCATTCGGACTCCAGCCGCTCCGCGCGCCAGTGCGGGTTGTAGCGCAGGTTGAACAGCACCTGCAGCTCGCCGGGGATGACGTTGTTGGCGCCGGTGCCCGCGTGGACGTTGCTGATCTGCAGGGAGGTCGGCGGGAAGCTCTCGTAACCCTCGTCCCAACGCTTCGCCGCCAACGCCGCCAGCGCCGGCAGCGCCTGGTGGATGGGATTGCGCGCTTTTTCCGGATACGCGACGTGGCCCTGGACGCCATGCACGGTGAGCGTGGCCGACAGCGTGCCGCGGCGGCCGACCCGCAGCAGGTCGCCCAGCGTTTCCTTCGACGACGGTTCGCCGGTGATGCACCAGTCGATGCGCTGGCCGCGCTCGCGGAACACCTCGGCGGCCTTGCGCACGCCGTCGATGGCATCGCCCTCCTCGTCCGAGGTCAGCAGCAGCGCCACCGTGCCAGGATGGTCCGGATGCACGGCGACGAAGCGTTCCAGCGCGACCACGAATGCGGCCACGCTGCCCTTCATGTCGGCCGCGCCGCGCCCGTACAGCACACCCTCGCGGACTTCCGGCACGAACGGATCGCTGGCCCAGGCCTCGCGTGGGCCGGGCGGCACCACGTCGGTATGGCCGAGCAGCGCCAGCACCGGGCCACCGTGGCCGTGGGTAGCCCAGAGGTTGTCGACCTCACCGAAGCGCAGGTGTTCAATGGCGAAACCGGCGCGTGCCAGCCGGTCTGCAAGCAAGGCCTGGCAACCGGCATCGTCCGGCGTCACCGACGGCCGCGCGATCAGTTCGCGGGTGAGGTGGAGTACGTCGCTCATGATTCCAGTCCCTCTCCCCTCGGGAGAGGGAGTCAAGTTCAAACGCCGAACAGCTTCTTGAAGCCATTGTCGGAAAAGCCCTGCGATACCGTGCCGTCGTCCAGCACCACCACAGGCCGCCGGATCAGCTGAGGGTACTCCTTCAGCAGCAGCTTCCACTCGGCATCGCTGCCCGGCGCCTTGCGGTTCGGCGGCAGCTGCCGCCACGTCGTGGACGACTTGTTGACGAGCGCATCCCAGCCGCCCGCCGCGTCCTTCCATCCCAGCAAGGTTTCCGGCGATTGGCGCTCGTCGCGGTAATCGACGAACGCATGTTCGATGCCGAAGCGCTTGAGCCAGTTCAGCGCCTTCCTGCAGGTGTCGCAGTTCTTCAGTCCGTACAGCGTCGCGGCCATCTCAGCGTTTCACCACCGGCAGTTCGATATAGCTCGCATTATCCGCCGAATGATGCACCGCGTTGTCGGCCACCACCGCCTCGCGCTCGGTTTCGTTGGGCCCGCCGGTATTGAGGTTGCGGGCGAACTTCGGGAAGTTGGAGCTGGTGATCTCGACGCGGATGCGGTGGCCCTTGCCGAACTGGATCGAGGTGGTGATCGGCGTGGGCTTGAGCGTGTACACATTGCCCGGCCGCATCAACTCCGGCTTGACGTAGCTGTCGCGGTAGCGAGCGCGCAGGATGGTGTCGCCGATGATCCAGGCGGTGCCGTCGGGCGCCACGTCGACCAGCTTCACGGCGAAATCGGTGTCCTTGGCGCTGGACGACACCTTCAGCACCGCATCGACGAAGCCGGTCACTTCCATCGGCGCCTCCAGCGGCTCGCTGGTATAGACCAGCACGTCATGGCGCGACTCGATCTGGCGCTGGTCGAACGCGCCGGGGATGACCACGCCGCCGTTGCAGCAGTCGCCGCCGCCGATGGTCTGCACCGGGTTGGCCGGGTCGTAGCGGTAGCTGTCCTTTGGCTCATCCGCGCGCGGGGCCTCGAACGACAGCAGACCGTCGCCGTACATCGAATTGGCCTTGCCGCCCGAGCGCAGGTACATGCGCACCGGCTGCGCCGCCTTCGGCGGCCACTGCGCGTCGGACTGCCAGCGGTTGGCGCCCATGGTGAAGTAGCGCACGTGCGGCGTGTCGGCCGCGAACGCCTTCGGCTGGTTCTTCAACCAGCGGTCGAAGAACCCGAAGATCTGCTGGTTGACCGGGAAACTGGCGTCGCCCATCTCGCGGTCGCCCACCTTGTAGTCCTTGCCCAGCCGCGCGAACTGGCAGTGCGGGTTCGGCGCCACCACCACGTACTGGTTGGCGCTGGCCTCGCGATCCGAGTTGACGCTGCGCGCATGGTTGTACAGCGCCATGTTCGGGCCGATGGACACGTCGTACCAGCTGTTGAACCACAGCGCCGGCACGCCCCAGCCCATCGAGTCGTCGTACAGGCCACCCTTTTTCCACTCGGCATCGCCGGGGCCGCGCGCGATCATCGACTCGAAGGTCGCCGGCGGTTCGCCCAGCGACGAGAGCAGGCTGGCGTACGGCAGATGCCAGATGTGCTTCTTCCATTCGACGTCGGGCTTGTCGGCATCGAGGTCGTTGTACCGCGCGATCCGCGCGCGCATCGGCCCGGTCAGGTCCTGCGGCAGCTGCGCGCGCAGGGGATTGTCCACGCCGTACATCCAGATCGCGAACAGGGTGCGCGGCACGCCGCCTGTGTAGAAGTTGCCCTGCTCCCAGAACGGCCCGACCTTGCCGATGCCGGCGCCGGCCGCCATCGGCACCATCGCCGCATGCGCCGGATGGTTCATCGCCGCCAGCGCCAGCTGCCACTCCGCCGACGACGAGCAGCCCAGCGTGCCGACCTTGCCGTTCGACCACGGCTGCTTGGCGATCCAGCTGAGGGTGTCGTAGCCGTCCGTCTGCGGGTAGCCGAGGATCTCGTACTTGCCCTGGCTGAAATAGCGGCCGCGCTCGTTCTGCACGATGAAGGCGTAGCCGTTGCGCACAGCCTCGGCGGCGAAGCGCGCGGTGCTACCGCGCAGGACGTGCTCGTTGTAGGGCGTCTTCCACAGGATCGTCGGCAGCGGGCCCTTGGCGCCCTTGGGCCGCCAGATGTTGGTGGACAGGCCAACGCCATCGCGCATCGGCACCAGCAGCGCGACCTCGGAATCTGCGATCGACGCCAGTTCGGCGCGCAGCCCGTCATCGCCGTAGCGCGAAAGATCCTGCGCGGAATTGGCCGATGCAGCGGTCAGTGCGGCGACCAACAGCGTGATCGACAGTCTCTTCCTCATGACGCGTCTCCCCAAGGGTGATGCAGCTGTGTCGCATGCCCGGCAGATGAGCACCCCTGCCGAAAGTCACATATCCGCAAGAAGGGCTGGTCGGCGGGCGAATTCCGCGACCATCGGCGGCATGGATGCCGCCGATGAGCCTACATGGACGTACTTGCGGCGTGTCGCGGAATTCGCCCGCCGACCAGCCTCGCGACAATTCCGCGTGATCAATCCGCCAACCCGCGCAGCAACTCGTTGACGCTGGTCTTGCTGCGGGTCTTCTCGTCCACCTGCTTGACGATCACCGCGCAGTACAGCGAATGGCTGCCGTCGGCCGCGGGCAGCGAGCCGGACACCACCACGCTGTACGGCGGCACGCTGCCGTAGCTCACCTCGCCGGTCATGCGGTTGTACACGCGCGTGCTCTGGCCGAGGAACACGCCCATGCCCACCACGCTGTGGTGGCCGACCACGAAGCCTTCCACCACTTCCGAACGCGCACCGATGAAGCAGTGGTCCTCGATGATGGTCGGCCCGGCCTGCAGCGGTTCCAGCACGCCGCCGATGCCGACGCCGCCGGACAGGTGGCAGCCCTTGCCGATCTGCGCGCAGCTGCCGACCGTGGCCCAGGTATCCACCATCGTGCCCTCGCCGACATAGGCGCCGATGTTGACGAAGCTCGGCATCAGCACCACGTCGCGCCCGATGTGGCTGCCCGCGCGCACCACCGCGCCCGGCACCACACGCGCGCCGAGTTGGCGGAACGCGGCTTCATCGAAACCGGCAAAGCGCGCCGGCACCTTGTCCCAGAACGGCGCGGGCGCGGCATCGACCAGCGCCATGTCCTGCGTGCGGAAGTACAGCAACACCGCCTTCTTCAGCCACTGGTTGACCTGCCAGCCGCCGTTGCCGTCGGGTTCGGCCACGCGCAGTTCGCCGCTTTCAAGGCCAGCGATGGCGCGATCCACGGCAGGCCGCACGCGCGCAGCGATGTCATCGGCGCCCAACTCCGTGCGGCGCTCCCAGGCGTCTTCCAGCGTGGCACGCAGGGCGTGGAGGTCCTGATCCGGGTTCATCGTTGTTCTCCGTCAAGGGCGGCCAGCAGCGCGTCGCGCAGGGCGTCGCGCCGGCCGGGCGCAAGGGGGTGGTTGTGTTCGTCGCTGACCAGCAGCAGGTCTTCCGCGCGCGCGCCGAAAGTGGCGATCCGCGCATCGTGCACGCGCAGGCGATGCTCGCGCAGCACCCGCGCGACGTCGGCCAGCAGGCCGGGCCGGTCGGTGCAGACCAGGCCGATGCGGGTGCCGCCGGCCATGTCGGTGAAATCCAGCTGCGGGGCCACGCGGAAGTGGCGCAGGTGGCGCGGCTGGCTGCGCCGCGCCGGCAAGATGCGGTCAAGGTCGCCGGCCAGCGCGCGCGCCAGCGCCGCCGCCAGCAGCGCGGGCTGCGGCGCCTGCCGCTGCTCCGCCGGCAGCACGTGGAAAGTGTCGAAGATGGTGCCGTCCGGCCCATCCAGCACCCGCGCCTGCAGCACGCTCATGCCCAACCGGTCGAGGGTGATCACGATGGCCGCGAACAGGCCGTCGCGATCGGGCATGTGCACCAGCACGTCAAGCCCGTCGCGGCCGTCGCGGCCGGGAATAGCGCGTGCCGCCACCACCGGCGCCGGCGGCACCGTGCCGTGCAGCGCCGTAGCCTGCCAGGCGATTTGCTCCGGGCGGCTGCGCAGGAAATTCTCGTCCGGCATGCGCGCGAACATCGCCGCCACGTCGGCCTCGCCGTGCCCCGCCGCCAGCAGCAGCGCGCGCGCCGCATCGCGGTGCTCGGCGATCCGCTCGACCGCCGCCACCGGCTGGCCCAGCCCGCGCCGCAGCGCCAGGCGGGTGGCCGTGTGCAGGTCGGCCAACAGCTGGTCCTTCCAGCTGTTCCACAGCTTGGGCGAGGTGCCCGCGATGTCGGCGCAGGTGAGCAGGTAGAGATGGTCGAGGCGCTGGCGGTCGGCCGCCTCGGCGGCGAAGCGGTGGATCACCTCGGGATCGGTGATGTCCTGCTTCTGCGCGGTCACCGACATCAGCAGGTGCTTGCGCACCAGCCATTCGACCAGCGCGGTGTCGGCCTCGGACAAACCATGCGCCTCGCAGAACGCGCGCGCGTCCACCGCGCCGAGTTCGGAATGGTCGCCGCCGCGCCCCTTGCCGATGTCGTGGAACAGGCCCGCAAGCAGCAGCAGCTCCGGCTTGCGCAGCGACGGCCACACGTGGTGCGCGACGGAGAAGCGCGGGTCGGCTTCGCCACTGGCGAAGCGGTCGAGGTTGCGCAGCACCGCCAGCGTGTGCTGGTCGACGGTGAACACGTGGAACAGGTCGAACTGCATCCGCCCGGACACGCGCTGGAAGGCGGGGATCCAGCGCCCCAGCACGCCGGAGCGGGCCATGCGTTCGAGCGTCCTGACCGGCTGCGGGCCGCGCAGAAGTTGCAGGAATGCCGCGCGCAGCGCCGGCGTCGCATCGGTGTATGCGGGGACCTGCGGCAACTCCTGCGCCAGCTCGCGCGCGGTCTGGGAATGCAGGCCGCGCAGGCCGGGATCGGCCGCCCACGCGGCGAACAGCGCGAACAGATGGGCCGGGTCGCGCGCCAGCCAACCCGGCATGCGCGCCGCCAGCCAGCCGCCGCGGCGCTCGAAATCCGCATCGATCGGCTCCGGTGCGGCCACGCCTTCGAAATGCTCCTCGAAACGCTGCAAGAGGCGGTCGCCGATCCGCCGCACCACCGCCGCACTGCGGTAGAAGTCCTGCATCATCTTTTCGACGCCGAGCGAGTCGGCATCGTCGGCGTAGCCCAGGCGCGCCGCCAGCAGTTTCTGGTAGTCGAAGCGCAGGCGCTCCTCGCGCCGCCCCGCCACCAGGTGCAGGCCATAGCGCAAGCGGCACAGCGCGCGACGCTCGCGCTCCAACGCAGCGGCCTCGTCCCAGCCCAGCCGGCCCAGCTCGATCAGCCGGTCCAGCGCGTGTACGCCGAAGCTGCGCAGCGCCAGCCAGCCCAGCAGGTGCAGGTCGCGCAGGCCGCCGGGGCCATCCTTGAGATTGGGCTCGAGGTTGTCGGAAGTGTCGCCGAAGCGCGCGTGGCGGCGGCGCTGCTCCTCGCACTTGGCCTCGAAGAAGGCTTCCGGTGGCCACACCCGCGCCGGTGCGATGGCCTCGCGCAGCGCCTCCGCGGTGGCGGCGGCGGCGCACAGCGGGCGCGCTTCGATCAGTGCGGTGAGCACGCTGTGGTCGTCGCCGGCGGCGACAGTGCATTGCTCAGCCGAGCGCACCGCGTGGCTGGCCTCCAGGCCCGCGTCCCACAGCAATGCCACGAAGCGCGCCAGTGCCGCCTGCCACGCCTGCTGCGCATCGGGCTCTGCCAGCACCAGCAGGTCGATGTCGGACTGCGGGAACAGCTCGCCGCGGCCGTAGCCGCCCACCGCGAACAGGGCCAACGGCGCGTCCTCGGGAAGGCAGCGCCGCCACGCCGCGCACACCTGCGCATCGACCGCGCGCGCGCGCAGGGCGATCAGGCGGTCGGCGGGATGGCCCGCATCGAAGCGACGCGCAAGGCGGGCGTCGATGCGCGCCTGCGCGGCCTTCGCCGCGGCGGACCAGGCAGGATCACCGCCCGCCGGCGCGCTCACAGGTCGTTGTCGTCGCCCGGCAGCCGGGTCAGGATTTCCACCCCGTCGCGGGTCACCGCCACGGTGTGCTCCCACTGCGCCGACAGCTTGCGATCCTTGGTGACCACGGTCCAGCCGTCCGGCAGCAGCCGGGTGTGGCGGGCGCCTTCGTTGATCATCGGCTCGATGGTGAAGGTCATGCCCTCCTCCAGTACCAGTCCCTCCCCGGGGCGCCCGTAGTGCAGCACCTGCGGATCGTCGTGGTACACCTTGCCGATGCCGTGGCCGCAGTAGTCGCGCACCACGCTGAAGCGCTGCGCCTCGGCATAGCTCTGGATCGCGTGGCCGATGTCGCCCAGCGTCGCGCCCGGCTTGACCGCGCGGATGCCGCGGAACATCGCCTCGCGGGTCACGTCCACCAGCCGCCTGGCCATCACCGACGGCGTGCCGACGAAATACATCCGGCTGGTGTCGCCATGCCAGCCGTCCTTGATGACGGTCACGTCGATGTTGACGATGTCGCCGTCCTTCAGGACCTTGGCCTCGCTGGGGATACCGTGGCAGATCACGTTGTTGACCGAAGTGCACACGGTCTTGGGGTAGCCGCGGTAGCCGATGTTGGCCGGGATCGCGCCCTGCACGTTGACGATGTGGTCGTGGCAGATGCGGTCGAGTTCCTCGGTGGTGACGCCCGGCTTCACGAACGGGGCGACCACCTGCAGCACTTCGGCGGCCAGCCGGCCGGCCTCGCGCATTTTCTCGATCTCGGCCGGGGTCTTCAGATTGATAGTCATTTGCGGATTATCGCGCATCGGGGAGACTGTTAGCGCAGTTTGGCGGATCATCGCCCGGTGCTGGGGCGCGCTGGGGGAAGAGCCCGCCGCTCGATCCAGTCATCCACGACTGATGTCGCGGCCGCGGGCCATCCATGGCCCGCTCGGGCTCTTCCCCCAGCGCGCCCCAGCACCTCCCTGCGACCAGACCGCTGGCCGGGGGCGAGCGCGGAGCCGGGCAGGATGCCCGGCGCGCGAATCGGGCCGGGGATGGCCCGACTGAGGGACAAGCCGCTCCCGGCCAGCGGTCTGGTCGCAGCCATGATTTGCCCGCATACCCCGTCTCGCCTATAATTCCGCGGCTTTACCCGCCATGCCGGGCGTCACCGGCAAATCCACACCTGTCGGCAATCCCCGCTCCGGGGTGCCCGCGCAAGCGGGTTCGGAAGCGGTGACGACGGGGAGGCCCAACCCCGGAATCCAGCGCCAGCCAATGCGGCCGCGGCGCAGCGCCCTCATCCAACCGGCGCGGGTTCCATCATCGGAGTTTCAGAAATGCCCCAGATCACCATGCGCCAGATGCTGGAAGCCGGCGTCCACTTCGGCCACCAGACCCGCTACTGGAATCCCAAGATGGCGCCGTACATCTTCGGTGCCCGCGGCAAGATCCACATCATCAACCTGGAAAAGACCGTCCCCCTGTTCAACGACGCGATGAACTTCATCAGCGGCGTTGCGCAGAAGCGCGGCACCATCCTGTTCCTGGGCACCAAGCGCAGCGCGCGCGAGGCGATCAAGGAAGAAGCCGAGCGTTGCGGCATGCCGTTCATGAACCAGCGCTGGCTGGGCGGCACCCTGACCAACTTCGCCACCGTCAAGAAGTCGGTCGCCCGCCTGAAGGAACTGGAAGCCGCGGAAACCGACGGCACCTTCCAGAAGCTGGTCAAGCACGAAGTGATGGGCCTGCGCCGCGAGCGCGACAAGCTGGAAGCCTCGCTGGGCGGCATCAAGGAAATGAACCGCCTGCCGGACGCGATCTTCGTGATCGACATCGGCCATGAAGACATCGCCATCAAGGAAGCCAAGAAGCTCGGCATCCCGGTGATCGCGGTGGTCGACACCAACTACGACCCGAACCTGGTCGACTACGCCATCCCCGGCAACGACGACGCCATCCGTGCGGTGCAGCTGTACGCCCGCGCCGCCGCCGACGCGGTGCTGGAAGGCAAGGCCGCCGCCCCGAACGCCGCCAACGTGCGCGAGGAAGACTTCGCCGCCGCCGTCGAAGGCGAAGAAGCCAAGCCGGCCGGCCGCAACGGCAAGAAGGGCGAGTAATCGCCCCGACCCGCGGCCGCGCCCTGCTGCGCGGCCGCGGGTCGCATCTGCTCGTCGTTCCCGCGAATGCGGGAATCCAGCCCCTCCGGCGCCCGCCGGTTCCAACCGCTGGATCCCTGCCCCTGCGGGGATGACGTTTCCAAACATCTGGAGGTAAACCCCATGGCTGAAATCACCGCTTCCCTGGTCAAGGATCTGCGCGAGCGCACCGGCGCCGGCATGATGGAGTGCAAGAAGGCACTGACCGAAAACAATGGCGACATCGACGCCGCCGCCGAGTGGCTGCGCAAGTCAGGCCTGGCCAAGGCCGACAAGAAGGCCAGCCGCGTCACCGCCGAGGGCCGCGTGGCCGCCGCCGGCAACGGCGGCAAGGCCGTGCTGGTCGAGATCAATTCCGAAACCGACTTCGTGGCCAAGGACGGCAGCTTCGTCGCCCTGTGCGAGGCCATCGCCGCTGCCGCGCTGGCCTCCGGCGCCGCCGACGTCGAAGCCCTGAAGAGCGCCAAGCTGGCCTCCGGCGAAACCGTCGAGGAAGCCCGCGCCGCCGCCATCGCCAAGCTGGGCGAGAACATCCAGGTGCGCCGCATGGTGCGCGTGGACGGCAACAACAACGTCGCCGCCTACGTCCACGGCGGCAAGATCGGCGTGCTGGTCGAGCTGGCCGGCGGCGACGCCGACCTGGCCCGCGGCCTGGCGATGCACGTTGCCGCCATGAACCCGCCGCACAACAAGGCGTCCGACGTCCCGGCCGAGTTCGTGGCGAAGGAAAAGGAGATCGAGCTGGCCAAGATGAGCGAGAAGGACAAGGCCAAGCCCGCCGAGATCCTGGAGAAGATCATCAGCGGCAAGATCAACAAGATCGTCAACGAGGTCACCCTGTACGGCCAGCCCTACGTGCTGGACGGCGACAAGACCGTCGAAGCCGTGGTCAAGGCCGCCGGCGCCGACGTGCTGGGCTTCCAGCGTCTGGTGGTCGGCGAAGGCATCGAGAAGGTGCAGGAAGACTACCTGGCCGAAGTCGCCAAGGCGATGCAGGTCTGATCTTCCGCAACACCTGATCCACGAAAAACCCGCCGGCGACGGCGGGTTTTTTTGTTGCCCGCGCGGGGATCAGGCGCGGTGGTAGGGATGGTTGGCCAGCAGCGCCGCGGCGCGGTAGAGCTGTTCGGCCAGCACCAGCCGCACCAGCATGTGCGGCAGCGTCAGCGGACCCAGCGACCAGTGTTCGTCGGCACGGGCAATGACTTCGGCGGCGTGGCCCTCGGGGCCACCGATCAGGAAGGCGAGGTCGCGGCCCTGCCCGCGCCAGTGTTCCAGACGCCGGGCGAGTTGTTCGGACGAATGCATTTTTCCGCGACCGTCGAGGGCGACCACGTGCGCGTTCTTCGGCAGCGCGGCCAGCACGCGCGCGCCTTCGTCGCTCATCGCCCTGGCGGTATCCCGGCCCTTGCCGCGCACGCCGGGCTCGACCTCGACCAGCTCCAGCGGCAGCCAGTGCGACAGCCGCTTCTGGTATTCGGCGAAGCCCTGCGCCACCCAGCCGGGCGCGCGTTCGCCGACGGCGACCAGGCGCGCCTTCATCCCTGCGGATCGCCTGCGACGTACAGGAAGTCCGCCCCCATCTCCGACAGCTGGCGCTGCTGCCTGAGCCAGCGCTTGAACAACTGCGGCTGCTGCAGGTCGCGCAGGTCGCTGCGCATCACGTCCAGATCGGCTTCGACTTCGCGCTTGCAGCGCGCCAGCAGCTTGTCCAGCTGCAGCGGCTTCGGCCGCGCCGCGGGGTCCAGCCCGTAGTCCGCGCAGAAGCCGTGCTCCACCTGCGCCAGTTCCCGTGCGATCTCCTGGCACTGCCGCGACAACTCGCGGTTGTACTGCTGCAGGCGCGCATCGGTGAGTGCATCCACCCCGGCGGCGTCCAGCAGGCCGATCTCGACCTGCAGTTCAATCAGGCCGATCAGGTCCCCGGCCTTGTAGGCGGCGTTGAGCCGCTGCATCAACACCGTCCGGCGCTGGCTGTCGGCGGCGTCGCGGGCGCGATCCGGATGCAGGCTGGCCGCCAGCTTGCGGTAGAGCTCGCGCAGCGGCGGCGGCTCGTCGGCCTGCCGTTTGGCGGCTTCGCGCTGCTGCCGTCGCGCCTTGCGCTGGCGCGCATGCTCCTGCTGCTGGTGCCAGCGCGCCTGCGCCTGTTCGAACGCGGCGTCCGGCGACTCCATCGCCTCCACTTCTTCGGGCGACAGGCCGAACGCAGCGCCGACCATCTGCTTGAACATCGCATCCGATTCGGACACGTCCGCGTCGGCGTCGAGGCCCTGCCGACAGTGGCGGTGGTAGAGCGGCTCGAGGTCCGCGCGGCCGGCCTCGATCAGCGGCGCGGCCAGCCGGCAAATCAGTTCCGAGAGGAAAGCGCGGTCGCGCTTGGCCAGCTTGATGGTCGCATCGCTGTGGTCCAGCAGTTCCACCAGCGCCACCTCGAGTTCGCGCTGCTGCGCCAGCAGCGGGGCCAGCTGCGACTGATGGCGTTGGTGCCAGCGCGGCAGGGCCTTGGCCCACGCATGCAGCTCGCCGCGTTGCCGTTGCAGCGCGGACACCAGCTTGTCGAAGCGCTTGCGCGCCGGGCTTGCCGGGGCGCGCAAGCCGGCCCCAGCCTGCAGCTGCTGCAGGGCGCTGTCGGCCGCCACCGGCGCAACCGCCGAGGCGGCACGCGGCTTATTCGTCTTCGCCACCCGCTGCCGGCGGCTGGTCGCCCACCGACCACAGCCGCTCCAGCGCATAGAACTCGCGCACCCGCGGCAGCATCACGTGGACGATCACGTCGCCCAAGTCCACCAGCACCCATTCGGCCTCGCGCTCGCCTTCCACGCCAAGCGGCATCACGTCGAGCTTCTTGGCGAAGCGCACCACTTCGTCCGCCGCCGACTTGACGTGGCGGGTGGAGGTGCCGGAGGCGACCACCATGTAATCGCAGACGCTGCTCTTGCCGCGTACGTCGATCTCCACGATGTCCTTGGCCTTGAGCTCTTCCAGCCCGTCGTGCACGGCCTTGAGCAGGGCCTCCACGGAGGGCGGCGGGGTGGGCAGGCTGGTCTTGATGACTTGGGCGGCGGTGGTCAAGGGCGATCGCTCGATGGAAACGCGGGCAGTATAACGGCCGGGTTGCGGTAGAGATGAAGGCTGTCGATACGCGCGGCCACGGCCGCCGGCACCCACTCCCGCCACGGTTCGCCGGCGGCGATGCGGCGGCGCAGCTCGCTGGAGGACTCCGGCCGAAGCTGCGCCAGCGGCAGCAGGACGAAACCGCCCGCCGGCCCCTCCGCCAACGCGTCGGGCGGCAGCCAGCGGCCATTGATCTGGGCCAGTACCTGCGGCGCCTGCTCGCGCAGGCGCGCGGCGTCCAGCCTCGCGTCCGGCCGCTGCACGGCGACGATATGCGCGAGATCGAACAGTTCGCGCCAGCGGTGCCAGGTATGCAGCTGCAGCACCGAATCGGCGCCGAC
The DNA here is from genome assembly GCF_036409385.1 of Thermomonas sp. LB-4. Lineage (NCBI taxonomy): Bacteria > Pseudomonadati > Pseudomonadota > Gammaproteobacteria > Lysobacterales > Lysobacteraceae > Thermomonas > Thermomonas sp. LB-4. Next base: position 55,157 of record NZ_JAXOFT010000005.1, on the reverse strand, counting down.
CAGCCAGACCAGCGGCGCGCCGGGGCCGGCTTCTGCTCGCAGCTCGGTCAAGGTGTCGAAGGTGTAGGACGGGCCGGCCCGGTGCAGCTCGCGCGGATCCACCCGCAGCCCCGGTTCGCCTTCGATCGCCAGCGCCAGCAGCTGTGCGCGCTGGTCGGCGTCGGCATGGGTGGCGTCCTTGTGCGGCGGATCGCGCGCCGGCACCAGCGCCACTTCGGCGTGCAGCGCATCACGGGCGGCGCGGGCGATGGCCAGGTGCCCGTTGTGCACCGGGTCGAAGCTGCCGCCGTAGAAGACCCGCAGCGAGGAATTCACGATGCCAGCAGGCGCAGCGCGCCGGGATCCGCAACTGCCAGCAGCAGGCGTTCCAGCTGCAGCCAGGCGTCGTGTGACTCGCGGCCCTGCCGCACCCGGCCCTTCGAAATGCGGTCCACGCCGCCGGCCTCAACCAGCAACCGCTGCCAGCGCTCCGGCGGATGGCGGGCCAGCGCGCGCTTGTAAACGGCCTCCTTGGCCGGCCAGATGCGCTGTGCCCTGCACTCGGCCGCAAAGTTGCGGGCGCGCGCAAGCGCGGCAACGGTGTGCAGCTCCTTCACCACCATGCCCATCAGCGCGGGGATCGCCTCGCCTTCCGCCTTCAGGCCGGCAATGACCCGCGAAACCTGCGCCGGCTGCCCGTTCAGCGCGGCATCCACCAGCCGGAACACGTCGAAGCGCGCGGAATCGGCAACCAGCCCATCCATCCGCGCCACGTCCAGCGCCTCGGCCTGCCCCGGCAGCAGCAGCGCCAGCTTGTCCACTTCCTGCGCCGCCGCCAGCAGGTTGCCTTCCACCCGCTGCGCCAGCCGCGCCACCGCGTCGGGCGTCGCCTTGATACCGCGGCTGCGCAGGCGCTGGCCGATCCAGCCGGACAGCTCGTGCGGCTTCACCGGCCAGGCGACGGCGAGGTGCCCGGCGCGGGCGACGGCCTCGCTCCATTTGCCGGCGTGCGACTTCGACCATTCGCCGGCAACCACCAGCAGCACCACGTCCGGCGGCGGCGCGGCGCAGAAGCCGGAGATCAGCTTCGCCCCTTCCGCGCCGGGCTTGCCGGTGGGCAGCCGCACTTCCACCAGCCGCCGGCTGGCGAACAGGCTGGGCGCGTTGATCGACGCGTCCAGCCCGCCCCAGTCGGCATCGCGGCCGTCCATGTCGTGCACTTCGCGGTCGGGGATGCCCTGCGCGCGCGCGGCGGCACGAATGGCGTCGGCAGCCTCCAGCACCAGCAGCGGTTCGCTGCCGGCAACCAGGTAGATGGGCCGCAGCGGCTCGTTGGCCACTTGCCCGGCAAGGCGGTCGGCGCCCAGTTCCATGCGAGCTGCCGGCGTCAGGGTGCGACCGGCTTGGAGGCGGCGTCGACGCGGCGCAGGATCGCCGCCGCCATGTCGCGCCGGAGCTCGCGCACCAGCATCTCGCGCTCGCTGGCCTTGCCGATGGAGTCCACCGCCGGCGCCAGGTAATCGCGCGACAGCTCCACCGCCTGCTGCGGCACCGCGGTGCTGCCGTCGGCGCGGCGCAGGCTGAACACCACCGCATAACGCAGCGCGTATTCCTGGGCGCGGCCGGACTGGTCGTTGCTGATCGGCGTGTCCGCCCACTGCTCGGAAATCACCTGCAGGGTGGCCACCCCTTCGCTGGCCTCCGCGGGGGCCGCCTGCGCGCCTGCGCGCTGCAGGCCCTCGGCCAGCAGATCGCCCAGCGGGCTGTAGCGATCGGCCGCCAGCACCCGCACCGGGCCCAGGTCGGCCGGCAGGTTGAGGGCGTTGCGCAGGTGGAAGCCGCAGCCGGACAGCAGCGCGGCGGACAGGGCAAGGATGGCGAGGCGGGATTTCATGGGGGGCAGTCTAGGCGAAAACGGCAAGGCTTTTACCCGTCATTCCCGCGAAAGCGGGAATCCGGCTTTTGACTTGAACGCAACCACCAAAGGCTGGATCCCCGCTTTCGCGGGGATGACGAGCGCGATCAGACAACGATGTTCACGATCTTGCCCGGCACCACGATGACCTTCTTCGGCGCCTGCCCGGCCACGAACGCGGCCACGTTGGGTTCGGCCAGCGCGGCGGCTTCGATCGCCTCGCGCGGCGCGTCAACCGCGATCTCGATGGTGCCACGCAGCTTGCCGTTGACCTGCACCGCCAGCTTGATCGCATCGCGCACCAGCGCGGCGGGGTCCGCCTGCGGGAACGGCACGTCCTCCAGCAGCGTTTCCGGATGGCCCAGCACCTGCCACAGGGCGTGGCTGATGTGCGGGGTGATCGGGTTCAGCAGCAGGACGATGGCCTCGAACGCCTCGTGGCGCACCGCTCGGCCCTGGTCGGACAGATCGTTGAACTTGCCGATCGCGTTCATCAGCTCCATCAGCGCGGCGATGGCGGTGTTGAAGGCGTGCCGGCGCGCGTAGTCGTCGCCGACCTTGGCGATGGCTTCGTGCACCTGCCGGCGCAGCGCCTTCTGCGGCGCGTCCAGCGCGGCAGGATCGACCGCCGGATGGTCCGGCTGCGCGGCATGCGCGTGCACGTCGCGCCACAGCCGGCGCAGGAAGCGCGCCATGCCTTCCACGCCGGCGTCGCTCCATTCCAGCGACAGGTCCGGCGGCGCGGCGAACATCGAGAACAGGCGCACGGTGTCGGCGCCGTAGCGGTCCACCAGCAGCTGCGGGTCGACGCCGTTGTTCTTCGACTTCGACATCTTCTCGGTGCCGCCGATCTTCACCGGCTGGCCGTCCGCGGCCAGCGTGGCGCCGGTGATGCGGCCCTTGTCGTCGCGCTGCAGCTCGACATCCGCAGGGTTGATCCATTCCTTGCCGCCGTTGTCCAGCTCGCGGAAGAAGGTGTCGGCGATGACCATGCCCTGGGTGAGCAGGCGCGTGGCCGGCTCGTCGCTGCGCACCAGCCCGGCGTCGCGCAGGAGCTTGTGGTAGAAGCGGAAATACATCAGGTGCAGGATCGCGTGCTCGATGCCACCGATGTACTGGTCGACCGGCAGCCAGTAGTTGGCGCGCTCGTCCACCATGTCGGCCGCGCCCGGCGAGGTGTAGCGCGCGTAGTACCAGCTCGACTCCATGAAGGTGTCGAAGGTGTCGGTCTCGCGCTCGGCCGCGCCGCCGCACTGCGGACAGGTGGTCTTGCGCCATTCGGGGTCGGACTTGATCGGCGAATGCACGTCGCCGGAAGCGAATGCGTCGGCCACGTCCTCCGGCAACACCACCGGCAGCTGGTCCTCCGGCACCGGCACCACGCCGCAGCCGGTGCAATGGATCACCGGGATCGGGCAGCCCCAGTAACGCTGGCGCGAGACGCCCCAGTCGCGGAGGCGGAAGTTGACCCGCCGGGTGCCGGTGCCGGCCAGCTCGAACTTCACCGCCAGCGCCTCGAACGCGGCGTCGAAGTCCATGCCGTTGAACTCGCCGGAGTTGATGAGCCAGCCGCGCTCGGTGTGCGCGCCCTCCTCCTCGATCCGGCGCAGGTACTCGCGCACCATCGCCACGGCCGCGTCGATCTCGTACACGTCCACCGGGGCATGGCCCCCGAGCGCCACCGCCATCGGATCGTCGTGTTCCTTCAGGTGCGAGGACATCTCCTCCAGCGCGTCGCGGGTCGCCGCATCGACGATCACCGGCTTGACCGGCAGCCCGTAGGCCTTGGCGAACTCCCAGTCGCGCGCATCGTGCGCCGGCACCGCCATCACCGCGCCGGTGCCGTAGCCCATCAGCACGAAGTTGGCGACGTAGATCGGGATGTCCTCGCCGGTGAGCGGGTGTCGGGCCCACTGGCCGGTGGCCATGCCGCGCTTTTCCTGGGTCTCCAGTTCCGCCTCGGACACGCCGCCCTGCTTGAGGCCGGCGATGAAGTCGGCCAGCTCGGGGTTGGCGCGCGCGGCCTTCTGCGCCAGCGGATGCTCGCCGGCGATGCTGATGAAGGTCACGCCCATCAGCGTGTCCGGGCGGGTGGTGAAGACCGTCAGCGGCGCCTCCTCGCCATCGACCGGGAACTGGATCTCCAGTCCCTGGCTGCGGCCGATCCAGTTGCGCTGCATGGTCTTGACCGAGTCCGGCCAGCCTTCCAGCTTGTCCAGTTCGTCCAACAGCTCCTGCGCGTAGTCGGTGATGCGCAGGAACCACTGCGGGATCTCGCGCTTCTCCACCAGCGCGCCGGTGCGCCAGCCGCGGCCGTCGATCACCTGCTCGTTGGCCAGCACGGTCTGGTCCACCGGGTCCCAGTTCACCACCGAATTCTTGCGGTAGGCCACGCCCTTCTTCAGCAGGCGCACGAACATGCGCTGCTCGTGCACGTAGTAGTCCGGCTTGCAGGTGGCGAACTCGCGGCTCCAGTCGATGGCGTAGCCCAGCGACTGCAGCTGCGTGCGCATGTGCTCGATGTTGGCGTAGGTCCACCTGGCCGGCGCGGTCTTGTTCTTGATCGCGGCGTTCTCGGCCGGCAAGCCGAACGCGTCCCAGCCCATCGGCTGCAGCACGTTGTGGCCGGTCATCCGCTTATGGCGGCTGATCACGTCGCCGATGGTGTAGTTGCGCACGTGGCCGACATGCAGCGCGCCCGACGGGTACGGCAGCATCGACAGGCAGTAGTACTTCGGCTTGCCGGCGTCTTCCTTCACCTCGAAGGCGCGGTTGGCGGCCCAGAACGACTGGGCGGCGGATTCGACGGTGCTGGGATCGTAGATGGCGGGCTCGGACACGGCGGAAGGCACGGGGGAATCGGACCGGCAAGCTTACCGCAGCGCACCACGGGCCGCCCGCGTGGCACACTCCGGCGACCTCCGGGAGAACCCACCATGCGCGCCCGTCCCGCCCTCGCCGCCTGCCTGCTGGCCGCCATCGTCGCCCCGTCCGCCACCGCGGCCGAGTCCCCCGATACCGTCCTCCAGTGCGGGCGGCTGTTCGATGCCCGCGCCGGCAAGGTGCTGGGCGCCCATGTCGTGGTGGTTCGGGACGGCCGCATCGCCGAGGTCCGGCCGGGCACGCCCGGCGTGGAGGCAGCCGGCCGACGCCTCGATCTGTCCGACCGCACCTGCCTGCCCGGCTTCACCGACCTGCACGTGCACATGAGCAGCCAGTCCAGCCCGCAGAGCTATTCCGAGGGCTTCCGCCTCGACCCGGTGGACTACGCCTACCGCTCGGTGGGTTACGCCGAGAAAACCCTGGCCGCCGGCTTCACCAGCGTCCGCGACCTCGGCGGCGAAGTCGCGCTGCACCTGCGCGACGCGATCAACCAGGGGCTGGTGCAGGGGCCGCGCATCTTCGCCGCCGGCAAGTCGATCGCCACCACCGGCGGCCACGCCGATCCCACCAACGGCTGGAACGACGCGCTCTCGCACCTGGTCGGCCCGCCGGGCCCCACCGAGGGCGTGGTCAATTCGGTTGACGATGCCCGTCAGGCGGTGCGCCAGCGCTACAAGGACGGCAGCGACGTCATCAAGATCACCGCCACCGGCGGCGTGCTGAGCTACGCGGCCTCAGGCGACGCGCCGCAGTTCACCGTCGACGAGGTGAAGGCGATCGTCGATACCGCGAAGGATTACGGCTACCGGGTCGCCGCGCATGCGCACGGCAAGGAAGGCATGGCCCGCGCCATCCTCGGCGGAGTCACCAGCATCGAGCATGGAACCTACATGGACGAGGATGTGATGCGGCTGATGAAGGCGCACGGCACCTGGTACGTCCCGACCATCCACGCCGGCCGCTTCGTCGCCGACAAGGCCAAGATCGACGGCTACTTCCCGGACGTGGTCCGCCCCAAGGCGGCGCGGATCGGCTCGCTGATCCAGGACACCGCCGGCAAGGCCTACCGCAACGGGGTGAAGATCGCCTTCGGCACCGACATGGGCGTGGGCCCGCACGGCGACAACGCGCGCGAGTTCCTGTACATGGTCGAGGCCGGCATCCCCGCCGCGCAGGCGCTGCAGGCCGCGACCCTCCGCGCCGCCGAGGTGCTGGGCGTGGACGACCAGGGCGTGCTGGAGGCGGGCAGGCGCGCCGACATCATCGCCCTGCCCGGCGACCCGGTGGCCGACATCGGCAACGTGCTGAAGGTGGACTTCGTGATGAAGGACGGCGCGATCCATCGCGAGCCCGCGCGATGAACCTGGAGTGGCTGGGCTACCTGGCGGCCACCTGCACCACGCTGTCGTTCGTGCCGCAGGCGGTAAAGACCATCCGTACCCGCAACACCTCCGGCATCTCGCTGGGGATGTACGTGGTGTTCACCTTCGGCATCGTCTGCTGGTTCGGCTACGGCATCTTCCTGGGCTCGTGGCCGATGATCGCCTCGAACGCGGTCACCTTCGTGCTGGCGGCGACGATCCTGGCGCTGAAACTGAAACACGGCTGAGCACCAGCGCGGCCAGCAGCCACCAGCCCAGCCACAGCGCGAACGCCAGCCGCTGCGCCAGCCCCACCCACGCATCCACCGGCGCCAGCACCGCCAGCAGCGGCACCAGCACGGCGGCCGACAGGCAAGCGACGGCGAAACCCGCGCCGCGCCGCGCGCGCACCGCCAGCAGCAGCGCCCCGGGCACGAACGCGATCCACCACAGCATCCACGCCAGCGCATGCAGGCGCATCGCCCGTTCATCCTGACCGCTGGCATCCAGCGGCAGCGCGCCCTGCAGGGCGAACGCCAACGCCGACAGCTGCGCCAGTGTCAATCCGATGCGCGCCGCCCAGCCGCACCCGACCAGCGCCGGCCGCAGCGCCTGCGCCGCCAGTACCAGCGCGATCCCCGGCAGCAGGAACGCGCCGGTGTTGAACAGCATCGCCCCCGGCAGCCCGCTGGCGCCGCGCAGCGCGACCGGATGCAGCCAGTGCGAATAGGCCGGCAGGTCGGTGCCGGCCAGCAGCAACGAAGCCACGAACAGGCCGGAGGCGAGGCAGGCCCAGGCAACGGCAGGGCGACGTGTATTCATGCGGGTCGGGTCCAGTGGAAAACGTCTTCGATCCGCACGCCGAGCGCATCGGCGATGCGGAAGCCCAGCTCCAGCGACGGCGCGTAGCGCCCCGCCTCCAGCGCGATGATGGTCTGCCGGGTCACCCCGCAGGCATCGGCCAGCGCCTGCTGGGTCAGCTCGCCTCGTTCGAAGCGCAGGCGGCGGATGTCGTTGGTGATCGCGGTGCCGCTCATTGGCGGTCGCGCCAGTGAAGCCACGCCACCCGCGATTCTCCGACGACATTGGCAAGCATGATCGGCAGCAGGAGCAATGAGGCGACCTGCGGTGGATCACCCAAGGCACGGAAGGGCGCAGGCCAAAAAACCCAGGCGACAGCCAGCGCGACCATCGCCAGTTCCAGCAATCGCTTGGACAGGTAATCCCCCTGCGCGCGGATCGCGCGCTCGCGCTCGTCGTCGGTGATTTCGCGATAACCGCGCCGCTCCTCCACGAAACGGCGCCGGAAGCCCGGGTAGCACGCCACCAGCACCGCATAGGTGGCGAACAGCAGATAGCCGTCCATCCTGCCGTGCGTGGAGCCCAATGGCACGCCCCCCAGCACCATCATCGCCGCCAATCCCATCCCGATCATCGACCAGGCCGCCGTTTCCGCATGCGACGGCAGGCTGTCATCCCGACCTGGGCGCCGGGCCGACAGGTACAGCACCCCGGTGAGCGCGATCACCACGAACATGCTGCCGCCGAACAGCAGGTGCGCGCGGCCCTCGCGTGCACCGATCACAGCGACTGCCACCCCCAACGTTGCCAGCAACGCGAATGCCGCCATCCAGGCGCGCGACAACCCGACGTGTTCCATTCCCTTGTCCATGCTCATTCCTTCCGGTCGCGCCAGTACAGCACCGCGGCCACCAGCTGCTCGACCCACAGCCCGCCCAGCAGCGCCAGCATCAGCATCTGCGCGATGAAGGGGTAGCTGAATTCGCGCAGCCGCTCGGTGTCGGAAAAACCCAGCAGTACCGCGATGACGACCACCCCGCCTGCGGCGGCGGCGCGCGCCCATTGGCCGGCCACCAGCTCGATCCGCGCATCGCGCTCATCGGCCTGCACGCGGCCGGCCCAGCGCTGCTTCAGCACGTGCGCCAGCACCAGCCAGGCCACGAACAGGGTGCCGATGGATTTGCCGGCCGCGCCGATTTCCGGATTGCGATGGATCGGCAGCTGCGGCAGGAACATTTCCGCCTTCAGCACCAGCGCGACGATCACTGCGCCGGCGAAGGCCACGCCGACCCAGGCCTGCCATTCGCCCGGCGCGACCTGCGCCTCCTGGTCGCTTGGCGGGACCGCATGCAGCTGCGCCACCGAGAACCAGACCGCCGCCACGAACAGGAACATGCCCACCCAACCGAGGGGCAGCGGCAAGTCTCGATATTCGCCGGTGAAGAACAGCGCCAGACCAATGCCGGCCAGCACCAGCCACAGGACAAACCCGGATCGGGGAGAGAGAGTCATTGGTGTCAACTCCAACGGACTAAATGTAAGATTCACATTACATCCAGTTTCCGTGATGTCAACTATTTTTTACATCGGCTTGCGATTGCCGCCTTCGTCGCCATCTACTGGTCCATGCCCTTTTCCGATGACGCCATGAACCAGACCGCCACCCCGCACGTGTTCGACGCCACCGCCGCCCACTTCGAGGAGGAGGTGATCCGCAGGTCGATGCAGACCCCCGTGCTGGTGGACTTCTGGGCCGAATGGTGCGGCCCGTGCAAGACGCTGGGGCCGCTGCTGGAAAAGCTGGCCGCCGATTTCCACGGCGCTTTCCTGCTGGCCAAGGTCGACGTGGACAAGCAGCAGGAACTGGCCGCCGCGTTCCAGATCCGCTCGGTCCCCACCGTCATGCTGGTCAAGGACGGGCAGCTGGTGGATGGTTTTCCCGGCGCGCTGCCGGAAGGCCAGCTGCGCGAGTTCCTCAAGCACCACGGCATCGAACCCGCAGCCGCCCCCGCCGAAGCAGAGGCCCCGGCCGAAGCCGCGCCGCTCGACCCGCACCAGGAAGTCCTGCGCCTGCGCAAGGCGGCGGAGGCCGAGCCGGACAAGGACGAGCACAAGCTCGATCTGGCCCTTGCCCTGCTGCAGACCGGCGCCGCCGCCGAAGCCGAGCAGCTGCTGGACCGCCTGCCGGCCAACCTTGCCACCGACGACCGCACCGTCAAGGCGCGCGCCAAGCTGGGCTTCGCCGCCCTGCTCAAGGACGCGCCACCCGCGGAGGTGCTGCAGGCCGCAATCGGCGCAGATCCGGACGACCTGCGCGCCCGCCACCTGCTGGGCGTGCGCCAGCTGGTGGCCGGCGATGCCGAAGCCGGGCTCTCCCAGTTCCTCGAAATGCTGCGCCGCGACCGCAAGTACGGCGACGACCTCGCCCGCAAATCGCTGATCGACGCCTTCCGCGTGCTCGACGACGACGCGCTGGTGAGCCGCTACCGCCGGCAGATGTCGGCGCTGCTGCTGGTCTGAGCCACCGCAGACGGAACCCCCTCCAGGGCGGGGCGCGCGCAGCCGCGCGCCCGACAGTACGACCGCGTATGGGATGATGCCCCCTCCTCCCGCTATCCGCGTCACCATGCGAGCCAGCCTGTTCCGCCACGGCCTCAACCTGTGGCCGCCCTACCTGCTTGCCGGCATCCACCTGACCCACCTGTCCGACGACTACCGCCGCGCCCGGGTGGAACTGCGGATGCGGCCGTGGAACCGCAACTACGTGGGTACCCACTTCGGCGGCAGCCTGTTCGCCATGACCGACCCGTTCTGGATGCTGATGGTCCTGCACCATCTGGGCCGCGACCACTTCGTCTGGGACAAGGCGGGCGAGATCGAATTCGTGAAGCCCGGCCGCGGCGTGGTGCAGGCCTGCTTCGTGCTCGAGGATGCGGTGCTGGAAGCGCTGCGCGACGCCTCCGCCGGCGGCGGCAAGGTGCTGCGCTGGTTCGAGAACGACATCGTCGATGCCGGCGGCGAGGTGGTGGCCCGCACCCGCAAGCAGCTGTACGTCCGACGCAAGCCCGGGCGCTGATCGTTCCATCCCTCACCACGCCCGTCGTATGCTCGCCGCTGCGCCAGCGGAAGCGAACAGCAACGTGACCGACAAGACCTATCCCAGCATTGACGGCTACCGCATCCTGCGGGTGATCGGCCATGGCGGCATGTCCACGGTCTACCTCGCCGAGCAGGCGTCGCTGGACCGCAAGGTGGCGCTGAAGGTGATGCTGGCCGACGCGCTGGCCGACGAGGTCAGCCGCGCCCGCTTCGAAAACGAAGCGCGCACCATCGCCCGCCTCGAACACCCGCACATCGTCGGTATCTACGAGGTGGGCCGCACCGGCGACGGCCTGCCGTTCTATTCGATGCCCTACCTGTCGCGCGGCCACCTGGCCCAGCGCCGCCTGGCTGGCGACCAGCCGAAGGTGGCGGCGATCCTGCGCAGCCTGCTGGACGCGCTGGACTATGCGCACGTACGCGGGGTGGTGCATCGCGACGTGAAGGCCGAGAACGTGCTGTTCGACGACGCCGACCGGCCCATGCTGGCCGACTTCGGCATTGCCCTGCGCCGCGGCAGCAACCCGCGCCTGACCACCGCCGGGCTGGCGGTGGGCAGTACCGCCTACATGCCGCCCGAGCAGGCCCGCGGCCAGGAGGTCGACCGTCGCGCGGACATTTACAGCATCGGCGTGCTGACCTGGGAAATGCTGGTGGGCCAGCTGCCCTACAACGCGGGCGATGCGCTGACGATGGCGCTCAAGCATCTGCAGGAACCGGTGCCGCGGCTGCCGGCGGCGCTGAAGCACTGGCAGCCGCTGATCGACAAGGCGATGGCCAAGCAGCCCGACCAGCGCCACGCCAGCGCCAACGACATGCTGCAGGCGCTGGATGTGCTGGAACGCCGCGGCGGCAGGGCTTTCACCGCAGTCGAAGTACCGCTGCCGGCGCAGACGGAGCCGCGGATCGCGGCGGCCCGGCCGCGCTGGCTGCTGGCCGGGACCGGCGGGATGGCCGCGCTGGCGCTCGTCGCGGCCTTCTTCTCGCTGCGCGAGCCAGCGCCCCCCGCTGCAGCCGGCGTCAGGGCGGACCCGTCCACCACTACGGGCCTGCCGACACCCGCCGTAGGCGCGGTGACCGGGCTGGGCGACCCGCTGGCAACCGGCGGCGCCAGCGTCGCCGCCTTCGTCGCCAATGCCGAGCAACAGCTGCGCAACGGCGCGCTGTTGGGGCCCGCCAATGCCAATGCCTGGGACAGCATCGAGGCGGCATGGCGGACCAACCCGACCGACCCCGACACCCTGCGGCTGACCGCGGAACTGTTCGATGCGCTGGGCAATGCGGCCGAGCGCGCGCTGGCGGAAGGCAACGTGGCAACCGCGCGTACCGCCTTCCAGCGCGCGCAGCGGCTGGATGCGCGCCGCGGCGGCACCGGCGCGTCGATCATCCTGCTGCGCAAGCGCCTGGACGCGACGCTGGAAAGGCGCTTGGCCACGCTGCTGGCCAAACCCGCCACCCGCGGCCAAGCCGCCGCCCTGCTGGCGGACACCGAATGGCTGGAGCTCGACGACGCGCGCCAACGGGCGCTGCAGGCCAAGGTTGGGCCGGCGCCCACCACCGTGGCCAGGACCACCGCCGGCAACGCGGCGGCGCAGGCCGCCAGCACGGAAATCCTGAGCGTCAGCCGCGCCGACTATGCCCAGTTCGCCACCGCCACCGGCCGCGCCCCGGCGGACTGCGGCAAGGGCTTCTTCGGCCGCAAGCAGCGGTGGAACAACACCGGTAGCGACCGCAAGCCGGTCGCCTGCGTCTCCGCCGCCGACGCCCAGGCCTACGCCTCCTGGCTCGGCGCCCAGGACGGGCTGCGCTACCGCCTGCCCAGCGCCGGCGAACTGCGCGCCGTCCCCACCCGCGAGAGCGGATGGCTGGCGCTCTGCGCCGACCACGCGTGCAACAGCCGGATGGTCAACGGCAAGGCCAAGCCGATGGATGCATCGCGCGGCTACTCGGATGTCGGCATCCTGCTGGTGCGCACGCGCTGAGGGCTGCCCGCCGCCACGGCGGGCAGCCGGTAGAATGCGCGCATGCCTCCCGCCCCCTCGCTTGGCCTGCGCCTGCAGCGCCTGTTCCTGACCGGCCTGCTCACCCTGCTGCCGCTGTGGCTGACCTGGGTCGTGGTGAAGTTCGTGTTCGTGCTGTTGGGCGGACTCAGCAAACCGCTGGTCGAACCCGGCCTGCAGGGCATCGCGGCGGGTAATCCACGCACCTTCGGTTGGCTGGTGGAACCGTGGGTGCAGAACGCGATCGCGCTGGTCGCGACGGTGGGCTTCATCCTGCTGGCCGGCTGGCTGGCACGGCGGGTGGTGGGGCAGCGGTTGCTGCGCTGGTTCGAGGCGCTGGTGGCGCGGATTCCGCTGGCCAGCACCATCTACGGCAGCGCGCGCAAGCTGCTGGACATCCTGCAGACCAAGCCGGACGGCACCCAGCGGGTGGTGCTGATCGACTTCCCGCACAACGAGATGAAGACGCTGGGCTTCGTCACCCGCGTCATGCGCGAGATCGGCACCGGCCGCGAACTGGCGGCGGTGTACGTGCCGACCACGCCCAATCCGACCTCCGGTTACCTGGAGATCGTGCCGATGGAAAAGATCACGCCCACCGACTGGACGGTGGACCAGGCGATGAGCTTCATCATCAGCGGCGGCGCCGTCGCCCCGGATGCCATCCCGTTCGCGCCGCCACCGGCCAAGTCGCCCTGAGCATGCGCCTGCTGGACGATCGCGCGACCCGTCTGTTCGCAGCGCTGGCGGCGTTCTTCTGCGCCAATGCAGTGCTGGCGGAGTTCATCGGGGTCAAGATCTTCGCGCTGGAAGGCACGCTGGGGATCGCGCCGCTGCACTGGAACCTGTTCGGACAGGGCGGCACGCTGGATTTCACCGCCGGCACGGTGGTCTGGCCGATCGTGTTCATCATGACCGACACGGTCAACGAGTACTTCGGCAAGCGCGGGGTGCGGATGGTTAGCTGGCTGGCCGCGGGGCTGGTGGCCTACGGCTTCCTGTTCGCGTACGTCGCCATCCGCCTGGCCCCCGCCAGCTGGTGGGTGGGCGCGGCGCAGGGCCAGGGCGTACCGGACTACCAGGCCGCGTATGCGGCGGTGTTCGGCCAAGGCATGTGGATCATGGTCGGCTCGCTGGTGGCGTTCCTGGTCGGCCAGCTGATCGACATCCACGTCTTCCACCAGATCCGTCGCCGCACCGGCGAGCGCCACGCATGGCTGCGCGCCACCGGCTCCACCGCGGTGTCGCAGCTGGTGGACAGCTTCGTGGTGCTGTACATCGCCTTCGTGATCGGCCCGCAGCGTTGGCCCACCTCGCTGTTCCTGGCGGTGGGCTCGCTGAACTATGTCTACAAGATGCTGGCGGCCATCGCACTGATCCCGCTGCTCTACCTCGCCCGCGCCGGCATCCATCGCTATCTGGGCCATGCGCGCGCCGCGCAGCTGCGCGAGCAGGCCGCGCAGGCCTGACGTCGGCCCCTCACCCCTGCGGGCGGGGCTTCACCCAGCGCCGGCGATCGCGGTCGCGGCCGAAGCCCTTCCTGCCCAGGACCTTCGATTGCGCGCGCCCCTCGGCTGATCCCGGTCAAGGCAGCGACGACAGCGCCTGCCGATCATGGCGGCACCGCGCACAGCGCGTCCCGCCATCTTCTGGAGTTTCCCCATGCTGTTCGACGTCCTGGGCCTCGTTGACGAAGCCACTGCCCGCTCCATCGCCTTCGCCGTGCACGCGCTGGACCCGCAGGCCAAGATCACCGCCAACATCGGCCGCGGCCGCCTGCTGGTGGAAAGCGGCCTGAAGGAAAACGACATCAGCGATGCCCTGCGCGCCGCGGGCTTCCCCGCCACGCTGGCGCCCGAGCACGCCGAAGGCACCACCTGCTGCGGCAGCTGCGGCTGATTGCGCGCGCCCCGCCGGATGCGCGCCGGGGCCCGCGAGCGCGGGCCCCGTGCGTTCCGGACCCGGCCTTCACATTGCCCGCACCCCGCCGCAGCGCGACAATAGGCGGATGATCGATGCGTCCCGCTACCCCCTGTTGTCGAAAATCGACAACCCCGCCGACCTGCGCCAACTGCCGGAAGCCGACATCCGCGCAGTGGCCGACGAGTTGCGCGCCTTCCTGATCGAATCGGTGGGCCGCTCCGGCGGGCATTTCGGTGCGGGCCTGGGCGTGGTGGAGCTGACCACGGTCCTGCATTACCTGTACGACACCCCGCACGACCGCATCGTCTGGGACGTGGGCCACCAGTGCTACCCGCACAAGATCCTCACCGGCCGCCGCGACCGCATCCACACGGTCAAGCAGAAGGACGGCGTGGCGCCGTTCCCCAAGCGCGAGGAAAGCGAATACGACACCTTCGGCGTCGGCCATTCCTCGACTTCGATCTCGGCCGCGCTGGGCATGGCCATCGCCAATGCGCGCGCCGGCATCGACCGCCGCATCGTGGCGGTGATCGGCGATGGCGCGATGACCGCGGGCATGGCCTGGGAAGCACTCGGCCACGCCGGCGGCATGGACGAGGAACCGGATATCCTGGTGATCCTCAACGACAACCGCATGTCGATCAGCGAGGCGGTGGGCGGGCTGACCAAGATGCTGGGACGGATGTCCGGCAACCGCACCCTCAACGCCATCCGCGAGGGCGGCAAGAAGCTGCTGGGCGACAAGCGCAACCCGCCGGCGCGCTTCGTCAAGCGCTGGGAGGAGCACTGGAAGGGCATGTTCGTGCCCTCCACCCTGTTCGAGCAGATGGGCTTCCACTACACCGGCCCGATCGACGGCCACGACACCGACGCCCTGCTGCAGACGCTGACGACGCTGAAGGGCCTGAAAGGCCCGCAGCTGCTGCACGTCATCACCACCAAGGGCAAGGGCTACGAGCTGGCCGAGGGCGACCAGATCGGCTACCACGCGGTCAGCCCGTTCGACCCGTCCATCGGCGTGGTCGGCAAGCCCGCGGCGAAGAAGCCCACCTACACCGACGTGTTCGGCGACTGGCTCTGCGACATGGCCGCCGCCGACCCCAAGCTGCTCGGCATCACCCCGGCGATGCGCGAAGGCTCGGGACTGGTGCGCTTCAGCCAGGAATACCCTGACCGCTATTTCGACGTCGCCATCGCCGAACAACACGCGGTGACGCTGGCCGCCGGCATGGCCTGCGAAGGCGCGAAACCCGTCGTGGCGATCTATTCCACCTTCCTGCAGCGCGGATACGACCAGCTGGTGCACGACGTCGCCATCCAGGAGCTGGACGTGCTGTTCGCGATCGACCGCGGCGGCGTGGTCGGCCCGGACGGTGCCACCCATGCGGGCAACCTCGACCTCAGCTATCTGCGCTGCGTGCCGAACATGCTGGTGATGGCGCCGGCCGACGAGAACGAATGCCGGCAGATGCTGTCCACCGGCCACCGCCACCCCGGCCCCGCCGCGGTGCGCTACCCGCGCGGCACCGGCCCCGGCGTGGCCGTGCAGCCGGGCCTGGACACGCTGCCGGTCGGCAAGGCGCAACTGCGCCGCAGCGGCGCGCGGATCGCCCTGCTGGCCTTTGGCGCGGTGGTGCCGGCGGCGGAAGAGGTCGGCGCAGAGCTTGGCCTGACCGTGGTCAACATGCGCTTCGTCAAGCCGCTGGACCGTGCGCTGGTCCTGGAACTGGCGAAGAGCCATGAAGGCCTGGTGACGCTGGAAGACAACGTGGTGGCGGGCGGCGCCGGCAGCGGCGTGGCCGAGCTGCTGGCAGCCGAAGGCGTGGTCCTGCCGATCCTGCACCTGGGCCTGCCCGATGCGTTCCAGCACCATGCCAGCCGCGAGGATCTGCTGGCTGACGCGGGACTGGACGTGTCCGGCATCCGCGCGTCGGTGCTCAAGCGCTGGCCGGACCTGCTGCAAGCACAGCGCGCGCAGGCCGCATCCTGACCACATGACGCGGCGCCACCTGCCGCCGCGCCCATCCCGCCGGGCCGCGCCTCATTCGTCTGGCGCGATCACCGTGTAACCCTTGGCCTCCAGCGCCGCCAAATAGCCATTCGGGCCCAGCATGTCGAGCAGCGACAGCGACGCGAAGCTGACCGTATTGCGCGCCAGCGCCGCCTCGGCCGCGTCCAGCCACTTGGTGCGCAGCTTGCGCTGCGCATCGCCATAGCCCAGCCGCTTGCCGATGCCGGCCTCGGTGATCGCGTTGTTGCACGCTTCCCAACGGTAAGCCGGCGGCAGCGAGCGCAATGCGGCGACATCGCCGGTAGCCCAGGCGTTGGCGCGGGCGCGCATGGCATCGAGGTCGGTCTCGATGTGGGCCATCGTGTTGTCGAAACAGGCAAGGTCGTCCAGCGTGGTCTTCGACCACTCCTTGAGCAGCGGCTTCACGTCCTTGATCACGATGGACTCGCGCACCACCGTGACCGTCGGGCTGTGCGCCTTGATCGCCTCGGCGACCACCGGCCAGGCCAGGTCGCGGCTGTCGAGGTTGCTCTTCTTCATGGCCGCCGCATACAGATCCTGCGCCGCGAACAGCGGACGCCGCTTCTCCACGCCGCCATCGCTGCCGATGTAACGTTCCTTCAGCCCCTGCCAACGCGCATAGGAAGCAGGCGATACCACGTCCTTCAGCTTCCTGTCGTCCGGGTTGTTGCGCGCACCCAGCAGCTTCGGCATCAGCATCAGGCCCTTGAAGAAGCCCACGTCGGCATCGATCTGCACGCCGCGCATGCGGATCACTTCCTGCGCCTGCGCCAGCACCTGCCGCAACTGTGCCGACTGCCACTGCATTTTCATCGGCAGCGGCCGCAGCGTGCCGAGGATGTACAGGTCGTGGCTGTCCTTGCGCACCAGCCACAGGCCCGGGCCGGGCTGCTCGCCCTCCACGACGATGGTGGACTCCGTGCGGATGCCATCGACCGGCGGCGTGGCCTGCTGCGCCTGTGCCGGCATCGACAGGAACCCGAACGTCAACGCCGCCGCCACCATCGTCTTTCGCATTCACGCGCTCCATTGCCTGCAGGGAAGCGAATTGTGACGTCGATCACTGGAGAAAGTTCAACCGCAGGCTGAATCTCGATAGCGCGCGGCCGTGGCGTAACCTCACGACGGCGCCCAAAGGTTGAACCCGCATGTCGATCCGCATCGTCCGCCTTGGCACCCCCCGCTCACCCGCCGAAGGCTTGCGCATCGGGACCGTGCGGCGGCCGCCGCGCGGGGTGCCGAAAGCCGAGTTCGCCGCGCGCGACTTCTACGATGTCTGGCTGCCCACGGTGGCGCCCAGCCAGGAAGCGATGGACCTGGCCCATGCCGCGACCACGCCAGCACACTGGCGGGCCTTCTTCCGCCGTTACCGCAGCGAGATGAAACGTCCCGATGCCGCGCATGCCATCGCCTTGCTGGCGGCGCTGTCGCAAGGCACCGACTTCAGCGTGGGCTGCTACTGCGAAGACGAGGCGCATTGCCATCGTAGTGCGTTGCGCGAGCTGCTCGTGGAGGCCGGGGCGAAGATCGCCGCCTGACCAGGAACGCGTACGCTCAATCCTGGGAGCGCTTGACCGCCTGTTTGCCTGCACTGGCGGCGTCCGCGATCCGCCACAGGTAGAAGCTGGCGTAGCTGCGGTACGGCCCCCAGCGTTCGCCGCGCGCCGCCAGTTCCTTCGGGGTCGGCATCGCCGCCAGCTTGTCCACCGCCTGCGCGCCCTTGCGGATGCCCAGGTCGTCGATGGGCAGCACGTCGGGACGGCCAAGCCGGAACATCAGCATCATTTCCACCGTCCAGCGGCCGATCCCGCGGACCGGCACCAGCGCGGCGACGATGTCGCCGTCGCTCATCGTCGCCATCCGCCGCAGGCTGGGGATCTCGCCCGCCTCCTCGCGCCGCGCCAGGTCGCGCAGGGCGAGCAGCTTGTTGCCGGAGACCCCGCAACCGCGCAGCGCGGCGTCATCGATCCGCGCCAGCGTGTCGCAGTGCAAACGGTCGCTGGCGATGGCGGCTTCCACGCGGCCGACGATCGTCGCCGCCGCCTTGCCGCTGAGCTGCTGGTAGAGGATGGCGCGAGCCAGCGCATCCACCGGATCGAAGGGCTTGCGCCACTGCGGGTTGGCCGCGATCGGCTCCAGCCGCCGCATCCATGCGCCCAGCTTGCGGTCGCGCTTGCACAGATGCGCGAACGCCTCGCCGGTATCGAATCCCCTGGCCTGCCGCGGCATCGGCACCTCAGCCGCGCAGGCGATCGTAGGCGTGCAGCAGCCAGCCGCTGATCATCAGCGCGCCGCCGAACGGGGCCAGCGTGGGCGCCAGCCCCAGCACCACCACCGCCAGCAGGCTGCCGCAGAACAGGAACACGCCGCCCAGCAGCATGGCCAGCGCCAGCAACCCCGCCGGCCGCTGCGCCAGCGGTGCCAGCGCGGTCAGCGCCACGCCGTGGGCGAAGGCGAAGACCGCCGCCTGCAGCAGCCGCGCCTGCGCTCCCGGCGCCGCGGCGTGCATGGCGTAGGCGGAGAGCGCCACCGCCAGCGCCGCGAGCAGGCTGCCGATGGCGCCGAGGTAGCGCCGGTAGACGACGAAAGCGGGAGCACCGTGGCTGTTCATGCGTGCATTCTGCCTGCAAGCGCTTGCGCAAATGCAAACGCCGCGTCGGAACGCGGCGTTTGCGGAGGGTCGCGACGGAACGGGCGGCTTACTTCACCGGCCAGTAGACGTCGAACTGGCCGTTCTCGGTGAAGGCACCGGCCACGCCGGACTTGTAGTCCTCGAAGGCCCGATCCTTGACTTCGTAGCCGTGGGTGGCGGCCCAGGCACGCAGTGCGTTGCGGACGTTCTCCAGTTCGGCCATGTAACCGGTGTACGACGCCATCGCGGCCTTCGAGGCCGGGCTCTGCACGTGCTGCACCGGACCCTGGGTGGCGACGCTGGTGATCGCGCTGCCGTCCTTCTTGCGGACCGGCTGGACCACGTCGAAGGTGTAGGTCTCGCGGCCCAGGTCGGTGGTGACGATGCGCAGCGGACCGACGGCCTCGAGACCGTTGGCGTCCATCACCCGCTTGATCCACTCGCTGTTGGCCGTCATCGAGGCCTGGATCTGCGCGTTGCCGCGCTCGACCGCGCCGGCGCTGACCACCAGCAGGTCTTCGGCAGGCCGCTCGATCACCTTCGGGGTGGACATCTTGCTGTCCTTGACCGCGTAATCGACGTTCGGCACCGCGGCCAGCATGTTGACCAGGCGGGTCAGGCCCATCTTCATGTCGTCGCCCACGTGGCGGGTGACGTACAGGCCCGCATAGCGGCCGATCAGGTTCCAGCCGTAATCCACGTCGTAGGTCTGGGTGATCTCGACGTTGCGGTTGTTGCGGCCGGTGGGCTTGAAGGTGAACTCGGTGCGCTTGTTGGAGCCGCGCTCCTGGTTTTCGATCGCGAACGCGACCTTCTCGCGCGGCACGCTCTCCACGATCTTCCAGGAACCCTTGCCGACGCCCTTCTTGTCGGAAGCGTAGTCGAGCTGGGCGCCCTCGCCCTCTTCGGGACCGGACAGGGTGACCTGCATGGCGGGGTCGCGCAGCACCAGGGTGTTCCAGTCCTTGAAGCGACGGAAGCTGTTGAGGGTGTCGAACACGATGGTGAGCTTGCGGTTGGTTTCGATCTTCTCCACCAGGTGGCGCGAAGACGGCAGCGCCAGGCCAACCACCAGGTACAGGGCCACGACGATCGCGAGCGAAATCAGGATCTCGAGCAGACGAGTCATTCAGGAATCTCCGGGAAAGGCCGTCAGCGGCCTGAGCCGCTCGGACCCGCCATCCTAGCAAACTGCAGCCATCGACGGCGAGGGTGCGGGCCCGAAAAAAACGCGACGGCGGCCACCAATCCGGCCACTGTCCGCGGTGTCGGGGATGGGAGCGACGGCACGGGCGGGCCGGTCAGACCAGCTGCAGCTCGAAGGCCTTCAGCACCGCGCGGGTGCGATCGCGCACCCCGAGCTTGCTGAGGATGTTGGACACGTGGTTCTTGATGGTGCCTTCGGCCACGCCCAGCGAGTTGGCGATCTCCTTGTTGGAGAAGCCCGAGGCCATCAAGCGCAGGATCTCGGTCTCGCGATCGGTCAGCGGATCGGGGCGGTCCAGGCTGACGAACTCGTTGCGCATGTGCTCCAGCCCGGACAGCAGGCGCTGGGTCACCGCCGGCTGCACCAGGGAGCCGCCGCCGGCCACGGTCTGGATGGCGTCCACCAGCTGCTCCAGCGACACGTCCTTGAGCAGGTAGCCCTTGGCGCCGGCCTTGATGCCGGCCAGCACCAGCGCGTCGTCGTCGAAGGTGGTGAGGATGATGGTGGGCGGCAGGGTGCCGGCGCGGCCCAGCGCCTGCAACGCCTCCAGCCCGGACATGGCCGGCATGCGCATGTCCATCAGCACCACGTCCGGCTTGATCTCGGGGATGCGCTCCACCGCCTGGCGGCCGTCGGCGGCTTCCGCCACCACCTCGATCCCCTCGGCCAGGGCGAGCAGTGAGCGGATGCCCTGGCGCACCAGGGTCTGGTCGTCGACCAGGAACACGCTGATCGGGGCGAATCGGGTCATGCGATGACTCCTTCGGGGAGGCGGGTGGCGGCGTTCGGCGCCACCGGCAGGGTGATGGTGAGCTGGAAACCCTGCCCGCGGCGGGTATCGACGTCGAGCCGGCCACCGTGCTGGCGCAGGCGCTCGCCGAGGCCACGCAGGCCGTTGCCCGGCGTCACCTGGTCGCTGCCGCGCCCATCGTCGCGAACGTGCAGGACGATATTGTGTCCCTCCCGGCGTGCCGCCAGCCACAGCCGGCTGGCGCCGGCATGGCGCACCACGTTGGTGATGGCCTCCTGGGCACAGCGCAGCAGTACATGGGCGCGCTCAGGGTCGTCCACGGTCAACGGCTGCTCGATGTCCATCTCGATGGCGAGCTTGGGCACGTTCTCCGCCAGCGGGCGCAGCGCGGCGCCCAGGTCGATCGCCCCGCCCTCGCGCAGCTGGCTGACCGCCTCGCGGACATCGGTGAGCAACAGGCGCGCCAGGGTATGGGCCTGCTGCACGTGTTCGCGCACGCGCCCCTCGGACAGGTGGCCGGCCACCTCCAGGTTCAGGCTGAGCGCGGTGAGGTGGTGGCCAAGCAGGTCGTGCAGCTCGCGCGAGATGCGGGTGCGCTCGTTGACCCGCGCACTGTCCGCCAGCAGCGCGCGGGTGGCGCGCAGCTCGGCGTTCAGCCGGCGCTGCTCCTCGCGCGCCTGCGCCTGCTGCAGGGCGACCAGGCTGACCACGAACACGAAACCCGAGAAACCCGCATACAACATGGATTGCATCAGCGCTTCGATCGGCGGGAAGCCCAGCCAGCGGATGAACACCGGCGCCACCGCGAGCTGGCTGACCAGCAACCAGGCCACCCCCAGCGGCAGCGGCAGCAGCCAGGGGAACACGCAGGCCGCCACCATCAGCAGGACGCTACCCATGCCGGTGCCGCTGAAATAGCTGACGCCCAGTGCGGCCACCGTCAGCACCAGCAGCAGGAGATAGTCGGCGGCGCTGCGCCGGCGCCCGCCCAGGTTGCGGGTCAGCCAGACGTAGCCGGCACCGAACGCCACGTAGGCCACCCAGCCCTGCCAAGGCATCGCCAGGTTCTCACCACCGGGCTCATGCGGTGGCCGCAGCCAGAAGTACAGCAGTGGCAAGCCCACCATCGCCCAGGTGAACAGGCCGGCATAGCGCAACAGGCGGGTGTGCGGGATTCGGGCGAACATGGCGTTTTATACCGCCTTGCGCGCCGCCCCGCCCTGCATCGAAGGTCATGGGCGCGCCCCGGCGGCCCATGCGATAATCGCCTGTGGTCCGCGCGACGGACCCCAGGCAGCAGTCACCGGAGTTTCAAGGAGTTCCAAGGAATGTCGATCGCCATCCGCGACGTGCGCGAGCACGAGCTGGATTCCGTCCTGGCCCTCAACAACGCGGCAGGTCCTGCGATCCTTCCCTTGGACTCGGCCCGGCTGCGCCAGCTGTTCGACCGCGCCGAGTACTTCCGCGTGGCCGAGCGCGACGGCGCCATGGCCGGCTTCCTGATCGGCTTCGGCGCGCACGCGCAGCACGACAGCGTCAATTTCGCCTGGTTCCGCGAGCGCTACCCGGACTTCTTCTACATCGACCGCGTGGTGGTGGCCAGCCGCCGCCGCGGCGGCGGCGTCGGCCGCGCGCTGTACGCGGACGCGCAGAGCTACGCCGAGCTGCGCTACCCACACCTGGCCTGCGAGGTCTTCCTCGAACACGGCGCCGACCACGCCCTGCTGTTCCACGGCAGCTTTGGCTTCCGCGAGGTCGGCCAGAACGTCATGCCCTGCGCCGAGGGCCCCGGCCACGACCTGCGCGCGGCGATGCTGATGAAGACCCTGTGCAGCTATCCGTGGGTGCGCGACACCTACGGCGACGCGCTGCCCGACGAACCCTGGCTGCAGCGCCCGCGCAGCCATGTCGCCGCCACCCCGTCGGCGCAGGGCGCCTGCGCATGAGCGCGCAGGCCGACTACGCGCAGGCGGGCGAGCTGAAGTTCGGCCAGGTCGGCATCGCCAACCTGCGCGTGCGCAGTCTCGATCCGGCGCAGCTGGCCGCGGAAATGGCCGAACGCGTGCAGCGCGCGCCCAACCTGTTCGCGCGCGCTGCGGTGGTACTGGACTTCGGCGGCCTGAGCAAGGCGCCCAGCCTCGACGAGGCGCGCGCGCTGGTGGACGGCCTGCGCGGGGCCGGCGTGCTGCCGGTGGCGCTGGCCTACGGCACCAAGGAGATCGACGCGCTCTCGCAGCAGCTGGGCCTGCCCCTGCTGGCCAAGTTCCGCGCGCAGTACGAACGCACCGAAGAAGCGCAGGCGCCGGCCCGCGCCCCGGAATCGCCGCGCGCGGCCGAGCCGGCGGCCGCCCCCGCCGCCCCGGCGACCGCCAGCGCCTCCGCACCCGGCCTGATCCAGGCCGCCCCGGTGCGCTCCGGCCAGCAGGTCTACGCCGAGCAGCGCGACCTGACCGTACTGGCCACGGTGGGCGCTGGCGCGGAAGTGCTTGCCGATGGCAGCATCCACATCTACGGTGCACTGCGCGGCCGCGCCCTGGCCGGTGCGCGCGGCAACGAAGGCGCCCGGATCTTCTGCCGCGAGTTCCATGCCGAACTCGTGGCCGTGGCCGGGCACTACAAGGTGATGGAAGACATCCCCGCCGAACTGCGCGGCAAGGCCGTGCAGGTGTGGCTGGAACAAGGACAACTCAAGCTTGCGGCGCTCGACTGAACGCCGCTCCCACAGCATCACGGAGGAAGCCAACTTGGCTGAGATCATCGTAGTCACCTCGGGCAAGGGCGGCGTCGGCAAGACCACCACCAGCGCCAGCATCGCCACCGGGCTCGCCCGCCGCGGCAAGAAAGTCGCGGTCATCGACTTCGACGTCGGCCTGCGCAACCTCGACCTGATCATGGGCTGCGAGCGCCGGGTGGTGTACGACTTCGTCAACGTGATCCAGGGCGAGGCCACCCTCAAGCAGGCGCTGATCAAGGACAAGCGCTTCGACAGCCTGTACGTGCTGGCCGCCAGCCAGACCCGCGACAAGGACGCGCTGAGCAAGGAAGGCGTGGAGAAGGTGCTGAAGGACATGGCCGCCGACGGCTTCGACTACATCATCTGCGACAGCCCCGCCGGCATCGAGAAGGGCGCGTTCCTGGCGATGTACTTCGCCGACAAGGCGATCGTGGTGGTGAACCCGGAAGTCTCCAGCGTGCGCGACTCCGACCGCGTGCTGGGCCTGCTGTCCTCCAAGACCCACCGCGCCGAACGCAACGAAGGCGACGTCTCCGCACACCTGCTGCTGACCCGCTACAGCCCGGCGCGGGTGGAAAGCGGCGAGATGCTCTCGATCGCCGACGTCGAGGAGGTGCTGGGCCTGAAGACGATTGGCGTCATCCCCGAATCGGGCGACGTGCTCAACGCCTCCAACAAGGGCGAGCCGGTGATCATGGACGGCGAATCCATCGCCGGCCAGGCCTACGACGATGCGGTGGCGCGGCTGCTGGGCGAAGAACGCCCGCTGCGCTTCACCACGGTGGAAAAGAAGGGATTCTTCAGCAAGCTGTTCGGGGGTTGAGGCATGGCCATTTTCGATTTCCTCAAGCCCAAGAAAAACACCGCTTCGGTCGCCAAGAACCGCCTCCAGATCATCATCGCGCAGGAGCGCAGCACCGCCGGCGCGCCTGACTACCTGCCGCTGATGCGGCGCGAGATCCTGGAAGTGATCCGCAAGTACGTGAACGTGGACACCGACGCGGTCAAGGTGGACGTGGTCAAGGACGGCGAGCACGACGTGCTGGACATCTCGGTGTCGCTGCCGGAGCGCGGCGCCTCCCCGGCCTGACCCTGCTGCCGGCGCCGGCAGCGCGCGCCGGCGCCCGGACACCATGGTGCTGACCCTCGCCGAGATCGGTTTCGACGCGCCGCGCGCGTTGCTGGCCCGTTACGGGCTGGCGCTGGCGCAGGTGGACGACGGCGAGCCCATTCCCGGCAGCTACTGGGGCGACAGCGAAGCCGGCATCATCGGCAGCACCGTGTATGCCCGCGCCGACACCCCCGTGCACTCGCTGCTGCATGAAGCCGGCCACCTGATCGTGCTGCCGCCGGAGCGCCGCGCCGGCGTGCATACCGACGCCACCGATTCGGTACCCGAAGAAGACGCAGTCTGCGTGCTGCAGGGCCTGCTGGGCGATGCCCTGCCCGGCGTTGGCCGCGCGCGGGTCTGGGCCGACATGGACGCCTGGGGCTACACCTTCCGGCTCGGCTCCGCCCGCGCCTACGTCGAACACGACGCCGGGGAGGCCTGGCGTTGGTTGCGCGAGCACGGCCTGGTGGACGCCGGGGGCGCGCTCATCCACACGCACGCCTGAGGCGGTTCGCTTGCCGGCACGCGGCGTCGCGGTCTAGCCTTGCCGCTTCCCGCATCTCCCTGCCGCCGAGGATCTGCCCGTGAAGCTCCGCCACGCACTGCTTGCCACCGCCGTCATCGGCACCCTCGGTCTTGCCGCCTGCAAGCGCGACGCCGAGCCCGCCGTCGCGACTCCCGCGCCTGCCGCGCAGCCAGGCGAGACCGCCGACCAGTTCGTCGCCCGCGTCAACGAGGAGGTGCGCAAGCTCAGCACCGAACTCAACTCCGCGCAGTGGCTGTCCAACACCTACATCAACGGCGACAGCGAGCTGATCGCGGCCAAGGCCAACGAGCGCTGGCTGACCCAGCTCAACGTCTGGATCGAACAGTCGAAGCGCTACGAGGGCCAGCAGCTGAAGCCGGAAACCGCCCGCGCGCTCAAGCTGCTGAAGCTGTGGACGGCGATGCCGGCACCGAAGGACCCGAAGAAGCTGGAGGAGCTGACCCAGCTCGCGACGCGCATGGAAGGCATGTACGGCGCCGGCAGCCACTGCACCGGCGAAGGCACGGCCCGCACCTGCCGCGACATCGGCCAGCTCAGCGAGGTGCTGGCCAGGAGCCGCGACTACGACGCCCAGCTGGATGCCTGGCAGGGCTGGCACAGCGTCAGCGTGCCGATACGCAAGGACTACGTCCGCTTCGCCGAACTGGTGAACGAGGGCGCGAAGGAAATGGGCTTCGCCGATGCCGGCGAGATGTGGCGCTCCGGCTACGACATGTCGCCGGCGGAGCTGGCCAGCGAAAGCGACCGTCTCTGGGGCCAGGTCAAGCCGCTGTACGAGCAGCTGCACTGCTACGCGCGCACCCGCCTGGATGCGCAGTACGGCAAGGACAAGGGCGAGGTTGCCGGCGGCCTGCTGCCGGCCCACCTGATGGGCAACCTGTGGCAGCAGGACTGGAGCAACCTCTGGGACATCCTCCAGCCCTACAGGCAGGCCGGCAGCCTGGACATCAACAGCGCGCTGGAACGCATGGCCACCGCCGACCTGGCCCGCGAACTGGCCAAGCCCGCCGCGGCCGGCAGCTCCGCCGCCGAGCGAACCTTCGCCGCGCAGCGCGCCGCGCAGCTGGCCACCGCCAAGGCGATGACCGAGCGTGCGCAGGACTTCTACGTCTCGCTGGGCATGCCCAAGCTGCCGGAGAGCTACTGGCAGAAGTCGCAGTTCATCAAGCCGCTGGACCGCGACGTGGTCTGCCACGCCAGCGCCTGGGACATGAACATGGCCGGCGACGTGCGCACCAAGATGTGCATCGTGCCCAGCGAGGAAGAGCTGACCACGATCTACCACGAGCTTGGCCACATCTATTACGACCTGGCCTACAACAAGCAGCCGCCGATCTTCCAGAACGGCGCCCACGACGGCTTCCACGAAGCCATCGGCGACACCATCGTGCTGGCGATGACCCCGCAGTACCTGGCCTCGGTGGGGCTGGTCGATGCGCCCAAGCAGAGCCAGGAGGCGCTGATCAACGCGCAGATGCGGATGGCGCTGGCCAAGGTGGCCTTCCTGCCGTTCGGGCTGATGATCGACCGCTGGCGCTGGGGCGTGTTCGACGGCTCGATCAAGCCCGACGGCTACAACCAGGCGTGGTGGGAACTGAAGGCGCAGTACCAGGGCGTCGCCCCGGCCACCCCGCGCGGCGAGGAGTTCTTCGATGCGGGCGCCAAATACCACGTGCCCGGCAACACTCCGTACACCCGCTATTTCCTCTCGCACATCCTGCAGTTCCAGTTCTACAAGGCGCTGTGCGACGCCTCCGGCCACAAGGGCCCGCTGTACGAGTGCAGCTTCTACGGCAACAAGGAAGCCGGCCAGCGCTACTGGGCGATGCTGTCCAAGGGCAGCAGCCAGCCCTGGCAGCAGACCATGAAGGAGCTGACCGGGGGCGAGAAGATGGACGCCAGCGCGGTGCTGGAATACTTCGCCCCACTGCAGGACTGGCTGAAGCAGCAGAACGCGGGCCAGACCTGCGGCTGGCAGGCCCCCGCCAAGGGCGCCTGATCCGCCGGATCCGGAAGAGGAAAAGGCCGGCCACCGCCGGCCTTTTCCATTGCCACCGACGACCTGATCGGGGCGATACTGCGGGCATGGATACCGCCCTCGCCCCGCAGCCGCACGCCACCGCCACCGCCCTGCCCGCGCGCTTCTACGCCGGGCCGGAGATGGCCGCCACCGACCGCCGGGCGGTCTTCGACCGCAGCTGGCAACTGGTCGCGCACGCCTCGCAGCTGCGCGGCGCCGGCGACCATGTCGTCGCCAATCTGGCCGGTTTGCCGGTGATCGCGGTGCGCGGCGCGGACGACGCAATCCGGGTGATGCACAACGTCTGCCGCCATCGCGCCGGTCCCATCGCGCAGTGCGACGGGTTGGGCGCGAAGGCGCTGCGCTGCCGTTACCACGGCTGGACCTACACGCTGGAAGGCCAGCTGCGCTCGGCCCCGGAGATGAAGGACGCGCAGGGCTTCGACGTCGCCGACGTGCGCCTGCCGCAGCTGGCCGTGCGGATCTGGCAGGGACTGGTGTTCGCGGCGGTCGACGCCGCCACCGCACCGGACTTCGACGCCTTCGTCGCCGGCATCGACGCCCGCCTCGGCGCCGACCGCGGCCTGGAACACTACGGCGGCCACCACAGCGCCAGCTACGACATCGCCTGCAACTGGAAGGTGTACGTCGACAACTACCTCGAGGGCTACCACGTCCCGTTCGTGCATCCGGGCCTGAACCGGCTGCTCGACTACCGCAGCTACCGCACCGAGCTTTCGCGCTGGCATTCGCTGCAGTGGAGCCCGCTGGAAAGCGACCCGGCCCTGTACGGCAGCGGCGACGCGCTGTACTACTGGCTGTGGCCGAACACCATGCTCAACATCCTGCCCGGGCGCCTGCAGACCAATACCGTGGTGCCGCTGGGCGTGGACCGCTGCCGGGTGGTGTTCGACAGCTACTACGCCGATGCCGGCGACGCCGCCAAGCGCGATGCCGACCTCGCCTTCAGCGACGAGGTGCAGCACGAGGACATCGGCATCTGCGAAGACGTGCAGCGCGGCATGGCCTCCGGCAGCTACGTGCCGGGCCGGCTGAACCCGCTGCGCGAAACCGGCGTGCACCATTTCCACGAACTGCTGCGCGCGGCGTACCGCGACAGCGCGACGATGGACGACAGCGGCAGCGATGACTGAGCCCGACGCCCCGCGCGAGCCCCCGGGGCGAAGGCCGCTGGGTCCCTGGTCGGCCACCGCGCTGGTGGTCGGCAGCATGATCGGCAGCGGGGTGTTCCTGCTGCCTGCGTCGCTGGCGTCGTACGGCGGCGTCAGCCTGCTGGGCTGGGCGATCACCCTGTCCGGCGCGCTGGCACTGGCGCTCACCTTCGCCCGGCTGGCGATGCGCTGGCCGCAGACCGGCGGCCCCTACGCATTCGCCCGCAACGCCTTCGGCGAGGCGCCGGGGTTCATGGTGGCGTGGAGCTACTGGGTGTCGATCTGGAGCGCCAACGCGGCGATCGCGGTGGCGTTCGCCGGCAGTCTGGGCGCGCTGTTCCCGGCGCTGGTGGCCACCCCGCTGCGCGCTGGTGCCTGCGCGCTTGCGGGGCTGTGGCTGTGCGCCGGGATCAACCTGCTGGGGCTGCGCGAAGCGGGGCGGATGCAGATCGTGCTGACCGTGCTCAAGTTCGTGCCGCTGGCGCTGTTCGCCGGCATCGCAATCTGGTTCGTCGAACCGGCGCAGTTCCAGCCGTTCAACCGCAGCGCGGAGTCGCTGCCCGCGGCCACCCATGCCTGCGTCGCGCTGGTGCTGTGGGCGCTGCTGGGGCTGGAGGCCGCCACCGTGCCGGCCGGCGCCATCGACGACCCCGCGCGCACCATCCCGCGCGCCACCCTCGCCGGCACCCTGCTGGCCGGCATCGCCACGGTACTCGCGGTGACCGCGGTGATCGGCATCGTCCCGGCGGCGCAGCTGAAGGACTCCACGGCGCCGATGGCCGATGCCGCGCGGATGCTCTGGGGCGGCTGGGCCGGCATCGCCATTGCAACGGTGGCGGCGGTGTCCTGCCTGGGCGCGCTCAACGGCTGGGTGATGCTGTCGGCGCAGATCCCGCTGGCCGCGGCCCGCGACGGCCTGCTACCGCGGGCCTTCGCCCGCCAGGACACACGCGGCACGCCGGCGTTCGGCATCCTTGCCAGCAGCCTGCTGGCCTCGCTGCTGGTGGCCGCCAACTTCAGCCGCTCGCTGGTGTCGCTGTTCACCTTCTCGATCCTGCTGTCCACCGCCGCCACCCTGTTGCCCTACCTGGCCGGCAGCGCCGCCTGGCTGCTGCGCGGGGAACGCAAGGGTCGGCTGGTCGCGGCGTTCGCGCTGGCCTACAGCGCCTACGCCCTGCTTGGCGCCGGCGCCGAAACGCTGCTCTGGGGCGGCGCGCTGCTGCTGGCGGGGGCGCCGGTGTATGCGTGGATGCGCAGGCCTACAGCTCGCTAGGCTCCAGCGCCGCAGGCGCCGCCGGGACCCGCAGCGCGCGCCCCGAGACGCGGTTTTCCCACCACCAGAACAGCCAGCCGCCCAGCACGAAGGCGGCCGCGCCCAGCGCCAGGTGGAGGCCGCTGCCGCTGAGCAGCGGCGAGAGCAACCCGGCGATCAGCGCATTGCCCAGCAGGCCGAAGAAGGCCTGCAGCGAGGACGCGCCCCCGCGGCGGTGCGGGTACATGTCGAGGATGGCGAGGGTGATGATCGGGAACACCAGCGCGATGCCGAAGGCGGTCAGGCTCATCGGCAGCACCGCCCACGGCACCGTCGGCACGTCGACCCACAGGGTGTAGCCCAGGTTGAGCACCACCGCGGCGCCGCAGCAGGCGAAACCGATGTTGGCCAGCCGGCGGCCGTCGATGCGCCCGGCCGCGCGCCCGGACACGAAGGCACCCAGCATCATCCCGCCGATCATCGGGATGAAGAACCAGCCGAACTGCTGCTCGCCCAGCCCCAGCAGGTCCAGCACGAACGCCGGGGCCGAGGCGATGTACAGGAACAGCGCGCCGAAATTGAGCGCCGCCGCCATCGACAGCCGCAGGAAGCGCGGGTGGCGCGCCATCTCCGAATAGCCGCGCAGCAGCCCCGCGGGCCGCAGCGGCAGCCGCGCCGCCGGCGGGTGGGTTTCCGGCAGCGCGCGCTGCACCGCCACGATCAGCACCAGCGCGAACGCGGCCAGGAACCAGAAGATCGCCGGCCAGCGGTGCCAGCCGAGCAGCCAGCCGCCCAGCACCGGCGCCACCGCCGGGGCGATGCCGAAGATCATCGACACCTGGCTCATCAGCCGCTGCGCGTCGTGGCCGTGCAGCACGTCGCGGATCACCGCGCGCCCCACGATCAGGCCCACGCCCGCGCTCAGGCCCTGCAGCGCGCGGAACCCCAGCAGCTGCGGCAAGGTGGTGGCCAGCGCGCAGCCCACCGACGCCAGCAGGAACACCACCAGCCCGCCCAGGATCACCCGCCGCCGCCCCAGCGCGTCCGACAGCGCGCCGTGCACCAGACTCATCGCCGCATAGGCCAGCAGGTAGACGCTGATGGTCTGCTGCATGGCCAGCTTGTCCGCGCCCATCTGCGCGCCGATCTGCGGGAAGGCCGGGAAAATCGTGTCGATGGAGAACGGCCCGAACATCGACAGCCCGCCCAGCAGCCGCGCCAGGCGGCGATTGGAAATGGAAGGCTTCACGTGCGGCTGGGTGGGGGAATGCCGGTCGGCAGGATAGCAGCGCCGGCGCTTTCCGCCGGTCACGGGGGAGCCGCGCGGCGCGCCCGCCGCCGCCGGCACGGGCTATAATCGCGGCGCACGGAGGGAGAAGCGCGCGGACCTCGTCCCGCAGCGCTGCCGAAGGCGCAACCGCCCGGAATCGCTCAGGCCCAAGACCGCCGTGTGACCACACTCTGGAGAGATCGACAGGCCCACCGGCCGTGTCGGCGCCGAAGGGGCAAGAAGCCGCGCGGATTCCCCTCCCCGCCCGCGCGCTTCCAAACTCTCAGGCAGAAGGACAGAGCGGGCATCCCCTCAATGCGCCCTCGCGCCCCCGGATGCCGCCATGACCCAGCCCTCGCTCCGCTCGCTCGAACACCACGACGCCTTCATCGAACGCCATATCGGCCCCAACGACGCCGAAATCGCGGCGATGCTGGGCCAGCTCGGCTTCGATTCGCTGGAGGCGTTCACCGACGCCATCGTCCCGGCCAGCATCAAGTCCACCGCACCGCTGGCGCTGCCCGAGTCGATGACCGAAGTCGACGCGCTGGCGAAGATCCGCGCCATCGCCGACAAGAACCAGGTGTTCCGCAGCTTCATCGGCCAGGGCTACTACGGCACCCACACGCCCAACGTCATCCTGCGCAACATCCTCGAGAATCCCGCCTGGTACACCGCCTACACCCCGTACCAGGCCGAGATCTCGCAGGGCCGCATGGAAGCCCTGATCAACTTCCAGACCATGGTCGCCGACCTGACCGGGATGGACATCGCCAACGCGTCGCTGCTGGACGAGGCCAGCGCCGCGGCCGAGGCGATGACCCTGGCCAAGCGCAGCGTCAAGTCGAAGTCCGACACCTTCCTGGTGATCGGCGACACCCACCCGCAGACCATCGAGGTGCTGCAGACCCGCGCCGAGCCGCTGGGCCTGAAGGTGAACGTGGTGCGCGGCACCGACGCGGTGCACGCGGCGATCGCCGAGGGCGATTACTTCGGCGTGCTGGTGCAGTACCCCGCCTCCAGCGGCTGGGTCGCCGACTGGGAGAAGGACGCCGAGGCCATCCACGCGCACGGCGCGCTGTTCGTCATGGCGACCGACCTGCTGGCGCTGACCCTGCTGAAGTCGCCGGGCGAGATGGGCGCGGACATCGTGATCGGCAACAGCCAGCGCTTCGGCGTGCCGTTCGGCTTCGGCGGACCGCATGCCGCGTTCATGGCCTGCCGCGATGCGTTCAAGCGCAGCATGCCCGGCCGGTTGATCGGCGTGTCCATCGATGCCGACGGCAACCCGGCCTACCGCCTCACCCTGCAGACCCGCGAGCAGCACATCCGCCGCGAGAAGGCGACCTCCAACATCTGCACCGCGCAGGTGCTGCTGGCGGTGATGGCGGCGATGTACGCCGTCTACCACGGACCCGAAGGCCTGAAGCGCATCGCCCAGCGCGTGGTGCGCTACACCGCCATCCTCGCCGCCGGCCTGCGCGAGCTGGGCCACGCCAGCGTCCACGCCAGCGCCTTCGATACCCTGTGCATCGACGCCGGCGACGCCAACGCGGCCATCGCCGAGCGCGCCCGCGCCCACCGCGCCAACCTGCGCGTGCGCGGCAACGGCTCGCTGTGCATCTCGCTGGACGAAACCACCACCCGCGCCGACCTCGAACTGCTGTGGAAGATCTTCGGCGGCGACGACGCGAAGTTGCCGTCGATCGACGCGCTGGACGCCAGCGCGCCGTCGCTGATTCCCGCCGGGCTTGCGCGCACCAGCGCGTTCATGACCCATCCGGTGTTCAACACCCACCACAGCGAGCACGAACTGCTGCGCTACCTGCGCACGCTGGCCGACAAGGACCTGGCGATGGATCGCACCATGATCCCGCTGGGCAGCTGCACGATGAAGCTCAACGCCACCGCCGAGATGATCCCGGTGACCTGGCCCGAGTTCGGCAACATCCATCCGTTCGTGCCCGCCGAGCAGGCGCAGGGCTACAAGGAGCTGATCGCCGGGCTGGAAGCCATGTTGGTGGAAGCCACCGGCTACGACGCGGTGAGCCTGCAGCCCAACTCCGGCGCGCAGGGCGAATACGCCGGCCTGCTGGCGATCCGCGCCTACCACGCGTCGCGCGGCGAAGGCCACCGCAACATCTGCCTGATCCCCGAATCCGCGCACGGCACCAACCCGGCGTCCGCGCAGATGTGCGGCATGAAGGTGGTGGTGACCAAGTGCGATGCGAACGGCAACGTCGACGTGGAAGACATCCGCGCGCAGGCCGAGAAGCATTCGGCCAACCTCGCCGCGATCATGATGACTTACCCCTCGACGCACGGCGTGTTCGAGGAGGACGTGGTCGAGATCTGCGACATCGTCCACCAGCACGGTGGCCAGGTGTATACCGACGGCGCCAACATGAACGCGCTGGTCGGCCTGGCCAAGCCCGGCAAGTGGGGCAGCGACGTGTCGCACCTCAACCTGCACAAGACCTTCTGCATCCCGCACGGCGGCGGCGGTCCGGGCGTGGGCCCGTGCGCAGTGCGCTCGCACCTCGCGCCGTTCCTGCCGAAGGCGTTCGGCAACGACGGCGTGAAGACCGAAGGCACCGGCAAGGGGGCGATGGTGTCTGCCGCCAGCTTCGGCAGCGCCTCGATCCTGCCGATCAGCTGGATGTACATCGCGATGATGGGCCGCGACGGCCTGCGCAAGGCCACCCAGGTGGCGATGCTCAATGCCAACTACATCGCCAAGCGCCTGGCCCCGCACTTCCCCACCCTCTACACCGGCCGCAACGGGCTGGTGGCGCACGAATGCATCCTCGACCTGCGCCCGCTGGAGAAGCTCTCCGGCATCAGCGCCGAGGACGTGGCCAAGCGCCTGATCGATTTCGGCTTCCACGCGCCCACGCTGAGCTTCCCGGTCGCCGGCACGCTGATGGTGGAGCCCACCGAGTCCGAATCGCAGCACGAGCTGGACCGCTTCATCGACGCGATGATCCAGATCCGCGCCGAGATCCAGGACGTGATCGACGGCAAGCTGGACCGCGCCGACAACCCGCTGAAGCACGCCCCGCACACCGCGATGCAGGTCAGCGCCAGCGAATGGACGCACGCCTACCCGCGCGAGCTGGCGGCGTTCCCGCTGCCCAGCCTGAAGCAGGTCAAGTACTGGCCGCCGGTGGCGCGCGTGGACAACGTCCACGGCGACAAGAACGTGATGTGCGCCTGCATCCCGGTGGACGCGTACAAGGACGAAGAAGCGTAACCGTCGCCGCAGCGCGATGACCTACGACAGGCCCCGCCATGCGGGGCCTGTTCGTTCTAGTGGCCGCGCAGCCTGCTCTCGACGCCGCGCAGGTTTATTCCCAACCAGCGCCCGGATCGCAAGACCTATTCCAACGCCAGCCAATCCCGACTAGATTGACCCGGTGTCCGCCGCATCGCGCCGCAGGGCGGGACGGCAGGACCGCGCGCCAGCCCATCGGGCAGCGGCCGATTTCCAATCGATCCCTGGGGAGGGAAACATGAACAACCGTGCGAAACCCGGCAAGCACCGGCTCTGCATCGCCCTGCTGGCCGCGCTGGCGCTACCGGCGGTGGCACAGCAGGCCGACGACCAGCAAGCTGTCACCGACAAGAAAGTCCGGACGCTGGACAGGCTGACCGTCACCGGTTCGCGCATCCAGCGCACCGAGATCGAACAGGCGCTGCCGATCACCTCGGTCACCCGCGCGCAGATCGACGCCGCTGGCATCACCTCGGCCGAACAGCTGCTGATGCAGCTGAACATCGCCGGCAACGGTTCCGACAACCTGTCCAGCAACGCCGGCATCGTCCACGAGGACCAGCGCGGCAACAACGGCGTGTCCGGCGCCAACCTGCGCGGCCAAGGGGCCGACGCCACGCTGGTGCTGCTGAACGGCCGCCGGGTGGCGACGCATGGCCTGAAGGGCCGCGCGGTCGACCTCAACGCGATCCCGTTCGCCGCCATCGAGCGGGTGGAAGTGCTGCGCGACGGCGCTTCCGCCATCTACGGCACCGATGCCATCGGCGGCGTGATCAACTTCATCACCCGCCGCGACTTCCAGGGCGCGCAGGCCTCGGCCTTCATCGACGTGACCGAAGCCGGTGGCGCCAACGTCTACCGCAGCAGCCTGCTATTCGGCCGCGGCGACCTCGACCGCGACGGCTGGAACGCCTTCGGCACCCTCAGCGTCAAGCGCAACACCATCCTGGAAGGCCACGACCGCGACTTCTCCAACACGTTCCAGCGCAACCGCGGCCTGTCGCCGGATACCCGCGGCACGCCGTTCGCCACGGTGTTCAGCCTCGGCAGCTCGGGCGTCGGCGCCAGCAGCATGCTTCGGAACGGCGTGCTCGACCCCGCCGGCGGCAACACCCGGATGACCGCGGTCAACATCTTCAACCTGCCGGGCGCGGAGGGCTGCGAGGCGGCCGGCCCCGACATGGGGCCCTACGCCTACGACCTCTGGGGCGTGCCGGCCTCGCGCTACGCCTGCGCCTGGGACTACCCGGCGGCCGCGGTGATCCAGCAGCCGCAGGACAGCATCGACTTCATCGGCCGCGCCACCTTCGACATCGGCAGCGCCCACCAGGCCTATGTCGAGCTGACCGCTTCGCGGGTGGAGGTGGCCAAGACGTTCGAGCCCAACCAGATCTCCTCCAGCACCAGCGCGGCGGCGACCGCCCTTGGCCCGAGCACCTGGTACCCGCTGAACGCCAACACCAAGGCGACCTACGACAAGGTCTACGACGCGCTGGCCGGCTACTTCGGCGCGGGCCAGCTGACCTACGGGGCGCCGATCGCCTACCGCTGGCGCTGCATGGCCTGCGGCCCGCGCCAGATCGAGACCACCACCGACGCCTACCGCTTCGTGGCGGGCATTGGCGGGCTGCTGGGCGACTGGAGCTACGATGCCGGCCTGACCCGCGCCTCCAGCAAGTCCAAGTCGATCCTGGGCACCGGCTTCCACTACACCGATGCGCTGAAGGCGGTGCTAGGCAGCGGCCTGATCAATCCGTTCCTGGCGCCCGGCCAGTCGCAGTCCGCCGAGGCGATGGCGGCGCTGGATGCGGCCTCGGCGCGCGGCGTGGCGCTGTACGGCGGCGAGTCGATCACCACCTCGCTGGACGCCTCGATCTCCGGCGAGCTGGGCTTCTTCCGCCTGCCCGCCGGCAGCATCGCGATGGCGGCGGGCGTGGACCTGCGCCGCGAGGAGTTCCGCTTCAATGGCGACCAGCGCGCCGACCGGCGGACCGTGTTCAACGCGCCGTTCGACGATGCCAACGCGCTGGACAACGTCAGCCGCGACATCAAGGCCGCCTACGTCGAGTTCGAGCTGCCGGTGTTCAAGGGCTTCGACCTCAACCTGGCCGGCCGCTACGACCACTACAGCGGCTTCGGCGGCACCACCAACCCGAAGGTGTCGTTCCGCTACCAGCCGATGGAGACGCTGCTGTTCCGCGGCGCCTACAGCACCGGCTTCAAGGTGCCGTCGTTCAACCAGCTGTTCAACGGCATCAGCGAAGTCCTGTACACCGGTCTGGACCTGGCGGACCCGAAGACCTGCCCGGGCGGCAAGGCCAATCCGAACGTCGCCGGCTGCGAAACCATCCGCCCCGACGAGCTGTTCGGCGGCAAGGCCGACCTGCAGCCGGAAACCTCCACCCAGCGAAGCTTCGGGCTGGTGTGGTCGCCGATGGCGCAGTTCAACCTGGCGCTGGACTGGTGGGAGATCGAGCGGGAGGACACCATCCGCGCGGCGCCGCGCGAAACGCTGATCCAGTACTACGACCTGTTTCAGGCGAACTGGATCCGCGACGCCAACGGCCAGGTGGTGCAGATCGACCGCCGTTTCATCAACTCCGGCGGCAGCCTGATGCGCGGCGTCGAGCTGGACGCCAACCTCAACGGCGAACTGGCCGGCGGCCGCTGGAACCTCAACCTCAACGGTAGCCTGATCACCCACTTCCGCACCAAGGCGCTGGACACACTGCCCTACTCCGGCAACCTGGTGGGCACCTACGTGCGCTACTACAACCTGCCGATCCAGTGGAAGCACACGCTCAACTTCAGCTACAGCCGCGGCGACTGGTCGCACAGCCTGACCCAGGTCTACCGCGACGGTTACGAGGACGAGCTGCCCAACAGCGTGCGCAGCAACAACTACATCCCGCCGGCGTGGACGCCGAACGTGGAGAGCTACACCACCTACAACTACAGCGTCACCTGGACCGGCATCGACAACCTGAAGCTGGGTCTCGGCGTGAAGAACCTGCTCGACACCGATCCGCCATTCACCGCGCACCAGAACGACTTCGCGGCGGGCGCCGCGTGGGAGCCGCGCATCGCCGACCCGCGCGGGCGCGCCTTCACCCTGCTGGCGGAATACAGCTTCTGACCGTTGCTGCCGCACGCTGCAAAAAGAGGCCCCGCATCGCGGGGCCTCTTCGTTCCGGCGGTGCCGCGGGGTTTACACCCCCTTCTGCTTCAACCACGCATCGACCTGCGGGAGTCGCTGCTGGCGCAGCTTGATCCGCGTCTGGATGCCGTTGACCACGCGCTCGGCGTCGCGCCGCGACGTGGGGGCGATGTGCGCGTCGGCGAAGGCGTTGATCTTCGCCACCATCGACAGCTCCCTGGCACTGCTGCCGAGACCGGGATAGAAACGCGCGCGCGAGGTGGAGTCGACCAGCCCGTCGACCTGCTCCCGATGGGCCACGGCGAAGTCGAACGCCAGGTCAGGATGCTCCCAGGACACCGCGGAGATCATCGCCGCACCGTTGGTGGCGCCGGGTTCGTCGGTCAGCGCCATGTCCAGCGCGCGCTGCGCCAGCGACTTGTCCTTGGCCCGCGCCAGCAGGCCGTAGTACTGGTCGCGCAGCATCGAGGACTTCTCCTGCCGCGCCAGCGCGTGCAATCGCTCCCAGGTGGCGGCATCGGCATTGCGCGCCACCATGCCCAGCACGGTGCGGCGCAGGTCCGGCGACAGCGAGGCGGGATCGGCCAGGAACGCATCGAAGCGCCGGCGCGCCTCCGCCAGCACCGCGGCATCGCCCAGTTCGCCCAAGGTCGAAATCAGGCTGCTGCGCAGCTGCCGGGTGGCGGCGGAATCGCCCGCGCGGTTGTCCCAGCCCAGCTGGGCGAACTTCGGCGCGAGCCGCTTGATGGCGAAGGCGCGAATCGCGGCCTGGCGCTTGGCATCGCCCTTGAACAGGTCGTCCAATCCCCCCAGCGAACCCGCGACCATCTGCCACAGCTCCGGGGCCGCACTCGCCGGCACCTGCATCGCCAGATCCAGGCTGTCCGATTCCGGCTGCAGGCCCACCGCCGCCAGCGCGCCGGTGTCCAGCATCAGGCCCATCTGGTCGACCACCGGCAGCCGGGCGAAGCCGGCGGCCAGCGCCTTGAACTGCGCCGGCGCATACAGCGTGCGGAAATAGCCCTTCTGGCCGGCGTTGACCAGCGCCGGCGCGCTGCAGCCGGGCAGGGTCACGCTGGCCTTGCCGTCCACCAGCACGCGCACCGCCTTGCCGTCGACGCCGCCGCGCACGTTCACCGGCACGCGCCAGCGCAGCGGCGTCTTGTCGGGGCGGTCCACGGTGTACTCGCCCTGCTCCAGCTGCACGCGGGTGCTGCCGTCGACGCAGGCGCTGCTCGCCCTGATCAGCGGCACGCCCGGCTGCAGGGTGAAATCATGCGCAACCGCGGCGAACTGCTTGCCCGGCGCGGCCTGTTCGATCTCGGCCCACAGGTCGTCGGTGACGGCGTTGCCGTAGGCATGCTTGCCAATGTAGCTGCGCACGCCGTTGCGCCAGGCGTCCTCGCCGACATAGTCCTCGAGCATGGAAATCACCGCCGCGCCCTTGCCGTAGGTGATGCCGTCGAAGGCCTGGCTGGCCTGCTCCACCGTCGCCACGTGCTGCACCACCGGGTGGGTGGTGGCGAACGCATCCTGGCCCATCGCGCCGCGGCTGGTGAAGGCGGCATCGACGCTGTCGGCATCCCACTCCGGATGCAGCTTGCGGGTGGTGCGGCCTTCCATCCAGGTGGCGAAGCCTTCGTTGAGCCACAGGTCGTCCCACCACGCCATGGTCACCAGGTTGCCGAACCACTGGTGGGCGATCTCGTGCGCGGCGGTGGTGAACACCCGCTGCTGGTCGGACACGTTGGACGTCGCCGGGTCCAGCAGGAGCGAGGACTCGAAGGTGAAGATCGCGCCCCAGTTCTCCATCGCGCTGAAGAATTGGCTGCGGCCCGGCGCGGCGATGTTGTCCAGCTTCGGCAGCGGGTAGGCCACGCCGAAGTAGTCGTTGAATTCGCGCAGCACGTCGCGGCTGGCCTCCAGCGCGAAGCGCGCCTGTTCCACCTTGCCCTTCTGCGCGATCACGCCGATCTCCACGCCGCTGTCCTCGAGGGTGGCGCGGTCGAAATCGCCCACCGACAGGAACAGCAGGTAGGTGGACATCTTCGGCGACGGCTTGAACAGGGTCAGCGTGCGCCCGTCGCCCAGGCCGCGCGTGCTGGCCACCGGCATGTTGCTGACCACCATCTGCGCGGACGGCGCGGTCACCGCCAGCCGGAACGTGGCCTTGTGCGCCGGCTCGTCCCAGGACGGGATGAAGCGGCGCGCATCGGAGTTCTCGAACTGGGTGTAGAGCGCGCGCTGCTTGCCGGCTTCGGTCGGATAGTCCAGCGCGAACAGGCCGTTGGCCTGGGTACCGATCTTGCCCTTGTATTCGATCGTCAGCAGGTAGCTGCCCGCCGGCAGCGTCTGGTCGAAGCTGAAAGTCGCGGTCTGCGCCGCGGCGTCGACGCTGGTCTTCGGCGCCAGCGCCTTGCCGTTGGCGCGCTCCAGCCGGACCGCGCCGAATTCCAGGTCGGCGGCGTTCAGGGTGATGCTGCGGGTGGGCGCGAGCACGTCGACGTTGATCCGCACCTTGCCGTCGAAGGCCAGGCGGTCCGCATGCGGCTCCACCTCGATGTCGTAATTGGTCGGACGGACGTCGCGCGGCAGCTGCGTCGTCACCGCCGCGGGCGCCGTAGCGGGCACGGCAGCGGCGGTCTGCGCGAGCGCGGCGCTGCCGGCGCCGGCCAGGGCCAGCGCGATGGCGGTTGTCAGGATGCGACGCATGGTGTTCCTCGGGGCGATGGATGCGAAGCCCCGATCATCCGGCCTGCGCCCCGCTCGCGCACACCGCCGGAAGTCATGCGCGCCGAATGTCGGCCTCATGTCGCGGTTACAGCAGGTGCAGCATCACCGCGACGTAGTGGCAAACGCTGCCGGCGATCACGAAGCCGTGCCAGATCGCATGCGACCAGCGCAGTTGCTGGCGCATGTAGAAGAACGTGCCGGCGGTATAGGCCACCCCGCCGGCCAGCAGCCACGCCAGCGAACCGCTACCGAGCGCATGCAACATCGGCTTGGCCGCCAGGATCACCAGCCAGCCCATGCCGATGTAGATCAACGTCGACAGGCGCTTGAACCGTCCGGTGTAGAACAGCTTGAACACCACCCCGGCCAAGGCCAGCGTCCAGATCGTGCCGAACAGCCACCAGCCGGTGGGGCCGCGCAGGCCGACCAGGGTGAACGGCGTGTAGGTACCGGCGATCAGCAGGTAGATCGCGCAGTGGTCGAACACCTTCAGCCGGCCCTTGAGGACCGGATGCGAGATCGCGTGGTACAGGGTGGAGGCGCTGTAAAGCAGCAACAGGGCGACGCCGAATACGATCGCGCCGGCCAGCTGCCAGCCGTCGCCGAACAGCGCCACCAAGGTGACCAGTACCGCGCCCCCGGCCAGCGCCGCGGCCGCGCCGACCCCGTGGGTCAGCGCGTTGGCGAGCTCCTCGCCGGGATGCGGGACGACGCCGGAATGGCTCTGGGCATATTGCATTGCAGCAGGATAACGCCTGCGGCGCCTAAGGAGGTGGAGTCTGGCGTGCCCCCGTCCGGCCCGGACCTGCCGGAAACCGGACGGCGTTCGCCGTTTCCGCATCGCGACCCGCGTAGAGTACGGGCGTGTCCTACCCGACCAGATTGCCCGCCATGGCCCTTTCCGGCGTTTCATCGAACATCGCGGCATCCGGCATGCAGGCCGCTGCGCAGCGGATGCAGGCGGCGGCGAGCAATACCGCCAACCGGCAAACGGAAGGGTTCGACCGCCTGGGCGTGGTCCAGTCGGCGTCCCCGGAGGGCGGCGTGCAGGCGCGCATGGCGACCACCGGCATGCGCAACGATGGCGACGGGGCGGTGGTGTCCGATGCGGTCGAGGCACGGGAAGCCGCGCAGGCGTTCGCGGCCAATACCGCCGCCTTCCGTGCCCGCGAGGATGCGCTGGGCACCCTGCTCGACGCGTTCGCCTGAGGTCGATTCGCCCAAACGCAAACGGCCGGCCGCGCTTGCGCGGACCGGCCGTTTTTCATTGCCCAAGACTCAGGCGAACGGGTCGCGCAGCACCATGGTGTGGTCGCGGTCCGGACCGGTGCTGACGATACTGATCGGGCAACCGGCCAACTCCTCCAGCGCACGCAGGTAGGCACGCGCCGCCGCCGGCAGCTTGTCCCATTCGGTGATGCCGTGGGTGTTCTCGCTCCAGCCCGGGAATTCCAGGTAAACCGGGGTGATTTCCTCCCAGCCCTGTGCATCCAGCGGCGCGTATTCGGTGCGCTTGCCGCGGTACTCGTAGGCGATGCAGATCTTCAGCTTCTCCATGCCGTCCAGCACGTCGAGCTTGGTGATGCACAGACCGGAAATGCCGTTGATCGCCACCGCGCGCTTGAGCGCCACGATGTCCATCCAGCCGCAGCGGCGCGGACGGCCGGTCGAGGCGCCGTATTCGGCACCGCGGTCGCGGATGCCCTGGCCGACCTCGTCGTCCAGCTCGGTCGGGAACGGGCCGCCGCCGACGCGGGTTGCGTAGGCCTTGCAGATGCCCAGCACGTAGTCGATCGCATCGGCGCCCACGCCGGTACCGGCCAGCGCGCCGCCGACGGTGGTGTTCGACGAGGTGACATAGGGATAGGTGCCATGGTCGATGTCCAGCAGCGCGCCCTGCGCGCCCTCGAACAGCACCCGCTTGCCCTGCTTGCGCAGGTCGTGGCAGATGCCGGCCACGTCCGACTTCATCGGCTCGACGTACTCGCCGAACGCCAGCGCTTCGGCATGGACGGTGTCGAAGTCCACCGGGTCCACGCCCAGGTACTTGGTCAGCACGAAGTTGTGGTAATCCAGCGCGGCGCGCAGCTTCTCGGCCAGCTGCTCGGGGTAGTGCAGGTCGGCGATGCGGATGCCGCGGCGCGCCACCTTGTCCTCGTAGGCCGGGCCGATGCCGCGGCCGGTGGTGCCGATGGCCTTGCCGCCGGCGGCCTTCTCGCGCGCCTGGTCCAGGGCGATGTGGTACGGCATGATCAGCGGCGCGGCCGGCGAGATCTTCAGGCGGCTGCGCACGTCCACGCCGGCGGATTCGAGTTCCTCGATCTCCTTGCGCAGCGCGGCCGGCGAGATCACCACGCCGTTGCCGATCAGGCACAGCGCGCCGTCGCGCAGGATGCCGGACGGGATCAGGTGCAGCACCGTCTTCTTGCCGTTGATGACCAGGGTGTGGCCGGCGTTGTGTCCGCCCTGGAAGCGCACCACCGCGCCAATGTCCTCGGTGAGCAGATCGACGATCTTGCCCTTGCCCTCATCGCCCCACTGGGCGCCCAACACCACGACCGACTGGCCCATGGCCGCAACTCCTGTTTTCTGGCGGCCATCGGGGCCGCTGGATGGGTGCGCCTGCGCTCCCGCCGCGTTGGTGCGGGCCGCCATCGGGGCAGCCCGCGGCAGCGCGAACGCCAGACACGGAAAAAGCCGAGGCGGACCCCGGCTTTTGCGCATTCTACCCGCTTACGGACGGGGCCGCGACCGGCGCGTTCAGCCGCCGCGCACCAGCCACAGCGATACCAGCCCCAAGGCCAGCACGATGCCACCGATCCGCCGGACGTGTTCGTCCGGCAGGTTCAGCAGCTGCGCCGCGGCGCGCTTCCAGGCGCCAGGCGCGGCGAACAGGAACAGGCCCTCGATCACCGCCACCAGGCACAGCGCCGCCCACAGCTCCGACATCGGTCAGCGATCGCTGCGCAGGTACTGCAGGAACGGGTCGTTGCGTTCCAGCACGATCAC
Source organism: Thermomonas sp. LB-4 (assembly GCF_036409385.1). NCBI lineage: Bacteria > Pseudomonadati > Pseudomonadota > Gammaproteobacteria > Lysobacterales > Lysobacteraceae > Thermomonas > Thermomonas sp. LB-4. Next base: position 12,295 of record NZ_JAXOFT010000005.1, on the reverse strand, counting down.
GCTGTCGCTGCCGGAGAACGCCTTGCGGTAGGCCTCCAGGCTGCGCTGGAAGGCATAGAAGCCCGGATCGCGGTTGGCCGCCTCGGCGTAGATGCGCGCCGCCTCGGCGTCGCCCTCGCCGCGCAGCTTCTGCGCGTCGCGCTCGGCCTCGGCCAGGATCACCTGCTGGTCGCGGTCGGCGCCTGCGCGGATCTCGTTGGCCTGCTCCTCGCCCTCCGCGCGCAGGCGGCTGGCCACCTGCTGGCGCTGGGCGCGCATGCGGTTGTAGACGTCGTCGATGACGCGGCTGTCGGTGGGCAGGTCGAGCTGCTTGATGCGCAGGTCGATGATCCGAACGCCCAGCGTGGCCGCGCCCTTGTTGATGATGTCCAGCTGGCTCTTGACGATCTCGGTGCGGTCGCCCGACACCGCCTGCTGCAGCGTGCGCGCGTTGATCTCGTTGCGCAGCGCGTCCTTGATGATCGGAGCCAGGCGATCCACCGCCGCGGCCTCGTCGCCGCCGGTGGCGCGATAGAACGCGCGCGCGTCCTGGATCTGGCCGACCGCGAAGAAGTCCACGCTGACGTCCTTGCGCTCGGAGGTCAGGTAGCGCTCCGGCTCGGCCGGCAGCACCTGCAGGCGCCGGTCGAACACGCGCGCGGTTTCCACCAGCGGCCACTTGAAGTGCAGGCCGGGGCCCAGGTCGACCCGCGACACGCGGCCCAGGTTCAACACGATGGCGGTATGGCCCTCGTTGACCACGAACACCGAGCCCATCAGCAGCACCAGCGCGGCGAACACCGCCGCCATCCATCCCGGGAATCTCATCGCACCACCTCCTCACGGCCGGCGGGGCGGCCACTGCGACCGGGGCGCGCCTGCGCCTCCGGCGCGGCGGCTTCGACCGTCGGCGACAACAGTTCGGGCAGCACCGCCTGCGCGGGCGCCTGCTTGGCGCCACCGTCCATCGGCACGTAGATCAGCTGGCGGCCGTCGCCGCCGACGATCTTGCGATTGCGTGCCAGCACGTCCTGCACGGTTTCCAGCCACAGGCGCTTGCGGGTCACCTCAGGGGCGCCCTTGTACTGCGCCACCAGCAGGCTGAAGCGCTCCGCGTCACCGGTGGCGCGGGCGATCTCGGCGGTCTTGTAGCCTTCCGCGACGGTACGCACGCGCGCGGCCTGGCCGCGCGCTTCCGGCACCACCTTGGCGGCGTAGGCACGTGACTCGGAGATCAGCCGCTCCTTGTCCTGCTGGGCGCTGTTGACGTCGTCGAACGCGGGCTTGACCTGCTGCGGCGGACGCGCGTCGGGCAGGTTGAGTTCGGTCACCACCAGGCCGGTGCGGTAGGCCTCCAGCGACTTCTGCAGGCGCTCGCGCGCACCCACCGCCAGCTGCTCGCGGGCACCCAGCACGGTGTCGAGGGTGGAACGGCCCACCTGCTCGCGCACGGTGCTGAGCGCGGCCTGTCGCAGCACTTCGTCGCCGTCGCGGGTGCCGAACAGGTACAGCTTCGGATCGGCCACGCGGTACTGCACGTTCACCGCCACCTCGACGATGTTCTCGTCGCTGGTCAGCACCGGCACGCGGTCCTCGTAGTTCTTGATCTGGGTGGCGTTGACCTTGATGACGCGCTCGACCGGCCACGGCAGCTTGAAGCTCGGGCCCGGCTGCATCACCCGGTCGAACATGCCGAAGCGCAGCACCACGCCGCGCTGCTGCTCGGCAATCAGCACGAAGCAGTTGAAGGCCAGCCACAGCGCCAGCGCAATGCCCACCCAGCGCAACGGGCTGCCGCCGCCGCCGAAGTCCGGCAGCTTGTCCAGCAACCGACCGAAGCCACCACCGGTGGACCTGCCACTGCCGCCGGGCCGGTTCCACGCCATCCAGACCGATTTGGGCCCGCGCGGGCCGCTGTTGTGTGTCGTCATGTGCCTGATTCTACTGAGAAGCGGTCTGCCGGGTGGCGCTCATCGACAAATTCGGAAGCCTCGTCCGGCAGCAGGACGCGCAGCGGGGCGCCGTCGGGCTGCGCCGCCAGCCGCGCGGCATCGGCCTGCGGCAGGTCGATCGACAGGCACCAGCCGTCGGCGTCGTGCCGCTCGCCGCGCACCGCGTCCAGCGCGTGGAGGCGTGCGCGCAGGCGACCGGCGTCGGTGGGCAGATGCACCTCGCCGACCACGCGGCGCAGGCCCAGGCGCTCGCCCAGTGCGTCGCGCAACAGGCCCAGCCCCAGCCCGTCGCGTGCGGACAGCCAGACCGCGCTGCGTGCCTCGCCCGGGGCATCGATGCGCGGCTGCGCGCCCTCGATGCGGTCGATCTTGTTGAACACCAGCAGCTGCGGGATGTCGCCGGCACCGATCTCGTGCAGCACCGCGTCGACCTGCGCCATGCGCTCGTCGCGCAGCGGATCGTCGGCGTCGACGACGTGCAGCAGCAGGTCGGCCTCGCGCGCCTCGCTGAGGGTGGAGCGGAACGCGGCCACCAGCTCGTGCGGCAGGTCGCGGACGAAGCCGACGGTATCGGCCAGCACCACCCCGCCGCCGGGCAGCGTGATCCGCCGCACGGTCGGATCGAGGGTGGCGAACAATTGGTCGGCGGCGTAGGCGTCGGCGCCGGTCAGCGCGTTGAACAGGGTCGACTTGCCGGCGTTGGTGTAACCCACCAGCGCCACCCGCGGCAGCTCGCTGCGCACCCGCGCGCGGCGCATCTGGGTGTGCTGCACCTCGACCTTCTCCAGCCGCTTCTGCAGCATTTCCATGCGCTTCTGCAGCAGCCGGCGGTCGGTTTCCAGCTGGGTTTCGCCGGGACCGCGCAGGCCGATCGAACCGCCACGCTGGCGCTCCAGATGGGTCCAGCCGCGCACCAGCCGGGTCGCCATGTGGCGCAGCTGCGCCAGTTCGACCTGCAGCTTGCCCTCGTGGCTGCGCGCCCGCTGGGCGAAGATGTCCAGGATCAGACCGGTGCGGTCCACCACCCGCCGTTCCAGCGCCCTTTCCAGGTTGCGTTCCTGGATCGGCGTGAGTGCGTGGTTGACCAGGACCAGGTCGGCACCGGCAGCCTCGCAGGCAGCCTTCACTTCCTCCAGCTTGCCGCTGCCGATCAGGATCGACGGATTCGGCTTGTCGATCCGCGCGGGCAGCGTGGCCAGCACGCGCGCACCGGCCGAGCGCGCCAGTTCGGCGAATTCCTCCAGCACGCCTTCGGCCGGCGGACCGCCGGCATGGGGCTGGATCAGCAGCGCGTTTTCACCGCCGCGCGAGCGTTCGAACAATTGGGTCGGCATCGGAATGGAAGTGCGGGCGCTGGCCCGCGATTGCAAGCCCGCGCCGGAGCCGGGTCAGTCGGCGTCGACCTGCGGCTGGACGGGCTCGCCGGCATCGCCGGAGTCGGCCCCGGGGCCGCCCAGGCGCACGTTGCGCGCCGGCACCACGGTGGAGATCGCGTGCTTGTAGACCATCTGGCTGACGGTATTGCGCAGCAGGATGACGAACTGGTCGAAGGACTCGATGGTGCCCTGCAGCTTGATGCCGTTGACCAGGTAGATGGACACCGGCACGCGCTCGCGGCGCAAGGCGTTCAGGAACGGATCCTGCAAGGACTGCGACTTCGTCATGGATTCCCCGTGCTGTCGTGCGTTGTTGTTTGTTGTCGTGGGCCGACGCCTGCGGCGATCCCCGGCCCCGCACCCTCCCATCGCGGCAGGTGCGTCCCGATGTTAACGCAGGAGTCAGCTCCGGGGAACGCCGGCGTTCTGCGCCGCGCCGTGCGCAGTGGGCGCCGTGACGCCAAGAAACCCATCCACCGCCCCGTCCAGCGCATCGCGCTGCATCGCAGGGTCGAACCAGCGCGCGTCCAGCTCGCCGCGCAGCCAGGTGAACTGGCGCTTGGCCAGCTGCCGGGTGGCGGCGATGGCGCGCTCGCGGAATTCCGCAGCCGACGTGGCGCCATCCAGATGCTCCCAGGCCTGCCGGTAGCCCACCGCGCGCAGCGCCGGCAGGTCCAGCGGCCGCGGGTGCACGCGCAGCTCCGGCAGCGCGCGCAGCGTGCGCACCTCGTCGAGGAACCCCGCGGCCAGCATCGCGTCGAAGCGCGTCTCGATGCGGGCATGCAGATCCTTCCGCCGCGGCGGCGCCAGCGCCAGCTTCAGCACCCTCAGCGGCGGGCGCGGGCCGGCCGCGTCGCGCTGCCAGTCGCTGATCGGCCGGCCGCTGAGGCGATACACCTCCAGCGCGCGCTGGATGCGCTGCGCGTCGGTGGCGTGGATGCGCGCGGCCGCCGCGGGGTCCACCCGCGCAAGCTCGGCGTGCAGCGCGGCCCAGCCGTCGACCTCCGCCTCGGCGGTGATCGAAGCGCGCAGCGCCGCGTCGGCCTCCGGCATCTCGGCCAGGCCTTCCAGCAGCGCGCGGAAGTACAGGCCGGTGCCGCCGGCGAGGATCGGCAGCCGGCCGCGAGCGACGATGCCGTCGATGGCCGCCCGCGCGTCGCCGGCGAACTCGGCCGCCGAATACGGCTGCCAGGGCTCGCGCAGGTCGATCAGGTGGTGCGGCGCCTGCGCCTGTTCCTCGCGGGTCGGCTTGGCCGCGCCGATGTCGAGGCCGCGATAGACCAGCGCCGAATCGACGCTGACGATCTCGCCGTCCAGCCGCCGCGCCAGCGCGATGGCGTAGGCGCTCTTGCCCGACGCGGTCGGGCCCATCAGCGCGATCGCGCGCGGGCGCGCGTCCAGCCCCATTGCGCTCAGTAGCCGCTTTCGCGCAGGCTGGCCCGGACCTGCTGGTGGCGGGCCTGCACGGCCGCGGCGGGCGCGCGCGTCAGCAGGCTGGCGACGACGATGGCGACGCTGGCGACGAGGAAGCCCGGGACGATTTCGTACAGCGCGCTGCCGGTGTGCTTCCACAGCACCACGGTCAGGGCGCCGGCGACCATCCCGGCCAGCGCGCCGGTGCCAGTCATCCGGCCCCAGAACAGCGAGAACAGCACCACCGGCCCGAACGCCGCGCCGAAGCCGGCCCAGGCGTAGCTGACCAGCCCGAGCACGCGGCTGTCCGGGTCGCGGGCAATGAAGATCGCCAGCAGCGCCACCGCCAGCACGGTGGCGCGGCCCATCCACACCAGTTCGCGCGCGCCGGCGTTGGGCCGCAGGAAGCCGTGGTAGAAGTCCTCGGTCAGCGCGCTGGAGCACACCAACAACTGGCAGCTCAGGGTACTCATCACCGCGGCCAGGATGGCGGAGAGCAGCACGCCGGCCACCCACGGGTTGAACAGCGCTTCGGCGAGCACGATGAAGACGCGCTCCGGATTTTCGGCCAGCACGCCGGCCTGCTGCGGATGCTGGGTGGCCCAGGCGATGCCGGCCAGCCCCACCGCGACCGCGCCGAGCAGGCACAGGATCATCCAGGTCATGCCGATGCGGCGCGCCTGCGGGATCACCGCCAGCGAATCGGCCGCCATGAAGCGGGCCAGGATGTGCGGCTGGCCGAAATAACCCAGCCCCCAGGCCAGCGCGGAGACGACCGCGACCAGGCCGCCGCCGCCGATCCACTGCAGCCGGGTGGGATCGACCTGCTCGATGACCCGCAGCGTCTCGCCGGCGCCGCCCACGCTGAGGACCACGATGACCGGCGTCAGCAGCAGCGCGAAGATCATCAGGGTGGCCTGCACGGTGTCGGTCCAGCTCACCGCCAGGAAGCCGCCGATCAGCGTGTAGAGGATGGTCGCCGCCGCGCCCCACCACAGCGCCTGCGCGTACGGCAGGCCGAACACGCTTTCGAACAGCCGCGCGCCGGCCACGATGCCGCTGGCGCAATAGATGGCGAAGAACACCAGGATCACCAGTGCCGACACGACCCGCAGCAGCCGGCCGTTGCCGGCGAAACGCGTGGTGAAGTAGTCCGGCAGGGTCAGCGCGTTGTCGGTGCGCTCGGTGTAGACGCGCAGCGGGCCGGCCACGAAGCGCCAGTTGCACCATGCGCCGATGCACAACCCGATGGCGATCCAGGCCTCGCTGACCCCGGTAAGGTACAGCGCACCGGGCAGCCCCATCAGCAGCCAGCCGCTCATGTCCGAGGCCCCGGCCGACAGCGCGGTGACGTAGCCCCCCAGCGAGCGGCCACCGAGGATGTAGTCGTCGAGGTTGCGGGTGGACCGCCAGGCCGCAAGACCGATCCCCACCATCGCCAGCAGGTAGAGGCCGAAGGTGATCAGCAGCGGGGTACTGGCGGTCATGCGCGCGCTCCGGTTGGACGGCGCACTTTAACCCGGCACGCCCCCGGTTACTCCGGCCAGGCGATCTCCGGCCGCCCCTCCTGCTTGCGTGGCGCTGGCACCGCCGCGACGGCGTTCCAGACCTTCAGCGCATCCACGGTCGCCGCCACGTCGTGCACGCGCAGGATCGTCGCGCCGTGCTGCGCGGCGATCAGATGCGCCGCGACCGAGCCCGCCACCCGCTCGCGCGGATCGCTGCGACTCGTCAGCTCGCCGATGCTGCGCTTGCGCGACAGGCCCGCCAGCACCGGCACGCCCAGCTCGGTGAACCGCCGCAGCTGCGCCAGCAGCTGCAGGTTGTGCTGCGTGGTCTTGCCGAACCCGAAGCCCGGATCGACCACGATGTTGCGCCTGGCAATGCCGGCCATCTCGGCGGCGAAGATGCGTTCGGCCAGGAAGCGGTGCACCTCGCCCACCACGTCGTCGTACTCCGGCGCGTCCTGCATGGAGCGGGGCTCGCCCAGCATGTGCATCAGCACGACCGGCACGCCCAGCTCCGCCGCGGCGTCGAGCGCGCCTTCGCGGCGCAGGCCGTACACGTCGTTGAGCATGCCGGCGCCCGCGGCCACGGCCGCGCGCATCACCTCGGGCTTGCTGGTGTCGATGCTGAGCGGCAGCGCGGTCTCCCGCGCCAGCCGCTCGATCACCGGCACCACCCGCCGCAGCTCCTCTTCGACGGGCACCTCCTGCGCGCCCGGCCGCGTCGACTCGCCGCCGATATCGAGCACATCGGCTCCCTCCTCCGCCAGCTGCAGGCCGTGCGCGACCACGGCCTCGACGTCGAAACAGGCGCCGCCGCCGGAGAACGAGTCCGGCGTGGCATTGACGATGCCCATCACCCGCGGGCGGTCCAGCCGCAGGAGGCGTCCGTTGCAATCGAGCCGGGGCGAGGTATCGAACATCGACGTCCACAAAGGAAGAGGCCAGAGCGAACTCTGGCCTCTTCGTCATTTCCCGGCAAGCATTGCTCAGCCCTGCACCACCGGGCCGCCGATCGGCGCGGCCGGCGGGGAGACGTCGCCGCCGGGCTTGCCACCGCCGGGCTTGGTCCAGCCGGCCGGCGGCGGAACCTCGCGGCCTTCCATGATCGCGTCGATCTGCGGCACGTCGATGGTCTCGTATTCCAGCAGCGCCTTGGCCATGACGTGCAGCTTGTCGATGTTGTCGGTCAGCAGCTGCGTCGTGCGCGCATAGGCGCGGTCGAGGATGCCACGCACCACGTCGTCGATCCGGCGCGCGGTGTCGTCGGACACGTTCTTGTGCTGGGTGACGCTGCGGCCCAGGAACACCTCGTCCTCCTCCTCGCCGAAGGTGATCGGGCCCAGCTCGGACAGGCCCCACTTGGTCACCATGTTGCGGGCCATCTTGGTGGCGCGCTCGATGTCGTTGGACGCACCGGTGGTCACCTTGTCGGCGCCGAAGATCAGCTCCTCGGCCACGCGGCCGCCGTACAGCGAGGCCAGCTGCGATTCGATGGCGATCTTGTTGTAGCTGTACTTGTCGCCTTCCGGCAGGTACATGGTCACGCCCAGCGCACGGCCGCGCGGGATGATGGTGACCTTGTAGACCGGGTCGTGCTCCGGCACCAGCCGGCCGACGATGGCATGGCCGGCCTCGTGGTAGGCGGTCAGGGTCTTCTCCTGCTCGCTCATCGCCATCGAGCGGCGCTCGGCGCCCATCAGGATCTTGTCGCGCGCCTTGTCGAAGTGCTCCATGCGCACTTCCTTCGCGTTCTCGCGCGCGGCGAACAGCGCGGCCTCGTTGCACAGGTTGGCGAGGTCCGCGCCGGAGAAGCCGGGCGTACCGCGGGCGATGGTCATCGGCACCACGTCGTCCGCCAGCGGCAGCTTGCGCATGTGCACCTTGAGGATCTGCTCGCGGCCCTTCACGTCGGGCAGGCCCACGACGACCTGGCGATCGAAGCGGCCGGGACGCAGCAGCGCGGGATCGAGCACGTCCGGGCGGTTGGTCGCGGCGATCACGATCACGCCCTCGCCGCCCTCGAAACCGTCCATCTCCACCAGCAGCTGGTTGAGGGTCTGCTCGCGCTCGTCGTGGCCGCCACCCAGGCCGGCGCCGCGATGACGGCCGACCGCGTCGATTTCGTCGATGAAGATGATGCAGGGCGCGTGCTTCTTGGCCTGCTCGAACATGTCGCGCACGCGGCTGGCGCCGACGCCGACGAACATCTCGACGAAGTCGGAACCGGAGATCGAGAAGAACGGCACCTTGGCCTCGCCGGCGATGGCCTTGGCCAGCAGGGTCTTGCCGGTGCCGGGCGGGCCGACCATCAGCACGCCGCGCGGGATCTTGCCGCCCAGCTTCTGGAAGCGCGAGGGGTCGCGCAGGAACTCGACCAGCTCGGCCACGTCCTCCTTGGCCTCGTCGCAGCCGGCGACGTCGGCGAAGGTGACCTTGACCTGGTCGTCGGACAGCAGCTTGGCGCGCGATCGGCCGAAGGACATCGCGCCCTTGCCGCCTCCGCCGCCCTGCATCTGCCGCATCATGAACAGCCAGAAGCCGATGATCAGCAGCACCGGCAGGAAGTTCAGCACCAGCGACCAGAACGAGATGCCGGAATCCGGCGGCGCCTGCTTGATCTCGACCTTGTGCTGGATCAGGTCGTTGATGAGGTCCTTGTCGCGCACCGGCGCGGTGGTGGTGCCGGTGCTGCCGTCGGCGCGCTCGAAGGTGATGCTGCGCTCGTTGCTGGAGATGTCGACCTTCTTGATGCGGTCGTTCTCCACGTCCTGGACGAACTGCGAATAGACCACGTCCTGGCTGGCGGCCAGCTTCGGCGAGAAGCTCTGGAACACCACCATCAGCACGGCGGCGACCACCACCCAGAGCAGCAGGTTTTTCGCGAGATCGTTCATGTGGGCCCTTGGCAGTCCTTCCGCGTCACGTCGTTGTGGAACATCACTTCATTTGGGCCAGCTTGCCGGTGGCCAGCGCGTACACCTCCGGCGAGCGGTTGCGCGAGGCCGCCGGCTTGCGGATCACCACCTTGGCATAGCGCCGCCGCAGCTCCCGCACGTAATCGTCGAATCCCGTTCCCTGGAACAGCTTGATCAGGAACGTACCACCGATGCGGAGCTGGCCGTCGGCGAAGTCCATGGCGAGTTCCGCCAGGTGCATCGCGCGCGGCTGGTCCACCGCCGTCATACCGCTCTTATTGGGGGCCATGTCGGACAAGACAAGGTCGACCTGCTCGCCGTTCAGCATCTGCAGCAGCTGCGATAGGACCGCATCCTCCCTGAAATCGCCATGAAGGAAGTCCACCCCGGCCAGCGACGGCATTTCCAGGATGTCGCTGGCGATGACCCGCCCTGGACGGTTCACGTCCAGCCGGTCCAGCTCCTGGCGCACCCATTGCGACCAGCCGCCGGGCGCCGCGCCCAGATCCACGACCACCATCCCCGGCTTGAGCAGGCGGTCGCGCTCGACCAGCTCCTCCAGCTTGTAGGCCGCGCGCGAGCGCATGCCCTCGGCCTGCGCCTTCTTCACGAAGGGGTCGGAGAAGTGTTCCTTGAGCCAGCGCTGGCTGGATTTGCTGCGGGTCGCCATGCCTGTCGTCCCCCTCCCGGGGCCGGGAGGGTCGTGGGGGAATGGAGCCGCCGCGGGCGGCCCCCATCGTCCGCATGATACCCTGCGCACCCTCCTTTTATTCCGCTGCGTGCCGCATGCCGATCGCCCTGACCAACGCCCAGATCCGCTTCCTGCGCGGCCAGGCGCACGACCTCAAGGCGATGTTGCAGGTCGGCGGCAAGGGCATCACCGATGCGCTGGTGGCGGAAGTCGAGCTGGCGCTGGAGCACCACGAGCTGATCAAAGTGAAGGTGGCGGGCGAGGATCGCGAGGCGCGCGACGCCATGGTCTCCGACCTTGCCGAGCGCGCCGACGCCGCGCTGGTGCAGCGGATCGGCCACACCGCGGTGCTCTACCGGCCCAGCAAGGACAAGCGGCAGATCGTCCTGCCCCGCGGCTGACCGCAGCCATCGACCGACGATGCAGCTGAACCTCGAACGCCCCGATTACCAGTACTTCCTGCGCGGTGCCGACGGCACCGGCGCGCTGGTCAACGAGCGGCGGCTGAGCGCAAGTTTCATCATTGCGCCGGAGGCGCTGGTCGAGGACTGGCCGGTGCGCGATGCCGCCGGGCTCACCCCCGCCGATCTCGAGCCACTGCTGGCGCTGGCACCGGAGCTGGTGCTGCTGGGCACCGGCGCCAACCAGGTGTTCCCGCCCGCAGCCTCGCTGGCCGCCTGCCTGCGCCGCGGGGTGGGCATCGAAATCATGTCGAACGCCGCCGCCGCGCGCACCTATACGGTACTGGCGGGAGAGGGTAGGCGGGTCGTGGCCGGCTTCCTGTTCCCCTGAAAGCTTGCCGGGCCGTTGAATCGCGGCTAATGTTCCCCCAAATCCCGGATATCCGCGGGCGACGCGCCAGCCGCGCCGCCCGCATTGCTTTGCAGGAGCCTTGCAAGATGAGCACCGCCACCCAACGTCCCGCCCTGCTGCTGTCCCGCGTGGACGTGGAGCGGATCGAGGACCTGCTGGACCGCCCGCAGTACCGCAACCTGAACACCGCACCGCTGCGCGAGGAGCTGGAGCGCGCCGAGCTGCTCGAACCCGGCGACATGCCCGACGACGTCATCACCATGAATTCCACCGCGCTGGTGAAGGTGATCGACGACCAGGCGCATGCGCACGAGTACGAACTGACCCTGGTGTACCCGCGCGACGCCGACGGCAGCAGCGACAAGGTCTCCATCCTCGCCCCGGTCGGCAGCGCCCTGCTCGGCCTGCGCGTGGGCGACAGCATCGACTGGCCGATGCCCGGCGGCCGCAGCGCACGCCTGCACGTGCTGTCGATCCGCTACCAGCCGGAGGCGGCGGGCGAGCTGCACCGCTGACCGAACGGGCCGGACGAGTTCCGCGGGCAAGGCCCGCGCCGCTCCCCGCGTTGCCGCACCGGCATACCGCGGCAGTGCCCCGCAGTTTTTGCGCGCCCTCCCCCGCAGGGCGGATGGCTTTCATGGCCCCGCTCCGCCTATCCTCGCCGGCTTTTCACGGCTGGGACCCAGTCGCGGCTTCCCGACCTCCCAGGGATAAGACGCTTGACCGACAACGGCGCTTCGCCAATCCGCACCGTCATCGCCCCGTGTCCGCCGCGCCCAGCCGTCCCAGTTCGCCCAGCATCTCCCACGACTTCAACCCACGCCCGCCCAGGTGGTGCAGCAGCACCGCGCGCAGCGGCAGGCGCAAGCTGGCCAGATCGTCGGGCCCGGGCAAGATGTCCGCGCCCAGCGCCAGCAGCGCCTGCCCGGTTGCCGTCTCGCGACGCTCGCCGGCACGCTCGCTGCGCAGCCGGCGGGGGCCTTGCTCGGGGTCGAGCCGGTAGCGCGCGGCCGGGTCGATATCCGCGCCTTCGGCATCCAGGCCGAAGGCCAGTCCCACGCCCAGCGCCTCCAGCAGGTCGCGCTCGAACCGGCGCAATGTCCATGCCAGCGGCTCGCACGCACGCAACCGCTCGCGCACCTGCGCATAGGCCGCGTGCAGTTCCGGCTGCGGGACATGCCGCGGTGCGAGCCGCAAGCACAGCTCGTTGACGTAGAACGCGGCCAGCGCGGCGTCGCCCTGCAGCAACGGCGCGGCGTCCACCGCCTCGGCGGCGGCCAGTTGCGCCAGTTCGCCCTTCTGGACGCCATCGAAGCGGATCGACTGGAGCGGCTGCAGCGCCGCCCGCAGCAGGTGCCTTTTCGGCCCCTGCACCCCGCGCGCGACCAGTCCGACGCGGCCATGTTCGGCGCTCAGCACCTCCACCAGCAGGCTGGTTTCGCGCCAGGGACGGGCATGCAGGACGAAGGCGGGCTCGGCGGTATAGCGCATATCGGCATTGTAGGAGCGCTCCACAGGGGCGCGGCCGCTTTCGCGAAATCACCTGAGTCGCATCGCGCCCCTGCGGTGCTCCTTCAAAAAGCGACGCCTAGTTGTGATCTCTCAGTAGGTTGTTCATCCGGGGCATCTCTGGAAGATGGGGGTTACG
>NZ_JAXOFT010000059.1:0-1049 GCF_036409385.1 Thermomonas sp. LB-4 | reverse complement strand
TAACACCTGAATTAAGCCGCGCCGCGAAGCGGCGTCGGCTTGAATGAATTGTTAGAGCTCACCTGCGCGTTTCCCGCTGTTGCAGTCAAAGCACAAAGTCCAAAGATTCTCGTAATCATTCGTGCCGCCTCTTGCTACTGCGACCTTGTGATCCACCTCAAGCTTGACGCCGTCTTTTGCGGATTTTCCACAGATCTGACAGGAATATGAGTCGCGTTTAAGGATCTCGAATCGCTGCTTCTTTGTGAGTGGAACACGCACGAACCTGAGATACAGGAGCTCGTGCAGCTTGACGCTGCCATTATGCTGCCACTTTGCGGCGAGGTTGTGGGTCTTATCTGAGCGGTGCGCTAGATCACTTGACTGGAGTTTTTTAACGCTGCGCTCAAGACGCAGCCAGTTCTCTGAAGAGTGACGGTCGAAGTGCGCTTCCTCTACGAACAGGTCACATGCGCCGCAATAGTAGGTCCCCGGAGCCTCTGGGTCTGCGTCCCCATGCAGAAAGTAGCGACTAACTTTCATGTGAGCTCTAACGCCTGAGTTAAGCCGGACCGCTGCGCGGCCACGGCAGAGTCACAATCCTACGGGACTTTGCCGAGGCCGCGCAGCGGTCTCGGCTTGAACGAATTGTTAGGTCTCCCCAGCGACCATGCTGATGGCAACCTTCTTTCCGGAGCGCAACACTGTCATTTTGACGGTGTCTCCGGCTTGGACTGCCCCCATTTCCTTGTCCAGCTTGCGTGCGGACGCGCCAGCTACAACTGAGCCGTTCAAAAATTCGATCACGTCGCCTGGCATTAGCCCGGCGCGCATTGCAGGCGAGTTCTGCTTGACCTTGGTCACGACGACGCGATCAAGTTTTGCGTCAAAGGCACTGCGCTTGAGCGTGTAGTGAACCGTGAACCCGAGATGGCCTTTTCCAGCAGCGGCGGACATCGACGCCGCGAGAAACGCCAGGGCGAGTAGGCTTTTCAGAAAAACTTTCATGGGAGACCTAAGGAAAGTCTGAACAACTCGCCACCTGTCGGCGACAATAGCGCCTCACCTCC
>NZ_JAXOFT010000058.1:0-1157 GCF_036409385.1 Thermomonas sp. LB-4 | reverse complement strand
GTAGGAGCAACTGTCTTTCCTCAAGCCGGTAGGGTTCTCCATTCCGAACCGTCGCGGAGCATGGCGTTGAGACGGATAAGGAGGACGCGCATGCAGGCCACCAGCGCGACCTTGGCGCACTTGCCCCGCATCCGCAGTGCGGCGTAGCGGGCCTTGAAGTCGGGCTGGTGGCGGACGACGCTCCATGCGGCCATGTACAGGACGCGGCGGACGTTGCCACGACCGCCACGGATGCGGCGTACGCCTTGGTGCTTGCCGCTGTCGCTGTTGTAGGGCGCAAGGCCGGCCAGGGCGCTGATCTGGCGATTCTCCAGCTGTCCCAGTTCCGGCAGGAAGGCCATCAGGGTGGCCACGCTCACCGGGCCCAGTCCCGGCACCTGGCGCAGGCGCTGGGCGCGGACATCCCCGCATTGCGGAACGCAGGCCGCAATCTCCCGATCCAACCGGGTGATCTCCAGCGCCAGCAGCCGAAGCTGGCGCTGCAGGCTGCGGCGCACGAAGGCCTCGCTGGCCTGCAACAGGCGCCGACGCTCGTCGTCGCGCTGGCCCACCAGTTGCTCCCGGCGACGCACCAGCGCCTGCAGGCGCACCTCTTCCGGGGACGGAGGCGTCATCACCGGCCCCTCCACGATTGCGGCGAGCTGGGCCAGCGTGGCCGCATCGATCGGATCGGTCTTGGCGATCCTGCCCAGCGCCACCGCAAACGCCCGGGCCCGATGCCCGGCGATCCGCACCACCGGCCAATCGGCCGACAAGGTCACCGCCACCGTCTGCTCGTAGCCACCGGTGGATTCCAGCAGGATCCGCTCCACCCCATGCTGCCGCAGCCACCGGCACAGCGATGCATGGCCCTTGGCGTCGTTGCCAACCTCCAGCCGTTCCTGACCCGGATACAGCGCCACGGCCAGACTTGCCTTGGCCACATCGATGCCCGCAAAAACACCCATTGCGTTCTCCCTTAGACTGGATGGGAGAGCACGTCAGCTGGCCCACGCTTGTGCAGTCCGAGCGTCCACTCGATCAACTGTTCGGGCTTGACTGACGATGGAGTGCGGGCGCCCTTGCTCCTACTCGTGCTTCACGGCACTGCGCACCAACGGCGTCCCGCACTCCGCTCTCACTGGCAACACTAGGGCAAAGACAAGACACAAGCGCAC
>NZ_JAXOFT010000057.1:0-1157 GCF_036409385.1 Thermomonas sp. LB-4 | reverse complement strand
TAGGGAAGGTCTGATCAACACACTCTGAAGCTTCAATCTCGGGCCACAGAGCGGGTTTTTTGCTTCGCCACCGCCCTCACGCGCCGTTTCCGGCGCTTTTCGGCGGGTTTCCCCGCCTTACAGACGCACTGCCCCCGTCGCCGGCAGCAATTGCCGGCGCGTCATCCACAGGTTCGACAGGGCGAACAGGGTCAGCACCTGCGCGCTGTTCTTCGCAAGGCCGCGATAGCGCACCTTGACGTAGCCGAACTGCCGCTTGATCACCCGGAACGGGTGCTCCACCTTCGCCCGCAGGCTGGCCTTGCAGTGCTCCCAGCGCTCGGCGTAGCGACGATCCCGCTGGTTCTTCATCGCGCGCAGTTTCGACGGCTTCTCCGCGATCCGGAAGCCGGCGTCCACGTGCTGCAACTCCTCGCGCTTGTCCGCGCCGGTGTAGCCGCTGTCGCCACAGATCGTGGTTTCCCTGCCGTGCAGCAGCTTGTGTACCTGGGTCACGTCGGCCACGTTCGCCGCCGTGCATTCCACGTGATGCACCAGTCCCGAGACATCGTCAACGCCGATGTGCGCCTTCATCCCGAAGTGCCACTGGTTGCCCTTCTTCGTCTGGTGCATCTCGGGATCGCGCTCGCCCTCCCGGTTCTTGGTCGAACTGGGCGCGGCGATGATCGTGGCATCCACGATCGTGCCGCTACGCAGGCTCATGCCCTTGCGCTGCAGGTGCGCGTTGACCTTCGCCAGCAGCTTGGCAGCCAGGCCATGCGTCTCCAGCAGGCGACGGAAGTTGAGGATCGTGGTCTCGTCGGGAATGCCGTCCAGCCCGCCGATCCCGGCAAACCGGCGCATCACCGGCGTGTCGTACAAGGCCTCTTCCATCGCCGGGTCGCTGAGCGCGTACCACTGCTGCAGGAAGTGGATGCGCAGCATCGTGGCAAGCGCATATGGCTGCCGGCCGGGACGCCCCAACTTCGGATAGTGCGGCTCGATCAGCAACAGCAGCGCCTTCCACGGCACCACCTGCTCCATCTCGCCCAGGAACACCTCCCGCCGCGTCTGCTTGCGTTGACCCAGATCTTCGGCATCACCGAACGTCAGCTGCATCGGAAGTCATCCCGGAGGTGAGGCGCTATTGTCGCCGACAGGTGGCGAGTTGTTCAGAC
>NZ_JAXOFT010000056.1:0-1197 GCF_036409385.1 Thermomonas sp. LB-4 | reverse complement strand
CGTAAGCTTCCCCGATCGGCAGACACCCCATAAGTAGAACTTTCTGGCATGTTCCCCAGCCAGGAGGTTCCATGAAGAAGTCCCGTTTCACCGAGACCCAGATCGTCTCGATCCTCAAGGAGGCCGACGCCGGCGTGCCGGTCAAGGACATTTGCCGGCAGGCCGGCATCAGCGTGCCGACCTACTACAAGTGGAAATCGAAGTACGGGGGCCTGGAGGCCTCGGAGCTGCGGCGGGTCAAGGACCTGGAAGCCGAGAACGCCAGGCTCAAGCGGATGTACGCCGAACTGGCGCTCGACAACGCGGCGATGAAGGACCTGATCGCAAAAAAACTGTAGGGCCGGAGCAGAAGCGCGAGGCCGTGCGGTACCTCGTCGAGGTGCACGCGCGGCCCCTGAGCCGGTCCTGTGATTGCGTCGGGTTGTCGCGTGCGGCCTGGTATCAACCGCCGTTGCACTGGACCGTGCGCGACGCCGAGATCATCGCGGCACTGGCCGGGCAAGTCGAGAGTCGTCCGACGCGCGGCTTCTGGAAGTGCTGCAAGGTCCTGCGCCGTGCTCGGCCGGACTGGAACCACAAGCGAATCTACCGGGTGTACAAGGCCATGAAGCTCAACCTGCGTCGCAAGGCCAAGCAGCGGCTGCCCAAGCGCGAACGCGTGCCGCTGTACGTGCCGCGCCTGCCAGACACCGTCTGGTCGGCCGACTTCATGGCCGATGCGCTGGCCTGTGGCCGTCGCTTCCGGACCTTCAACGTAGTCGACGACTTCAACCGCGAGGCGCTGCACATCGAGGTCGACACCTCGATCTCGTCCGCGCGCCTGATCCGCATCTTCGAGCAGCTCAAGCGCGACCACGGCGTGCCGCAGGTCCTGCGCACCGACAACGGCCCGGAGTTCCTGGGCGAGGCCTTCGTGCAGTGGGCCAAGCTCAACGGCATGGCCATCCGCTACATCCAGCCCGGCAAGCCCAACCAGAACGCCTACATCGAACGCTTCAACCGGACCTTCCGCGAGGAGGTCCTGGACCAGCACCTGTTCACCCGCCTCGACGACGTGCGCGAGGCGGCGTACTGGTGGATGCTCGAGTACAACGAGGAGCGTCCCCATGACTCGCTCGGCGACATGACGCCGGTCGAGTACCGTCAAGCCGCCGAAGGTTCTACTTTTGAAATGTCTGCTTGACGGGGAAGCTTACG
>NZ_JAXOFT010000055.1:0-1286 GCF_036409385.1 Thermomonas sp. LB-4 | reverse complement strand
AGGCGCACGGCCGACCGGGCAGACTTGCTGATGTCTAAGGCAACAAACTGGGGCCGGCCGTGGCCGAGGGTCATTGTATTTCCCAGCTGGGCGGCTGGGAGGGGTATCGGGTTGAGGACTGGCGGCACGAGCAGCGTGGAGGGCATCGTTGGCTGGTGCTGGAGCTGAGGCCGGCCTCTGGCGAAGCCCGCCGCTGCAGCGGCTGCGGTGAGTTCGTTGCGGCGATCCACGACCGCACGCTGCGTCGGATACGCGATCTGCCAGTGTTCGGGGCCCCGGTCGAGCTGCGCGTCGAGCGCTTGCGACTGGCTTGCCCCCGCTGCGGGCCGCGGCTGGAGCACCTTGAATGGCTGGATCCCCACTGCCGGGTGACGCGCCGCATGGCCGACAGTGTCGCCCGCCTGTGCGCGGTGACCTCGGTGCTGCATGCCGCACGTTGGCATGCCATCGACTGGAAGACCGCCAAGACCATCGACTTCCGGGCGCTGGAGCGCAGCGTGGGGCCGGTGGACCTGGACGGCATTCGCCGGCTGGCGATGGACGAGTTCGCAATCCAGAAGGGCCACCGCTACGCCACCGTGGTGGTCGACGTGGAACGCAAGCGGGTGCTGTGGGTGGGGCGGGGGCGTTCGCGGGCTGAGATCAGGCCGTTCTTCGAACTGCTCGGGCCTGCGCGCTGCGCACGCATCGAGGCCGTGGCCATGGACATGAACACGGCCTACGACCTGGAGGTGCGCCAGCACTGCCCGAACGCCCGGGTGGTCTACGACCTGTTCCACGTCATCGCGAAGTACGGCAGGGAAGTGATCGGACGCGTGCGGGTGGATGCGGCCAACCAGTTGCGCCACGACAAGCCGGCTCGCAAGGTGGTCAAACGGGCGCACTGGCTCCTGCTGCACAACCCGGAAAAGCTCAGGACGAGCGAGCAGGTGCGATTGGACGACGTGCTAGCCGCCAACCAGTCGCTAATGACGGTCTACGTGATGAAAGAACAGCTCAAGGCGCTATGGTCGGTACCGACCGCATGGGCCTGGAGGCGCGCCTGGACGCAATGGCTGCGCCATGCCCGGGAAAGCGGCATCCCGGCCCTGATGCACTTCGCCAAGTGCCTGCGTCCCTACTGGCGCGGCATCCTCAGCCGGGTCCGCTGGCCGATGCACACGGGCATCGTCGAAGGCATCAACAACCGCATCAAGGTCATCAAGCGCATGGCCTACGGCTATCGCGATGACACCTACTTCTTCCTCAAGATCCGCGCCGCATTCCCCGGAGTTGGGAGATGAACC
>NZ_JAXOFT010000054.1:0-1412 GCF_036409385.1 Thermomonas sp. LB-4 | reverse complement strand
AGAGATATGCTCGAAAGTTGGTGACGCTTGATCAGGCGGCAGCTTGAATGTGGCGGACGCCGTCGCGGAACTCAACCCCGCTGATGACCTCCGGCAGGCGGTTCCGGCCGTCGAGCCTCCGCCATTTCTTCTGCGCCGACATCATCAGCCGGAAGGCCATGGCGAGCCCGGTCTTTCGGCTCAGGCAGCCCTTGGTTCGCCGGGTGCGGTGCCGGACGGTGGCGAAGGTGCTCTCGATCGGATTTGACGTCCGGATATGTTTCCAGTGCTCGGCCGGATAGTCGTAGAGGGTCAGCAGCGCGTCCCGGTCCTTGACCAGCTTGGCCACCGCCTTGTCCCATTTCACGCCGTAGGTTTCGACGAAGAAGTTGAAGGCGACGTTGGCTTCGGCCTTTGTCCCGGCCTGCCAGATGTCGTGCAGGTGTCCTTTGGCCCTGCCTGCCAGATGTCGTGCAGGTGTCCTTTGGCCCTGGCCTGCGCCGATTTCGGCAGCGCGTTCAGCACGTTCATGGTCTTGTGCAGCCAGCACCGCTGCTCCTGCGTCGTGGGGAAGACTTCGCGCAGGGCCGTCCAGAAGCCGAGGGCACCGTCGCCGATCGCGAGCTTGGGATCCTGCGTGAGGCCGCGCCGCTTGAGATCGAGCAGCACCTCGCGCCAGCTCTGGGTGCTCTCGCGGAAGCCGTCGGTCATGGCCAGCAGTTCCTTCCGGCCGTATTCATCCGCCCCGACGATGACCAGAACGCATTGCTTTTCCTCGGCCATACGCGGCTTGAAGTAGACACCGTCGGCCCAGATGTAGAGGAACCGTCGGGTTCCGAGGTCGCGCTTCTCCCAAGCCTCGTATTCGGACCACCAGTTGGCTTTCAGGCGGGTGACGGTCTTGGCCGACAGGCCCTTGGCGTCCGGCCCCAGCAGGGCGGCCAGCGCCTCGCCGAAATCGCCGGTGGAGACCCCCTTGAGGTAGAGCCAGGGCAGCAGTTCCTCGACCGATTTGGCCTTGCGCAGGTAGCGCGGCAGGATGCTGGGCGTGAAGGAGATCCTCTCCGCTCCCGGCTTGCGATCCCGCACCCGCGGCACCTTCACGGCGACCGGACCGATCCCGGTCAGGATTTCGCGCTCCGGCAAATGTCCGTGCCGCACCAGCCTGGCCCGACCGTCATCGAGCCTTTCCTCAGCGAACGCGGCGAGGAGCGTTGCCAGCTCGGCCTCAACCGCTTGTTCGATCAGCTTGCGCGCACCCTCCCGGATGAGGTCCGTCAGCGGATCCGGCGAAAACCCCGATGGATCGGGCAGCGTGCTGATGGTAGTCTCCGACATGTGGCATATCCCTTTCTCGGCTGAGAATTGACGGCGTCTGAACACCGCCATGATATGCCGCCCCTCAGGGCATCACCAACTTTCGCGCGTTACTC
>NZ_JAXOFT010000053.1:0-1579 GCF_036409385.1 Thermomonas sp. LB-4 | reverse complement strand
CGAGGCTGTGTGAAAACCCCGCCTCCACTGGCATGATCTGAGTACCGGTTGATGGGTGCTCTGCATGAAGCGATTCGTCGATGGAATAGATCGATCCCAAGGGCTTCTGCTCCCTGATCGGCTGGAGGACTACGTCCACGAGGACAACCCGGTGCGGGTCGTCGATGCATTCGTCGAGGCCCTCGACCTGAGCGCGCTGGGCTTCGAGGCCGCCAATCGCGCGGCAGGTGGTCGGCCTGCGTATCACCCGGCCACGCTGCTCAAGATTTACATCTACGGCTACCTCAACCGCATCCAGTCCAGCCGGCGCCTGGAGCGGGAAGCGCAACGGAACCTCGAACTGATCTGGCTGACGGGGCGGCTGGCTCCCGACTTCAAGACCATTGCGGACTTCCGCAAAGACAACGGTGGCGCGATCACCGCGGTGTGCAGCCGGTTCATCGCGCTGTGCCGGAAGATGAAGGTCTTCTCGCATGCGGTCGTGGCGATCGACGGCAGCAAGCTCAAGGCGGTGAATAGCCGGGATCGCAACTTTACGGTCGGCAAGGTCAAGGGGCGCCGGAAGCAGCTGGAGGAGAGTGTTGCCCGCTACCTGGCCGAGCTGGATCGGGCAGATCGCGATGCCACCTTGCTGCCAGAGGGGCGCGTGCCTCACCTGAAGGACAAGCTGGCGAAGTTGCGCGTACAGATGGACAAGCTCGACACCATCGAACGGCAACTTCTGGATGCGCCAGACCACCAGATCTCGCTGACGGATCCGGACGCACGGTCGATGACCTCGAGCGGACGCGGGACCGGTACTGTCGGCTACAACGTGCAGGCGGCGGTGGACGCCGAACACCACCTGATCGTCGCCCACGACGTCACCAATGCCGGGCATGACCGCACCCAGCTCTCGACCATGGCGAAGCAGGCCAGGGAGGCGCTCGGGACCGAGCGCATGACTGCACTGGCCGACCGTGGCTACTTCAACGCACCCGAGATCCTGGCCTGTGAGCAGGCCGGCATCATCCCGCTGGTGCCCAAGCCACTCACCTCGAACAGCAAGGCCGAAGGCCGGTTCGACAAGCGGGACTTCACCTACGACCCGGCAACGGATGCGTACGAATGCCCGGCAGGCGAGCGTGCGACCCATCGCTTCACGACCGAAGAGAACGGGTTGACGTTGCACAAGTACTGGTCGTCCGCCTGCCCCCGCTGCTCGATGCGGACAAGGTGCACCACCTCCAGCGATCGGCGGATCACGCGCTGGGAGCATGAGCACGTGCTCGAGACGATGCAGATGCTGCTGCATGCCAGGCCGCAGGCTGCGGTGGCGCGACGTCAGACGGTGGAACACGTCTTCGGCACGCTCAAATCGTGGCTTGGCACGACGCCATTGCTGACGAAGACCCTTCCGAAGGTTCGAACAGAGATCAGCTTGGCGGTGTTGGCCTACAACATGAAGCGGATGATCAAGATCATGGGAACGCAGGGGATGGTGCGGGCCATCGCGGCCTGAGCACCATGAAATTTTCCTGCGCCATCAGACCGCGATACTGCACGAAGTTCGTCGCAGACGAGTTTTTACACAGCCTCG
>NZ_JAXOFT010000052.1:0-1749 GCF_036409385.1 Thermomonas sp. LB-4 | reverse complement strand
CACCTGAGTTAAGCCGCGCCGCGAAGCGGCGTCGGCTTGGACGAATTGTTAGGCCCCGGCCTTTGACCTTGCAGCAAGGCGCGAGCCGACATGCCCACGAGCGCGAGACCGCACCCGCCGATGCCCAGCAGCTGCCACACGGGAATGCGATGAGCCAGAGCCGAGACCAGCAGCCCGCCACAGAGCAAGGTGACGAGCGGCATGCCCAGCGCCGCAAGGATGACGCCGGTAAAGTGGCCTGCGCGGACGAGCCGAACGGCAGCCGGAATGGCGAGCACAGCCCCAACGACGGCTACAAGAATGTCAGTGGCCAAGATGCCCGTGGACATCCGATCGCCCGGCAGCCGGCCCGATTCACCAACGGCCGCGAGCATGAGGACGGCCACTCCGAGGTAAAAGACGGCCACGACGCCGCGCCCGAATGGCCGAGGTTCGGACGCGGCCAATGTTTCTTGCAGCTGCAGGAGCGGGATGCCGTAGGTGGCCGCGAGGCTGGCCGCGGTGCTAAGCGACGCAATTCCCTCGGACTCCACCCGCTGGACGGTACGCAGGCTAAGCCCGGATGCGATGGCGAGCTGCTCCTGGGACCAACCCCGCTCAATTCGGGACTGGCGGACGGCAGTAGGGGACAGTTTCATTTCATGGTCCACGGCGGGCTCCGGTGCGATAGGCGACCGGAGCATAGGATGGAATGCAGTGTAGCGATACGACAGCAACCCGCCACCGCCTGACACGAGTGCGCCACAGAGCCAGTTCCGGGGTCTAACACCTGAGTTAAGCCGAACCGCGTAGTGGAGCCAAAGGCATGGCAAGCTTTTCCTGCCATGCCTTTGGTGGAACGAAGCGGTTTCGGCTTGAACGAATTGTTAGGCCTCAGCGGGGGAGCACTGAGATGAGCTTGAGGCCTAGCCAAACTGCGGTGATGCCAAGAACAACACTGGCACCAGCATACAACGCAGCCACCAGTAACTCACCGCGACGCACAAGGAACACTGCGTCAAGGCCGAACGCGGAAAAGGTTGTGAAGCCACCGAGCAGGCCGGTGAAAAGGAACAGCCGTGTGTCAGGGCCGAACAGCTCATACCACTCGGTGAGGCCGGCTAGAAGGCCAATGACCAAACAGCCCAAAACGTTGACTGCGAACGTGCTGTAAGGGAAGCGTTCCTGCGATGTCAGGTGCAGCACAAGGCCGCCAAGCTTGTAGCGCGCGATCGAGCCGATGAAGCCACCGGGACCGACTAGCAGGATGCTTTTCATGTGCGTGGCTGACGATGCTTGGGACTGAGGCCTAACACCTGAGTTAAGCCGGAGCGCTTTGCGGCCGCGGCGTTGTGACAATTTACCGAACAACTCCGCGGCCGCGAAGCGATCTCGGCTTGAACGAATTGTTAGGCCGCATATCGCGACCTGAAAGCGGCACGCAAGACCTCAACCTTTTCCGCCCCGAGTGAGGTGCATGCGAGCCTGTAGGACTCTATGTGCTTTGTAGGCCAGTCGACTGGTGGTACTTCATCGGCATAGTAAAAGTAATCCCAGATGATCGCCTCCCAGCTGTTACAACGGACTGGCCGCCCGGCGATGACACCCTCAGCCGCCTCTGGGCACGAGCCCTGCGGAGCCTCCGCGATTTCATACGCTTCGTCTGCCCACCAAGCAGGTTCGCAGTCAAGTAACTCATCCCCGATCTCCGCTAAGGAAAGTCTGAACAACTCGCCACCTGTCGGCGACAATAGCGCCTCACCTCCGGGA
>NZ_JAXOFT010000051.1:0-1859 GCF_036409385.1 Thermomonas sp. LB-4 | reverse complement strand
CCATCAACCGGTACTCAGATCATGCCAGTGGAGGCGGGGTTTTCACACAGCCTCGGTCGAAAGCAGCCATCCGCCCTACCCCGATAACCAGCCCTAACCGTCACGGCGTCCCGCTCACAGCGTTGCGGATCCGAGCGCCATTACGCCATCGCCGTAGGATCGCCAAGGCGACCACGAGCAGTGTCGCCAGCGTCCCGAGTCCAACCCACACCGCTCCTCGGCCGATGCCCATTGTTTGCATCAGCAAGCCCAGCTTTCCTTGCGCCATAGCCGGAGGATGCACTTTCAGTTCCGCATCGCTCACGCGGCGTCCCACAAGGAAATCGGCGATATGCGCGGCCATTTCAGGGTTGCCTAACCACAGTTCGTCGTCATGGCTGGCACCGCGGACGAGCAAATGAGCGGCATCACTGAAGCCGGGCAACAGCGCCTCGGCATTTGCCGGCGGCGTGCGGCCATCGAGCGTACCGCTGACAAACAGCGCCGGCACGCCGCTCTGCAGGGGCATCCGGAACGCTTCGCCGAGATCCGCCAGCCCCAGGCCATCGCCGATCATCGGAAAGGGAAAGTTCAGCGCGTCGCCGAACAGGCTGTCCTTCGCCTGCGCTTCGGCCATGGCGCGTCGATGCGGACTCTGGCCGGATGCCACATCCATCGCCAGCGGCATGGCCCGGAACTCGCCGAGCTGCCCGCGCACCGCAAGCACCAGGCTTGCCAGCAGGTCGTAGTCCCCCGCTTCGGCATCGCGCAAGGCCAGAGGCAGCATCTGCTGGGTGGAGCGTCGTCCGAGCGCGGCCGAAATCGCCAGCTGCGCGTCGTAGACGCCGAAGGTCACTTCCCTGCCCCGGTGCATGAGGCTGCGGCCTCGTGCGGGTTCCTGGCGCAGCTTGGCCAGCACGCGTCTGGTCATTCCTGTCAGGTCTTCAAACCCCTGCTCCCGGGCGACAAGGGCAAGGTCGGCGAGCACCGTATCTGCCGCGAGCGGTAGCTTCAGGGTGTCGTCGGGCCCTTCAACGCCGATCAGCACCACGCGGTCGATGCCCGCACCGTGCAGGCGGAGGCTTGCCAGGGCCAGGTGAGTGCCGTAGCTCATGCCCCACAGGCTGATCCGCGATACGCCGAGCGCACGCCGCAGGTCCTCGAGGTCGGCGGCACTCTCGGCCGTGGTATAGGACGCCAGGTCGATGCCCTCCTCCCGCCAATAGGCGACGCATCGGGCGGCAGTGTGGCTCAGCGCCGCCAGCGCGACTTCGCGCTCCAACGGCTTGGCATCGTCGAAGCGCTGGACGTACGGGCACGGCGGAGGAGGCTCCGACAGGCCGGTGCCCCGCTGGTCGAACAGCAGGACGTCGGTTTCGCGCCGGACCTGGTCGAACACCGGCCAGCGCGGTCCGCGTGCCGTACCAACGCCGGAGCCGCCAGGACCACCGGCAAGATAGACCACAGGTGCGGCGCTGCCATCGCCACCGGTGGCCGGCAGGCGCACGACGCGCAGCCGCATGCGCGGGCCGTCCGGTTCGTCGTGCCGACGCGGTACGTCCAGAAACGCGACCTGCGCGTCGATCGCGCCGTGTCGCTCGGTCTCAAACACGTAAGGTGCGAACTCCAGCGATGTATTAGCGCCGTTCGCATGCGCCAGCAGCATCCCCACGAACAACATGCAGGCCGCCATCCAGAAAACGGGAAGCGTCAACGATCGGGGGCTCGGTCTGGAGATCACACACAGGGTATCGGGCATGACGGGTTCCGGATGACAGGATGCAAAAGCGCTCCGCCAGCATCCACGCCGCCCCGAAGATCAGGGCGACGTCCCCCCGCTTTCAGTAGCGGGGCGATTTAGAGTCCGGGGTTGATGGTAG
>NZ_JAXOFT010000050.1:0-2644 GCF_036409385.1 Thermomonas sp. LB-4 | reverse complement strand
ATCAGACCGCGATACTGCACGAAGTTCGTCGCAGACGAGTTTTTACACAGCCTCGACCCATAGCGGCCGCTGGGGCTAGGCCATGCTGGAAGCAGTAAAGCCCGCTTTCGCGGGAGCCTAAGATCATTTCAGCTTATGGTTCTAGTGGCGGCGCAGACCACATCCACGGAATGCGACTAGTCAGCCCCGGTGAAAGGGGATGTGGTACGAAAACCCCTAGGCTTCGCGGAGGGCGACGTCTTAGGGTGCCGCGAGGCTAATCGCCGCTCGGGGCGTGTTAGTAAAGGGTGGCGACATGGGGATAGCGCAATGATTGACTGGCGTAGAAGACGGCTGACCAAGGCCAACCGCGTCGCGGCAGATGACGCGGCGTCCCAGCCCGCGGCGGATGCCTCGGGCGGCGTTGCAGCCAACGACCGAAACCATCACGTCAAGGAATACCTGCGTTACTACCTGTCTTTCTCGACGCCGCCAGGGTTCGCGGTTCTACTGAACGGCCCGTGGGGGATTGGGAAGACATACGTAGTCAAGAACTTCCTCAAATCGCTCGATAGTCAGAAGACGCGATACATCTACGTCAGCTTGTATGGCCTTGTGTCGCTCGATGAGATTGACGACGCCATTCTGCAATCCATGTATCCCGTCCTAAAGAAGAAGGGCGTCACGCTTGGCGGCCGTGCGCTCAAGATGGTCGGGAAGTACTTCAATGTGGAGCTCGATCTAGAGTCAAAGGATTTCGTCGATCGGTCGAAGTCTGATCTGTATGTATTCGACGACCTGGAGCGTTGCCAGATGCCGATCAACACGGTGATGGGTTACATCAACGTGTTCGTCGAACATGAAGGTCGCAAGGTCGTCATCATTGCGAACGAGAGCGAGATAGCGGACGAGAACTACCAGCGCATTCGCGAGAAGGTGGTTGGAAGGATGTTTGACGTCCAATCGGCCTTTGACGATGCGCAGGCTGCGTTCATCGCTTCGGTAAAAGACGACGGCGCAAGGGGAGCCGTCGCGGCGAATGCGTCCGTCATCTCCGAGATCTATCACCAATCCGAGCTGGACAATCTCCGGATACTGCAGCAGGCAATCTGGGACTTCGAGCGGTTCTATGCCGTTCTGGACGATAGGCACCGATCTCACGACAAAGCGTTGACGGCGTTGCTGGGGCTGCTGTCTGCGATTTCTTTCGAGGTGAAGGCCGGGCGACTGTCGGCCGGCGACATACAGGATCGCCAGAACAATCTGCTTTCGGCCTACTTGCCGCGCGAGGAGGGCGATCCAGTGCCGGAGATACTGGCGGTGGAGAAGCGGTATCCCACAGTGCAGTTGGACACCACCGCACTGTCGGACGACACGTTGATCGACCTGATCGTGAAGGGGGTCGTCGATCCGAAGCGGATACGTGACGAGCTCGATCAGAGCTCGTACTTCGTGACGGTTGCGCAGGAGCCTGCCTGGCGGACTGTCTGGCATTCGCATGAGCGGACGGAGGAGGAGGTCGATCGCGCGCTTGCAGAGATGGAGCGCGCATTCGCCGCGCACGAGTACACGATTCCAGGAGAGGTGTTGCATGTGTTCGGACTGCGGCTCTGGCTCTCGCGCATCGGAGGCATCGCAAATGGTGTCGAACAGGTAGTCGCCGACGGTCGGGCATACGTGGACTATCTGTACGCGAACGGCCTGCTTGAGCCGCTGGATCGACACGAAGACCATTTCGGTCTGGCATTCGACGCGTACGACGGGCTGGGATTCCACGAATCCCGGTCGGAGGAGTACATTGGATTGCGCGACTATCTGGACGAAAAGCGCCGCGCTGTCGATATCGACCGCAGGCCCGCGATCGCCGAGGAGTTGTTGGCGAACATACAGGAGGATTCTGGCCTGTTCCTACGTCGGGTCTCCTTGACGAATCAGGGAGATAACGAGTTCTACGACATCCCGGTCCTGGCGTCCCTGGATCCGGCTCGGTTCGTCGATGCGTTCCTCGGGCTGGAGCCGCGTGGCCAGCGGAACGCAATGATTGCCCTCAAGGCTCGATATAAGCACGGCCGGATCGATGAAGACTTGAGTGACGAGCGGCCCTGGGCTGTCGAGGTCCGCGACCGGATTCGAGCTGCGGCGGAGGGCATGTCGGCGATCTCAAAGGATCGACTGCAAAGGCTCCTGATCCACGGCCTGGATGAGGTGCTTGGGGTCGCACCCCAAGGTGGCGACGACGGCGGCTAGGCAAGCTTTCCGATCACGACGCCGTACCTCGGGGTGTGCGAATCGCTGAAGATCTGCACGTCGCCGATCAGCAAGCCGCGGCCCCGGTCTTCGATCAACAGCACGCGGTGGATTTCGGGGTGGCTGGCGTTCGGTTCTTCGATGGTGCCGACGAAATGACCGATTGCATCGTCTTCTCCCAGTATCATGGCCGGCAGCTCCGACGATTCGGCCAGCAGTTTCAATGTTCCGGTGGCGGCCGCCATCGCGTAGGCGATCTTGGCGATCATCCGAGCGAACTCGGCGGGCCGCTGCGAAAGCGTTGCGCCAATCGACTGCGCGCCAAGCTTCTTCATCACCTCAAGTGGATTCGGTCCGAACGAGAGAGATATGCTCGAAAGTTGGTGACGCTTGATCAGGCGGCAGCTTGAATGTGGCG
>NZ_JAXOFT010000004.1:0-183831 GCF_036409385.1 Thermomonas sp. LB-4 | reverse complement strand
AGCAAGTCTGCCCGGTCGGCCGTGCGCCTTTCCCCTCAGTTGGGAGAAGAACCAAAAAAAAGCGGGCCCGAAGGCCCGCAACAGGGGGGGTTATGCGGAATGCGGCTTACTTGACGTTCTGGGTCCAGTAGCCCTCGATCTGCTGGACCAGCGAATCAGGGAGCGGGACGTAGCCCAGCGAAGCGGCGGACGCGTCGCCGTTGGCATAGACCCAGCGGAAGAAGTCGAGCGCGGCCTTGGTGCCCGGCTTGCTGTTCTTGTGCACCAGCATGAAGTTGGTGGCGGTGATCGGCCAGGCGTTCTCGCCCGGCGCGTTGGTGACGATGAGGAAGAAGTCCTTGGTCGACTTCCAGTCGGCGCTGGCGGCGGCCTCGGCGAAGGTGTCATCGCTCGGATTGACGTAATTGCCGGCGGCGTTCTTGAGGCGCGAATAGGGCACCTTGTTCTGGATCGCGTAGGCCAGCTCGACGTAGCCGATGCTGCCGCGGATCTGCTTGACGTAGGCGGACACGCCCTCGTTGCCCTTGCCGCCGATGCCGACCGGCCACTTCACCGCGGTGCCCTCGCCGACCTCGGTCTTCCACGCCGGGCTGACCTTGGAGAGGTAGTTGGTGAAGTTGAAGGTGGTGCCGGAGCCGTCGGAGCGGTGCACCACGGTGATCTTCTGCGCCGGCAGGTTCAGGCCCCGGTTGCTGGCGACGATGCGCGGGTCGTTCCACATCTTGATCTTGCCGAGGAAGATGTCGGCCAGCACGTCCGGGTCCAGCTTCATGGCGCCGGCGGCGATGCCGGGCAGGTTGAACGCCGGCACGATGCCGCCGATCACCGACGGGAACTGCGCCAGGCCCGAGCGCGCCAGCTCGGCCGGCGGCAGCGGCTTGTCGGAGGAACCGAAGTCAACGGTGCCGGCCTTGATCTGGGCAATGCCGCCGCCGGAGCCGATCGACTGGTAATTCACTTCCTTGCCGGTGGCGGCCTTGTAGTCGGACGACCACTTGGACATCGCCGGGTAGACGAAGGAGGCGCCGGCGCCGGTGACGTCGGAAGCGAAGGCGCTGGCGGCGAAGCTGGTCGCCAGCGCGAGCGCGGCGATGCGGATCTTGAAGGACTTGGACACGAGGAACTCCTGGTGAGCGGATGCGACGGGGCGATGCCCGGTTCGTGGCGCATTCCATCGCGCTTGCGTGACGCCCGCGGGTCAGTCGTGTGACGGTGGCATGACGGTTGCGCGGGGGCGCCGTGCCGCGTGGATGGGGGCGCGTGGAGAAAAGCGCGCAAGGGAAATAAAACTGCAATCGATGGCGGGTCAAATGCGTGCTGCAGGTGACGCGAGGCGGAGACCCGCGCGCTGCCCACCAGACAGCTTTCCATCACAACGGAGTTCCCACATGCGTCCCACCCGTCTGGCCGTCGCGATCGCCCTGATCGCCGGCACCGTCAGTTTCAACGCCGCCGCGCAGAGCGCCCCCAGCGCCCAGGACATCGCCGAGCTGAAGGCGCAGATCGCCGCGCTGCAGGCGCAGATCCAGAACCTGGAAGAGCGCAACGATGCGCAGTCCGACGTCAACGTCGATACCGCCACCCAGCTCGACAACCTCACCAACAACAGCGTGAAGGTGGAGACCAAGGGCGGACTGAAGGTGACCTCGGCCGACAAGAACTTCGAGGCCTCGCTGGGCGGCCGCATCCATTTCGAT
Source organism: Thermomonas sp. LB-4 (assembly GCF_036409385.1). Classification (NCBI taxonomy): domain Bacteria; kingdom Pseudomonadati; phylum Pseudomonadota; class Gammaproteobacteria; order Lysobacterales; family Lysobacteraceae; genus Thermomonas; species Thermomonas sp. LB-4. The sequence goes on along the minus strand of NZ_JAXOFT010000004.1, from coordinate 182,134 downwards.
GCCTACAGCTTCGACAAGGACGTGGCGGCGACCACCGACACCACCGAGTTCCGCCGCGCCCGCCTGACCCTGTCCGGCAAGGCCTACGGCTGGGAATACAAGATGGAGCAGGATTTCTCCGCCGGCACCAACCTGGACGGCATCCGCGACATGTACATCGCCCGCAACATGCTGGGCGGCAAGCTCACCATCGGCCACTTCAAGCCGTACCGCTCGATGGAAGAGCTGACCAGCTCCAACGAGATCCTGATGATGGAGCGCCCCAGCACCTCGGCGACGGGCATCTACAGCGGCCGCCAGTTCCAGCAGGGCGTCGGCTACCTGCGCGCCGGCGACAGCTACACCTTCGGCGTCAGCGCGTTCAATATGCGCAGCGCGCCGACCGCGCGCACCGAGGGCGTGGGCTTCTCCGCACGCGGCACCTGGGCGCCGATCGACAGCGGCACCACCACCCTGCACCTGGGTGGCTCGTACAGCCACGAGAACCTCAACAAGGGCACGCCCAACGTCTCGGCGGTGTCCAATTACGCCGGCCGCCGCGGCCCGTCGCAGACGATGGCCACCACCACCGCCGGGATCGGCAGCAACGACTCGCAGGTGGATACCTTCGGGCTGGAAGCGGCGTTCCGCAATGGCCCGCTGTTCCTGCAGTCGGAGTACGTGCGCGCCAGCTACGGCCAGGCCAACGGCACCTCGCAGGATGTCGACGTCTACTACGTGCAGGGCAGTTTCATGCTCAACGGCGGGCTGAAGGCGTACAAGGGCGCCACCGGCGTGTTCGGTTCGCCCAAGGTCGGCGAGTCCGGCCTGTGGGAGCTCACCGCACGCTACGACGTGATGGAGAACAAGGACGTCACCGACATGAAGACCACCTCGGCGTTGATCGGCCTGAACTACTACATCAACCCGAACATGCGGGTGATGCTGAACTACACCAAGGGCAAGAACGACAAGACCGGCGACGAGCCGGGCCAGATCGCGCTGCGCACGCAGTTCGCGTTCTGATCGCCGCTTCGGACATGCAGCAAACGACGCCCCGCATCCGCGGGGCGTCGTGTTTCGGGGCGGTCATCGCTGGGCGCCCTCTTCCGGCGCGGCTTCGGGTCGTCGACATCGCGCCGGGCATTCTTCAGGGTGCGGCGGGCTGCGCCGACGGGCCCTTCTCCGGCCAGCGGCACAGGTCGTGGAGCACGCAGCGCGCGCAGTCCGGCTTGCGCGCCTTGCAGACATAGCGCCCGTGCAGGATCAGCCAGTGGTGCGCGTCGCGCGCGAACTCGGCCGGCACCAGCCGCACCAGCTTGTCCTCGACCGTGCGCACGTCCTTGCCGGGCGCCAGCCCGGTGCGATTGGAGACACGGAAGATATGCGTGTCCACCGCGATGGTCGGCTCGCCGAACGCGGTGTTGAGCACCACGTTGGCGGTCTTGCGGCCCACGCCCGGCAGTGCTTCCAGCGCCTCGCGCGTGCGCGGCACCTCGCCATCGTGCAGTTCCAGCAATTGCCGGCACAGCGCGATCACGTTGGCTGCCTTCGCATTGAACAGCCCGATGGTGTTGATGTAGCCCTTCAGGCCGTCCTCGCCCAGCGCCAGGATCGCAGCGGGCGTGTTGGCGGCCGGGTACAGCCGGCGGGTGGCCTTGTTGACCCCGACGTCGGTGGCCTGCGCCGACAGCACCACCGCCACCAGCAGCTCGAAGGCCGTGGTGTATTCCAGCTCGGTGGTGGGGTGCGGGTCGCCCGCGCGCAGGCGGGTGAACAGCTCGGTGATTTCAGCGGGAGTGAGCTTGCTGCCGCGCGCCGCGCGCGGTTTTGGGGCTGCGCTCATGCGTGGCGCGCCTTGGCTTTTGCCAGCGCTCGGGCCAGCGCGTCGGCTGCCGCCGAGGGCAGCGCGGGCGCTGCCTGTTGCGCCGAGGGCGAAATCGCTGGACGGCGCGCGGCGTCGCGCTCGGCGCTGATCCGCGCCAGCCGCACGGCGCGCGCGCGATGGCGCTCACGCGCGGCCAGCGCGAAGCGCCGCGCGTCGCGCGCTTTGGTCAGTTGCGCGCCGCAGGCGGCCGCGCAGGAGGGGCAGGGCGCGGCGTCCAGCAGGCCCAGCCGCAGCGCCGCGTCGAGATCGTCCTCGCGCAGCGCCGCCAGCAGGGCGTGGGCCGGGTGTTCGAGTGCGCAGGAACAGGTCGGGCAGGAAGTGTGCATGTCGTGCTCGTCATCCCGCGTAGCGGACAGCCGGCCACGGGGCGGCCCGGATGCGGAGCCCGCTTCGGCGGGACCGGCGGGATACCCGGATCGCCTTATTTACCCGCGAACGCCGGCTTGCGCTTCTCGAGGAAAGCCGCAGTGCCTTCGCGCATGTCCTGGGTGGCGAACATCAGCCCGAACTGCGCCGATTCGTATTCCAGTCCTTCCTCGATCCCGCATTCGCCCCCGATGTTCACGCAGTCCAGCATCCCCCGCAGCGCCAGCGGCGCGGCGTTGGCCAGCTGCGTGGCCAGTTTCATGGTCTCGGCTTCCAGCTCCGCGGCCGCCACCACGCGGTTGACGATGCCAAGCTGCAGCGCCCGCTCGGCGGTGACCGGGGCGCCGGTCAGGCACAACTCCAGGGTGCCGGCGCGGCCGCACAGGCGCAGCAGGCGCTGGCTGCCGCCGAAGCCGGGGATCAGGCCGAGGTTGATTTCCGGCTGGCCCACCTTGGCGGTGTCCGCCGCCACGCGCAGGTGGCAACACATCGCCAGTTCCAGCCCGCCGCCCAGGGCGAAGCCGTTGATCATCGCGATGACCGGTTTGTTCAGCTTTTCCACCCGCCGCATCATCCGCGTGCCGCGCAGCGAGAAGTCGCGGCCCTGCACCGGCGTGAGCGCATGCATCTCGGCGATGTCGGCACCGGCCACGAACGCCTTGGGGCCGGCGCCGGTGAGCACCACCACCCGCACCGCCTCGTCGTCGGCCGCGTCGGCGAAGGCCGCGTCCAGCGCGTCCAGGGTGGCGGCATTCAGCGCATTCAGCTTGTCCGGGCGGTTGATGCGGAGGGTGCGCACGCCGTCAGTGGTGTCGATCAGCAGCAGGTGGTCGCTCATGCGGGGGTCCAGTCGGATTTTCGTGGGCCGGGCGGGAACTTCGACGGCCGAGCCGGGTCGCAGGGGGGTGCCGGTAGCCGTCAAGTGCCGGGGCCAGTATCCTAGCGTGTCGCGCCCGGGCATTCCGCACGGTCGCGGCGAAACCTCCGGCCTGCGCCGGATTCCTGCGGGCCGCGTTGGCGGCTCCATTCGACATACGAGGTTGTGGATGAAGTTGCGTGCGATTGCTGCCAGTGCGGCGGCCCTGACCCTGACCGCCGGCATCGCCTCGGCGCAGACCAAGCCGGCAGCGGCCCCCGCCAAGCCCGCCACCGCCGCGCCCGCCGCGCCGCCGGCGGTCGACAAGACCCACGCCAGCTATGCGTTCGGCTGGCAGCTCGGCCAGGAGCTGGCCAACACCGGCGAGCCGATCGACATCGCCACCGTGGTGCGCGGCGTGCAGGATGCCTTCGCCAAGAAGCAGCCGGCCTACACCGAGCAGCAGCTGGGGGCCGCCTACTCCGCCTTCCAGCAGCGCATGGAAATCAAGGCGCAGGAAGCCTTCCGCAAGGCGCTGGCCGACAACCAGGCGCAGTCCGCCGCGTTCGTCACCAAGTTCAAGGCCGAGCAGGGCGTGATCACCCTGCCCAGCGGCATCATGTACCGCGTGGCCAAGGCCGGCACCGGCGCCAAGCCGACCGCCACCAGCGAAGTGCAGATCGCGTTCCGCAGCTTCCTGGCCGCCGTCGGCGTGCCGCTGAGTGGCGTGCAGACCCCGCCCGCATTCAAGGTTGCCGACGCGCCGATCCCGGCGCTGAAGGAAACCCTGCCGCTGATGCAGCAGGGCGCGGTCTGGGAAGTGGTCATCCCGCCGGGCAAGGGCCTGGGCGGCAACCAGAACCAGCAGTTCGCGCAGCAGGCCGTGGCCATGCAGATCGAGCTGGGCTCGGTCAAGTAATCCGGTTGGCCGCGCGCTGGCGCGGTACCGCGGCAAGTCCCGATGCGCCGGCCATGTGCCGGCGCATCGCGTTTGCGGCGCTACCATAGTACGCATGAGTGATTTGTTCCGCGCCGTGCTCAGCCCTTGCACCGGCGTCTGCACGCTGGATGAGGGCGGGCTGTGTCGCGGCTGCCGCCGCACCGGCGACGAAATCGCAGCGTGGACCAGGCTGGACGATGCCGCCCGCCTGCACCTGATGGACGTGGTTCTGCCGGCGCGCCCGGCTGCGGCGGAGGACGCCTGATGGACGCCGTTGCGTTGGCCGAATGGCTGCGCGGCGCCCTGCATCCGCTCGATGCGCCGCCTGCGGCGGCGCCGTGGAACCTGGCCGACCTGGCCGGGCTGGCGCAGCCGGCCGCGCCGCGCCCTGCGGCGGTGCTGGTCGGGGTGATCCCGCGCGCCGTCGGCGCCGGGGTGCTGCTGACCCGCCGCACCGACGGCCTGCGCCACCACGGCGGCCAGGTCAGCTTCCCCGGCGGCCGCATCGAGCCGGACGACCCGAGCCCGGCCGCCGCGGCGCTGCGCGAAGCGCGTGAAGAGGTGGGCCTGCAGCCCGCGCAGGCGCGCATGCTCGGCTATCTCGATCCGCTGCTGACCATCACCGGTTTTCGCGTGCTGCCCACGGTGGTGGTGGTAGACCCGGATTTCCAGCCGGTGCCCGAACCGGGCGAGGTGGCCGAAGTGTTCGAAGTGCCGCTGGAGATGCTGTTGGATCCGGCGCAGCTGGACACCATCGAATTGCAGTTCGGCGGCCGTGCCCGCCACGTGTTCCAATACCGCTACCAGCCGCAGCGGATCTGGGGCGCGACCGCCTCTATCCTGTACAACCTGCGCGAGCGGCTGGCTGGCTCGAACCAATGGAGGGTGTGATGGCCGGATGGACTACCCTGGTGCAGGCGGACGTCCTGTCGGTGGCGCTGGGGCGCCCCGACCTGGTGATCGTCGATTGCCGCTTCTCGTTGCTCGACCCGCACCTGGGCGAGCAGTCCTGGCACCGCTCGCACATTCCCGGCGCTGCCTACGCGCACCTCGAGCGCGATCTCTCCGACATGTCCCGCAAGGGCGAGGGGCGGCACCCCTGGCCGGACGCGGAAACCTTCTGCGCCAAGCTGACCCGCTGGGGCATCGCCCCCGGTTCGCAGGTGGTGGCCTACGACGATGGCGATGGCGCCTACGCCGCGCGCCTGTGGTTCCTGCTGCGCGCGCTGGGCCACGAGAAGGTGGCGGTGCTGGATGGTGGCTGGACGCGCTGGACCTCGCTCGGCTTGCCGGCGTCGTCGCTCACGCGTGAGCCGGCCAGCCAGCGCTACGTCGCGAACTTCGACACCTCGCGCCTGCTCGACGCGGAAGCGGTCGAAGCCCATCTCGCCGCAGGCGGGATGCTGGTCGATGCGCGGGCGGCGGCGCGTTTCCGCGGCGAGGAAGAGCCGCTCGACAAGGTGGCGGGGCATGTCCCCGGCGCGGTCAACCGGCCCTACGCGGACAACATGGCCGGCGGCCGCTTCAAGCCGCCGATGCAGCTGGCCGACGAATACCGCGCGCTGCTGGCCGGGCGCGATCCGTCCGACGTCGTGGTGATGTGCGGTTCCGGCGTCACCGCCTGCCACAACCTGCTGGCGATGGAGCGCGCCGGGCTGCGCGCCGCCAAGCTGTTCACCGGTTCGTGGAGCGGCTGGCTGGCCGACCCGCTGCGACCGGTGGCGACCGGGGCATGACCATGCGGGGAAATGAAGTGGAAATCTGGCATCGCCCCAGCTGCAGCAACTCGCGCGGCGCGCTGGCGCTGCTGCGCGAGGCCGGGATCGAGCCGGTGGTCGTGGACTACGTGGCCAGTCCGCCCACCAAGGCACGGCTGCGCCAGGCCATTGCCGATGCCGGGCTCACCGTGCGCGAGGCGATCCGCAGCAAGGAGGCCGAGTACGCCGCGCGCGGACTGGCCGATCCGGCGCTGTCCGACGATGCGCTGCTGGAGGCGATGGTGGCCGCGCCGATCCTGATCAACCGGCCGTTCGTGTTCACGCCCAAGGGCGTGCGCCTGTGCCGGCCGCCGGAAACGGTGCTGGAGCTGCTGGATTGAATCGCCGCGCGCGGCAGGCGCGCGGGCTTCCTGATTCGTAGGAGCAACTGCAAGGGCGCGAACGCTTTCGCCGGCTCACGCAAAAGGCAATCGCGCCCTTGCGCTGCGATCCTGCGGATATCGGGAGGCGTTCTACTTCCCGATCCGCGCCAGCATCGCGCGCAGCGCCGCCTGGGTGTCCGGGTGCGACCACTGGGCGACGAAGCGGGGCAGGCCGATGCGTTCATCCGCCAGCGCGGCGATGACGTCGCGGCGGGCGATCGCGCGCGTCTCCAGCATCGGCGTGTGCGGCAGCTGCAGCAGCTCCTCCAACCAGACCCGCGCGCGGGTGGCGACATCGTCGATGTGCACCAGCTCGTCCACCAGCCCGATCCGCAGCGCCTGCTGCGCATCAGGCATCGCGCCGGCCACCAGCAGGCGCTCGGCGCGATGCGGGCCGACCACGCGCGCCAGCAGTGCCTGGATGCCTTCCGGGGCAACCAAGCCCACCTGGGTTTCGTTAAGCCCGATCCGGTAGGGGCCGTCGGCAAGGATGCGGTAGTCGCAGCACAGCGCCAGCACGCAGCCGCCGGCCGGCGCGTGCCCGGCCATGGCCGCCACCACCGGCACCGGGCATTCCGCCAGCGCCCGCGCGGCCTGGAAGAACACCGTCCATGCCCGCAGCAGCGCCTCCTGGTCTTCGCCCAGCGACAGCAGGTAGGGCACGTCCAGACCCGCGGAGAACACCTTCGGCCCCCCTGCCAGCACGATGCCGCGGGCGCCGTGCGCGGGCGCTTCGCGCAGCGCCTGCACCAGGTCGGCGCACAGTTCCGGGTTCAGCGCGTTGACCGGCGGACGCGCCAGCCGAAGTTCGTGGACTTGGCCGTGGACGATGGTTTCGATCAGCGACATGGACAGGCTCCGGGGCGGCGTGCGGCCATCATAGGCGGGCGGATCGGGATCCGCGCCAAGGGATCCGGTGGTCAGGCGGCCGGGGCGGCGAGCAGCCGCTCTGCGGCGCGGCGCACGCAGTCGGGCAGCGGCGTGGGGCGGCCGTCACGGCGGCCCACCCAGACCGCCACCACGTTGCCGTCGCAGTGCAGGGTGCCGTCGGCGGCGACGATGCGATGGCCGATCACCACGCTGCTGTTGCCCAGCTTCTCGGTGAACAGTTCCACCGCGACCTCGGCCGGGTATTCGATCGGCCGCTTGAAATTGAGCGTGGCGGAGGCGACCACCGGCGCGGCGTCGTCCGTCACCCACGGCTCGCCGATGGATTCGAACCACTCGATGCGCGCCTGCTCCAGGAAGGTCAGGTAGCGCGCGTTGTTGACGTGGTTGAACGCGTCGAGGTCGCTCCAGCGCAGCGGAATGGGCATGCGGAATACGGTGCTGTCGGTCATGCGTCGGCCTTTTTCTTTTTGCGCGGCGAGGACGACGAGCCTGCCGGAGATTTTTCGAGCAATGGCGCAAGGAAGCGGCCGGTGTGCGAAGCCGGGTTCGCCGCCACGTCCTCGGGCGTGCCCACGGCGATGATCTGGCCGCCGCGATGGCCGCCTTCGGGGCCCAGGTCCACCACCCAGTCGGCGGTCTTGATCACGTCGAGGTTGTGCTCGATCACCACCACCGTGTTGCCGTCGTCGCGCAGCTTGTGCAGCACCGCCAGCAGCGCCTCGATGTCGTGGAAGTGCAGGCCGGTGGTGGGTTCGTCGAGGATGTACAGGGTGCGGCCGGTGTCGCGCCGCGACAGCTCCTTCGACAGCTTCACCCGCTGCGCCTCGCCGCCCGACAGCGTGGTCGCGCTCTGGCCCAGCTTGATGTAGGAAAGCCCCACGTCCACCAGCGTCTCCAGCTTGCGGGCGATGCTGGGCACAGGCTGGAACAGGTCCAGCGCGGCCTCCACGGTCATCTCCAGCACGTCATGGATGCTGAAGCCCTTGTAGCGGATCTCCAGCGTCTCGCGGTTGTAGCGCTTGCCCTGGCAGACGTCGCAGGGCACGTACACGTCCGGAAGGAAGTGCATCTCCACCTTGATCAGTCCGTCGCCCTGGCAGGCCTCGCATCGGCCGCCGCGCACGTTGAAGCTGAAGCGGCCCGGCGAATAGCCGCGCGCGCGCGCCTCCGGCACCTGCGCGAACAGCTCGCGCAGTGGCGTGAACAAACCCGTATAGGTGGCCGGGTTGGAACGCGGGGTGCGGCCGATCGGCGACTGGTCGATGTCCACCACCTTGTCGAACAGGTCCAGCCCGATCACGTCCTTGTGCGGCGCCGGGGTGTGCGAAGCGCCGTTGATCTCGTTGGCGGCCAGCGCGTACAGGGTGTCGTTGATCAAGGTCGACTTGCCGGAACCGGACACGCCGGTCACGCAGGTGAGGAGCCCGGACGGGATCTCCAGGTCCACGTTCTTCAGGTTGTTGCCGCTGGCGCCCTTCAGCTTGAGCAGCAGCTTGCGGTTGGGTGGGTTGCGATGCGCCGGCACCTCGATCCTGCGCTTGCCGGACAGGTATTGCCCGGTCAGCGAGCGCGGCGCCTTCAGCACGTCGGCCAGCTGGCCCTGCGCCACCACTTCGCCGCCGTGCACGCCGGCGCCGGGGCCGATGTCGACGATGTAGTCGGCCAGCCGGATCGCGTCCTCGTCGTGTTCCACCACCAGCACGGTGTTGCCGAGGTCGCGCAGGCGGGTCAGGGTGCCTAGCAGGCGCTCGTTGTCGCGCTGGTGCAGGCCGATGGAGGGCTCGTCGAGCACGTACATCACGCCCACCAGCCCGGCGCCGATCTGGCTGGCCAGGCGGATGCGCTGCGCCTCGCCGCCGGACAGCGAATCGGCCTTGCGCTCCAGGGTCAGGTAATCCAAGCCGACGTCGACCAGGAAGCCCAGCCGCTCGTGGATCTCCTTGACGATCTTGGCGGCGATCTCGCCGCGCCAGCCGGGCAGGGTCAGGGTGTCGAAGAAGGCCAGGCAGGCGTCGATCGGCAGTACCGCGATCTCCGGCAGCGGGCGGTCGGCCACGAACACGTTGCGCGCCTGTCGGTTCAGCCGCGCGCCGCCGCATTCCGGGCAGGGCTGTTCGCTGATGTACTTGGCCAGCTCCTCGCGCACCGCCGCGCTTTCGGTTTCGCGGTAGCGCCGCTCGAGGTTGGGCAGGATGCCTTCGAAGGCGTGTCTGCGCTGGTACTTGTTGCCGTTCTCGCCGACGTAGGACAGGTTGATGACCTCGCCGCCGCTGCCGCGCAGCACGATCTCGCGGATGTGCTCGGGCAGCTGCTGCCAGGGCACGTCGACCTTGAAGCCGTAGTGCTTGGCCAGCGAGGCGATCATCGAGAAGTAGTAGGTGTTGCGGCGGTCCCAGCCGCGCATCGCGCCGGCGGCCAGCGACAGCTCGGGATGCGCCACCACCTTGGCCGGATCGAAGAACTGCGCCACGCCCAGCCCGTCGCAGCCCGGGCAGGCGCCGGTGGGCGAGTTGAACGAGAACAGCCGCGGTTCGAGTTCGGGCAGCGAGTAGTCGCAGACCGGGCAGGAATAGCGCGAGGAGAACAGCAACGGATCGCGCGATGCGTCATCCATCGACTGCACGATGGCCATGCCGTCGCCCAGTTTCAGCGCGGTCTCGAACGACTCCGCCAGCCGCTGGCGGATGTCCGCGCGCGGCTTGAAGCGGTCGATCACCGCCTCGATGGTGTGCTTCTGGCGCAGCGCCAGCGCCGGCACCGCGTCGATCTCGTGCAGCACGCCGTCCACCCGCACCCGCACGTAACCCTGCGCGCGCAGCTGGTCGAACACCTGCAGGTGCTCGCCCTTGCGCTCGCGCACCACCGGTGCAAGCAGCATCCAGCGTTGCCCGCCCAGCGCCTCGTCGGCTTCCATCGCCAGCACCTGGTCCACCATCTGGCTGACCGTCTGCGCTTCCAGCGGGAAGTGGTGGTCCGGGCAGCGCGGACTGCCCACGCGCGCGTACAGCAGGCGCATGTAGTCGTGGATTTCGGTGATGGTGCCGACCGTGGAGCGCGGGTTGTGGCTGGTCGACTTCTGCTCGATGGAAATGGCCGGCGACAGCCCTTCGATATGGTCGAGGTCCGGCTTGTCCATCACGCTGAGGAACTGCCGCGCATAGGCCGACAGCGACTCGACGTAGCGGCGCTGGCCTTCGGCGTAGATGGTGTCGAACGCCAGCGACGACTTGCCGGAGCCGGACAGCCCGGTGATCACGATCAGCTTGTCGCGCGGCAGGTCGAGGTCGATGTTCTTGAGGTTGTGCGTCCGTGCGCCGCGGATGCGGATGTAGTCCAGGGCCATCGGGATGTCCTGCGGGGTGGGGGAGGCCGGCGCCGGGCGCAGGCCAATCAAGAAGCGTAGCGAGCCACTGATTTGGGGGCAAATGGAGCCATCACCAGCGCGGCGCGAAGCGCGTTCAGGGACCGCAGTACTGCTTCTGCTGCCGCACCACATCTTCCAGCAGTGCCTGTCTACCTTTTGTGGTGGCCTGCCCGGCCAGTACCTGCGCGGCTTCGGCAAGGCCATCGCAGGGGTCGTCGGTGTACCCGGCGGGCCAGAGCAGGACCTGCGAGAGTGCGCGCACGTAATCGCCCAGGCTGGCGGCACGCTGGCGCATGCGGAAGCGCTCGGGCGGGGGCCGGCGGATCGGGTTGATGCTGGCCATCGGGCTCCTGCGTTCGAAGCGGATGCCGTCGTCGCGGCGCGGCGCTGCCGGCATCGACCAGTCGTCGCTGGCCACCACCGGCGGCCCAGCCACCGGTTGGGCCCCGATCGGAGTCGCGCCCGGTGCCTGCGCCGCCAGCGCCGGGTCGGACCCGGCCGGGGCGGTGGCCTCCTGCGCGGGGCGGAGCGCCGGCCGCCCGCGCCGGGTGGCCGCCGCCGCGCGATCGGGCGCCGGGGCCGACAAGGGTGGGGGTAGGGGTGGGGGCAGGTCGACGTAGACCAGCGTCATCGGCGGCCGGGCGTCGTCGTCGGCGTCCGCCTCGGGACGGGTCAGCGCCCAGCCGGCCAGCAGGTGCAGGGCCACCGCCAGCAGGCAAGCGCCACGACGTGCGGGAAGATCACCGGGCGAGGCCGGGGCAAATCCGTTGCTGCGCATCCAGGTCCTTGGGTGTCCGTTCCGGGGCAGCGCTTGGACGGGGATCTGCGGCGCAAGTTCCTTGCGCCGGCGGTTTTTGGGCAGGTTGACGCTAAGCTGCTGAATCCCCTACAATTCCGCTCCTGTCCGCCCTCGATGGCGGCAGGCCCTGCGCAGGAACGGCAACGGGCACCCAGAAGAACTACAGAACCGAGAGATATCAACATGTACGCAGTACTGGTCACCGGCGGTAAGCAATACCGCGTGATGCAGGGCGAAACGCTCCGCGTCGAACTGCTCGAAGCCGAAGCCGGCAGCGAGATCAAGCTGGACAACGTCCTGATGCTGGGCGACGCCGACGGCATCAAGCTGGGCGACGCGCTGAAGGGCGCTTCCGTCACCGCGAAGGTGGTCGGCCACGGTCGCGCCGACAAGGTGCGCATCGTCAAGTTCCGCCGCCGCAAGCACCACCGCAAGCAGATGGGCCACCGTCAGCACTACACCGAAATCCAGATCACCGGCATCAACGCCTGATCGTCAGCCTGGAGAACTAAGCAATGGCACACAAAAAGGCAGGCGGCAGTACCCGTAACGGCCGCGATTCCAACCCGAAGTACCTGGGCGTCAAGATCTACGGTGGCCAGGCCATCGAAGCGGGCAACATCATCGTCCGCCAGCGCGGTACCCAGTTCCATCCGGGCACCGGCGTGGGCCTCGGCCGCGACCACACCCTGTTCGCGCTGATCGATGGCAAGGTGGAGTTCACCACCAAGGGCCCGAAGCAGCGCCGCACCGTCAACATCGTCGCCGCGCAGTAAGCGCCCGCGACGATGCGATGCGAAGGGCCCCGCCTCGGCGGGGCTTTTCGTTTGCAGGCGGGGCCCTTCGCCGAAACTTCACACAACACTGCACAATCACGCCCATGAAACTCGTCGACGAAGCTGAAATCACCGTCACTGCCGGCAATGGCGGCAATGGCTGCATCGGCTTCCGCCGCGAGAAGTTCATCCCGCTGGGCGGGCCGGACGGCGGCGACGGTGGTGCCGGCGGCGACGTCTGGCTGCAGGCCGACGAGAACCTCAACACGCTGGTGGACTTCCGCCACCAGACCAGGTTCAAGGCGCAGCGCGGCGAGAACGGCATGGGCAGCCAGCGCTACGGCAAGGCCGGCGAGGACACCGTCATCACCGTGCCGGTCGGCACCGTGATCCACAACGTCGAGACCGACGAGGTGATCGGCGACCTCACCGAGCACGGCCAGCGCCTGCTGGTGGCCAAGGGCGGCCACGGCGGGCTCGGCAACATGCATTTCAAGAGCTCGGTCAACCGCGCTCCGCGCAAGGCCACGCCCGGCGGCGAGGGCGAGAGCCGGGTGCTGCGGCTGGAGTTGAAGCTGCTGGCCGACGTCGGCCTGCTGGGCTTCCCCAATGCCGGCAAGTCCACCTTCATCCGCGCGGTGTCCGCGGCAACCCCGAAGGTGGCGGACTATCCGTTCACCACGCTGTATCCCAACCTGGGCGTGGTCAGCGTGGAGCCGGGCCGCAGCTTCGTGATCGCCGACATCCCCGGCCTGATCGAGGGCGCGGCGGATGGTGCCGGCCTGGGCAGCCTGTTCCTGCGCCACGTCCAGCGCACCCGCCTGCTGTTGCACCTGGTCGATATCGCGCCCATGGATTACGAGGGCAGCGCGGTATCGCCGGCGGAGCAGGTGCGCGCGATCGAGCAAGAGCTGCGCAAGTACGACCCGGCGATGCTGGAGAAGCCGCGCTGGCTGGTGCTGAACAAGGCCGACCTGATGTTCGAGGACGAGGCGCGCGAGGCTGCGGAGAAGATCGTCGCCGAGCTGGGCTGGACCCAGCCCTGGTACCTCGTCTCCGCGCTGGGCCGCGAAGGCACCTGGCCGATCATGCTGGCGGTGCAGACGTTCTTCGACCGCCTCCGCGAGGAAGCGCTGGAGGCACGGGAAGGTGCGTGAAGCGCAGCGCCCGCTCGCGAAAAACCCGGCATCCGCCGGGTTTTTTCATGGCACGAAAAACCCCGCCGAAGCGGGGTTCTTCAAATCCTGCAGCCTGCGATCAGGCGGCCTTCAGCGCCTTGATGCGCGCGGTCAGGCGGGCCTTGTGGCGGGCGGCCTTGTTCTTGTGGATCAGGCCGCGGGCGGCGAACCGGTCCAGCAGCGGCTGGGCGGTGGCGAAGGCTTCGGTGGCGCCGGCGGCATCGTTGGCGTCGAGCGCCTTGATCACCTTCTTGACGGCGGTGCGCAGCTGCGAGCGCTGGGCGACGTTGCGGGCATTGCGCACGACGGTCTGCTTGGCGCGCTTCTTGGCGGACTTGATGTTGGCCACGGGTGAGGATCCTGGAAAGTCTGTGGGTGGGGCTATGAAAACCGCCCGCTGGCAGGCTTGCCCACGGACGAAGGAATACGGAAGACTGGAAATTATGGGCGATTCAATGGCTTGGGTCAATATGTCGGTTTTTCGGGGGCGGATGGGGATGGCGCAGGCATGAGCGGGTTGTTGCGTTCCAGCGCGGTGTTCAGCGCGATGACCCTGTTGTCGCGGATCGCCGGGTTCCTGCGCGATGCCCTGCAGTCGCGGCTGTTCGGCACCTCGGTGGCGATGGATGCGTTCGTCATCGCTTACCGGATCCCCAATTACCTGCGGCGGATCTTCGCCGAAGGCTCGATGCAGATGGCCTTCGTGCCGGTCCTCAACGAGCTGCGCGAGCGGGGAGACAAGGCGGCGTTGAAGGACTTCATCGACCACATGGCCGGCGCGCTGTTCGCGCTGGTGTTCGTGGTCGCCGGCATCGGCATGCTGGCCGCGCCACTGCTGGCCGAGCTGTTTGCCCCCGGCGCGGTGGGCACGCCGGGCGGGGAGGAGAAGCTGGCGCTGATCGCGCAGATGCTGCGCACCACATTCCCGTACCTGGTCGCCATTTCGATGATGGCGCTGGTGGCCTCGGTGCTGAACAGCTTCGGCAAGTTCGCGCTGCCCGCGGCCACGCCGGTGCTGCACAACCTGACCATGATCGCGGCGATGCTGTGGCTCGCGCCGAAGTTCGCCGAGCCGGTCAAGGCTCTGGCCTGGGGCGTGCTGGCGGCAGGTGCGCTGCAGTTGCTGGTGCTGTGGCCTGCGCTGGGCAAGCTGGGGCTGCGGCCGCGGCTCAAGCCGGGGTTCTCGCACCCGGATGTGCGGCGGGTGGCCAAGCTGATGCTGCCGACCTTGTTTTCATCGTCGGTCGCCCAGCTCAACCTGCTGGTGGGCACGGTGTTCGCCTCGCTGCTGGCCACCGGCAGCCAGACCTGGCTGTACCTGTCCGACCGGCTGGTGGAACTGCCGCTGGGGCTGTTCGGGGTGGCGATCGGCACCGTGATCCTGCCGCACCTGTCGCGCCGGCACGCCGCCACCGATGCCGACGGCTATGGCGCGGCGCTGGACTGGGGCCTGCGGCTGGCCCTGCTGGCGGGCGTGCCGGCGGCGCTGGGCCTGCTGCTGCTGGCCGAGCCGCTGACCGCGGTGGTCTACCAGGGCGGCAAGTTCACTGCCTTCGATACCCGCATGGCGGCGATCAGCCTGAGCGCGATGAGCCTGGGCATCCCGGCGTTCATGCTCAGCAAGGTGCTGTCGCCGGCGTTCTATGCCCGCCAGGACAGCAAGACCCCGATGCGGGCGGCGATCTGGACGGTGGTCTGCAACGTGCTGCTGACCATCGCCCTGACCCTGCCGCTGTGGCTCAACGACGTCCCCGGCGCGCACGGCGGCATCGCATTGGCCACCGGCCTGTCCGGGATCGTCAACGCAGGGCTGCTGTGGCGTTACCTCAAGCGTGACGGGCTGATGCGGCCGCAGCCGGGCTGGGCGCGCTTCTGGCTGCAGCTGGCGCTGGCCTGCATGGCGATGAGCGCAGTGGTGCTGGGGCTGCGCTGGCAGATCGGCGACTGGACTGCGATCGACAGCCTGCTGCATCGCGCGCTGCTGCTGCTGGCGGTGATTGCCGCGGGCGGCGTCAGCTACGTGCTGGTGCTGCTGGGGCTGGGCCTGCGCCCGCGCGACCTGCGCCACTGACCGTTGCCGCGGCGCGGCTATACTGGCGGATCATCATGACCTTCCTGTTCCGCGATGCCGCTGGCGGGGCGCTGTGCCCCCGGGGAAGCGTGGTCTGCATCGGTGCGTTTGATGGCCTGCACCAGGGCCATCGCGCGCTGGTCGGCCGCGCAGTCGAGCGCGCGCGCGCGCTGGGGGTAGCGGCGGTGGCGCTGTCGTTCGAGCCGCTGCCGCGCGAACTGTTTGCCAAGGGCGCGCCGCCGCCGCGGCTGATGCTGCCGCGGGCCAAGCTGGAGCGGCTGTGCGCGCTGGGCTGCGATGGCGTCGGCCTGCTGCGCTTCGACGCGGCGCTGGCGGCGATGTCCGCCGAGGACTTCGTGCGCCAGCTGCTGGTGGCGCGACTTCGCGTGCGCGAAGTGTGGGTGGGCCCGGGGTTCCATTTCGGCCGCGGCCGCGCCGGCGACATCGCGCTGCTGCGCGCGCTGGGCGGGGAATGCGGTTTCGCCGCGCACGAGATCGCGCCGGTGCGCGTCGACGGCGAGCGTGTGTCCAGCACCGCCACCCGTGCTGCGCTGGCAAGCGGCGACTTCACCCGCGCCGCGCGCCTGCTGGGCCGGCCGTACGCAATCGGCGGCCGGGTGGTGCGCGGCCAGCAGCTGGGCCGCACGCTGGGCTATCCCACCGCCAACCTGCGCTATGGCGGCAAGACGCCGGCATTGCGCGGGATCTTCGCCACTTGGGTGCACGGCGTCGGCGAGCGGCCGTGGCCGTCGGTGTCGAGCTTCGGCACCCGGCCCACGGTGGACGGGCAGGAGCCGCTGCTGGAGGCGCACCTGTTCGACTTCGAGGGCGACCTGTACGGGCGCCGGATCGAGGTCGAGTTCGTCGCCCACCTGCGCGACGAGGAAAAGTTCCCCGATCTGCCTTCGCTGGTGGCGCAGATGCACCGCGACGAGGCGCAGGCGCGTGCGATCCTGCAAGACGACGCGCCGTCCGGCGCGACCGCCGCCGTTCAATCCTGTCGCGCCTGACGGCGCTCCTGCACACCGTTCGAGACGCTGTCCGTGACCGACAAGACCGAAAATCCCTACAAGGCCACCATCCTGCTGCCGGAAACCGCGTTCCCGATGCGCGGCGACCTGCCCAAGCGCGAGCCCGAAACGCTGGCGCGCTGGGAGTCCGAAGGCCTGTACGCGCAGATCCGCGAGGCGGCCAAGGGCCGTCCGCAGTTCGTGCTGCATGACGGCCCGCCGTATGCCAACGGTGCGATCCATCTGGGCCATGCGGTCAACAAGATCCTCAAGGACATCATCGTCAAGTCGAAGACGCTGGCCGGCTTCGACGCGCCCTACATTCCCGGTTGGGACTGCCACGGGCTGCCGATCGAGATCGCCATCGAGAAGAAGTTCGGCAAGGTGGGCGTGAAGCTCGACGCCGCCGCGTTCCGGCAGAAGTGCCGCGAATACGCCAGCGAGCAGATCGAGGTACAGCGGCGCGACTTCAAGAGGCTGGGCGTGCTGGGCGACTGGGAACGGCCCTACCGCACGCTGGACTTCCGTTTCGAGGCCGACGAGATCCGCGCGCTGGCCAAGGTGGTGGAGAACGGCCACCTGCTGCGCGGGGTGAAGCCGGTGTACTGGTGCTTCGACTGCGGCAGCGCGCTGGCCGAGGCCGAGATCGAATACCAGGACAAGACCTCGCCGGCGGTGGACGTGGCCTACGCGGCGCGCAATCCACAGCAGGTCAGCCGTGCCTTCGGCAGCGAGCTGCCGGAAGGCGTGGAGGTGGCTGTTCCGATCTGGACCACCACGCCGTGGACGCTGCCGGCCTCGCTGGCGATCTCGCTGGGGCCGGAGCTGGACTACGTGCTGGTGGAAGGCCCGGCCAGTGCCGATGGCGGCCGTCGCTGGCTGGTGCTGGCCGAGGCGCTGGCCGAGAAGGCGCTCAAGCGCTATGGCGTGGACGAAGTCACCGTGCTCGGCCGCGCGCAGGGCGAGAAGCTGGAAGGCATGCTGTTCGCGCATCCGTTCTACGCCGGGCGCGACATCCCGGTGCTGCTCGGCGACCACGTCAGCGCCGAGGACGGCACCGGCGCCGTGCACACCGCGCCCGGCCACGGCCAGGAAGACTTCGCGGTTGGCCAGAAGTACGGCCTGGTCGAGAAGTACACGGCGGCGCAGCTCAACCCGGTCGACGGCCGCGGCGTGTACCTGCCGTCCACTCCGCCCGCCGGCGATGTCGACCTGACCCAGCTGCACGTGTGGAAGGCCAACGACGCCATCGTCGAAGTGCTGCGCGGCAATGGCGCTTTGCTGGCGTTCGCGCCGCTCAAGCACAGCTATCCGCACTGCTGGCGGCACAAGACCCCGATCGCGTTCCGCGCCACCCCGCAGTGGTTCATCTCGATGGAGCAGGCCCACCTGCGCCGCGACGCGCTGGCGGCCATCGAAGCGGTGAAGTGGTATCCCGAATGGGGCCAGGCGCGCATCGCCGGCATGGTCGAGGGCCGCCCGGACTGGACGATTTCGCGCCAGCGCACCTGGGGCGTGCCGATCGCGCTGTTCGTGCACCGCGAAACCGGCGAGATCCATCCGCGCAGCGTCGAGCTGATGCGGCAGGTGGCCGACCGGGTGGAACAGGCCGGCATCGACGTCTGGTATTCGCTGGACGCCGCCGAGCTGCTGGGCGAGGAAGCGAAGGATTACGACCGCATCACCGACATCCTCGACGTCTGGTTCGATTCCGGCGTGACCCACGAGGGCGTGCTGCTGGAGCGCGGCCTGGGCAAGCCCGCCGATCTGTACCTGGAGGGCTCCGACCAGCATCGCGGCTGGTTCCAGAGCTCGCTGCTGACCGGCGTTGCCATCGACAACGCCGCGCCGTACCGGCAGTGCCTGACCCACGGCTTCACCGTGGACGAGCACGGCCGCAAGATGTCGAAGTCGCTGGGCAACGGCATCGAGCCGCAGGAAATCATGAAGACGCTGGGCGCCGACATCCTGCGCCTTTGGATCGCCAGCGCCGACTACAGCAACGAGATGTCGCTGTCGAAGGAGATCCTCAAGCGCAACGCCGACGCCTATCGCCGCATCCGCAATACCGCGCGCTTCCTGCTGGGCAACCTGCACGGCTTCGACCCGGCGCGCGACCTGCTGGCGCCGGACGACATGGTGGCGCTGGACCGCTGGATCGTGCACCGGGCCTGGCAGGTGCAGGAGGAGATCGCCGCGGCCTATGCCAACTACGATTTCGCCGCGGTGGTGCAGGCGCTGATGAATTTCTGCAGCGTCGACCTGGGCTCGCTGTACCTGGACGTCACCAAGGACCGCCTGTACACCATGCGCAAGGACTCGCGCGGCCGGCGCAGCGCGCAGTCGGCGATGTACCGCATCGCCGAGGGCTTCGTGCGCTGGATCGCGCCGGTGCTCAGCTTCACCGCCGACGAAATGTGGGCGTACCTGCCCGGCGGGCATCCCGGCAACGTGCTGTTCACCACCTGGTACGACGGCCTGGCGCCGTTGCCGGACGATGCCGCGCTGTCCGCCAAGGACTTCGAGGGCCTGCTGGAGCTGCGCGAGCAGGTCACCCGCGCGCTGGAGCCGATGCGCGCCGCCGGGCAGATCGGCGCCGCGCTGGAGGCCGAGATCGAACTGCGCTGCAGCGTGGCCGACCAGAACTGGCTGGGGCCGCTGGCCGACGAACTGCGCTTCCTGCTGATCAGCGGCGACGTGCGGGTGGTGCCGGACACGGAGGCGAAGGGCGTGATCGGCGTATTCGCCCAGCCCACCGCCAAGCCCAAGTGCGTGCGCTGCTGGCACCACCGCGAGGACGTCGGCGCGCACGCCGCGCATCCGCTGCTGTGCGGGCGTTGCGTGGCGAACGTGGACGGCCCGGGCGAAGAGCGGAAGTGGTTCTGATGGCGTCGGTCAAGCCCAACGCGCTTTCCTGGCTGGCCGTTTCGGTCCTCGTCCTCGTCCTGGACCAGTGGTCGAAGGCCTGGGTGCTGTCCAGTCTGCCCGAGTACACCGCCGTGCCGGTGATCGACGGTTTCTGGAACTGGTACCGCACCTATAACACCGGCGCGGCGTTCAGCTTCCTGGCCGATGCCGGCGGCTGGCAGAAGTACTTCTTCATGGTGCTGGCGTTCGCCATCAGCGGCCTGATGGCGTGGATGCTTTCGCGCACCGCTCGCGGCGACTGGAAGCAGGCGCTGCCGCTGTCGCTGGTGATCGGCGGTGCGATCGGCAACGTCATTGACCGCTTCCTGCATGGCCACGTGGTCGATTTCATCCAGTGGCACGTCGGCCAGCACTACTGGCCGGCGTTCAACATCGCCGATTGCGCGGTGGTGGGCGGCGCCATCGGTATCGCGCTGTTCGGGCTGCTGGCGGGCAAGACCGAAGCGAAGGGCGGATAATCGCGGCATGGACGTTCTGCTTGCCAACCCCCGCGGTTTCTGTGCCGGCGTCGACCGCGCCATCGAAATCGTCAAGCGCACCCTGGAAGTGTTCGGTGCGCCGATCTACGTGCGCCACGAGGTCGTGCACAACAAGTTCGTGGTCGATGACCTGAAGGCGCGGGGCGCGGTGTTTGTCGAGGAACTGGACGAGGTGCCGGACGGCGCCACCGTAATCTTCAGCGCGCACGGCGTGTCGCAGGCGGTGCGCGCCGAGGCCGAGCGGCGCGGGCTGAAGGTGTTCGACGCCACCTGTCCGCTGGTGACCAAGGTGCATCTGGAAGTCAGCCGCACCAGCCGACGCGGCCGCGACATGGTGCTGATCGGCCATGCCGGGCATCCCGAGGTCGAGGGCACGATGGGGCAGTGGCGCGAGGACGGCGAAGCCGGCCAGATCCATCTGGTCGAGGACATCGACGACGTGGCGGTGCTGGAGCTGAAGCAGCCCGGCAACTGCGCCTACACCACCCAGACCACGCTCAGCGTGGACGACACCCGCGACATCATCGCCGCGCTCCGGATCCGCTTCCCGGACATCCAGGGGCCGAAGCACGACGACATCTGCTACGCCACCCAGAACCGCCAGGACGCCGTGCGCGACCTGGTGCGCGGCGGCTGCGACGCGGTGTTGGTGGTCGGATCGCCCAACAGTTCCAACTCCAACCGCCTGCGCGAACTGGCCGAACGCGAGGGCGCGGCGGCGTGGCTGATCGACAATGCCGACCAGATCGACCCGGCCTGGATCGCCAGCCACCAGTGGATCGGCGTGACCGCCGGCGCCTCCGCCCCGGAAGTGCTGGTGCAGGGCGTGCTGGCGCGCTTGCGCGCCTTGGGTGCGGGCGACGTGCGCGAGCTGCGCGGCGAGCCGGAAAGCATGGTGTTCGCCCTGCCGAAGGAACTGCGCCAGCTGGCGCCGTGACCCGGCAGCCGCTACAATCGCCGGCCATGCCGGAGTAGCTCAGTTGGTAGAGCACGTCATTCGTAATGATGGGGTCGTAGGTTCGATTCCTATCTCCGGCACCAGCAGCAACAGAAAAGCCGCCCTGCAGGGCGGCTTTTCTGTTTGCGGGGCAGCCGGACTTCGCGGCTACACCACCAGGTCGATCTGCTGCAGCGTGCCGGCGCCGCCGTCTTCGCGCAGGTAGAGACCGCTGGCGCGCACCGCGCCCTGCAACGCGTTGGCGCTGTCCTTGAGCGCGAACGGCGTCTCCGCCTTGCCCAGGTAGAGCGCGCCCACGCCGTGCTGCAGCAGTCCCTGCAGGCGGTCCTCGCCGTTGCCGTCGCGGGTCCACACCAGCAGGCGGTCGAACACCGCGTCGTTCTGGTCGATCCAGCCGTTGCCGTCGTCATCGTGCCGCGCCAGGTCGGCGAAGCCGTCGCCACTCTGCGCCCCGAACAGCTCACGGCCATCGTTGATGCGGCCGTCGCCGTTGTGGTCCAGCGCGATGAAGCCGCTGCCCGGGGCGACGAAGCGCATGGCGTCCGCCTTGCCGTCGACGTCCAGGTCGAACTTGAACGTGGTCTGGGTGAGCTGCGCGGCGGTGCCGCCGAAGTTGATCACCAGCGGGTCTTTCAGCGCATCGCCCGCGCGCACTGACACGCGGGTATGGCTGGCGAACTCGCGGCTCATGTTCAGCTCCAGCGCCAGCCGGATTTCCTTGCCGTCGGCGGTTTGCACCACGCCCTGCGCAGTGAAGCGGGTGGCCTCGCTTTCGTAATGGACTTCCTCCAGCGAATAGGTCGCGCCCCAACCGGCGCGGCCATTGCCAGCGGCAGCCGGTGCTGCCGAGCCCTGGCGCGCGGCCGCTTCCGCCAGTTCCGCCGGCGGTTCGCCAGCTTCGCCGCCGCCCAGTTCGCCGGCGTCCATCACCTCGATCTTGCGCCCGGTCAGCTGCTCCACCAGCAGGCGCAACAGCGTGATCCTGAGCTCGCCGATGTCCTCCGCCTTGGCGTCCACCTCGCGGGTGGCGCCGGCGCCATCCACTGCGGGCGGTGCCTGCGGCAAGTCCATCGGCGGCGGACGCAGCGCCTCCTGGCTCAACGTCAGCCGGGTGGCGCCGGCCTGCAGCCGCAGCGACTCGCTGGTGGACTCCAGCTGCACCTGCTGCCGCCCCTCAGGCCCGTCACGCCAGGCATTGAGCGTTTCGTGGCGACGCTGGTACTCCAGCGAGGCGTGGCTGCCGCTGAGCTGCAGGTTGGAGCCGGTGATGATCATGGCGTGGGGGACGTCGCGGGGGAGGGGCTCGTAATCGTTAGCGGCCGGCTGAGGGGAAACCTGAGCGTGGTCCGGTCGCGCCTGCTGCGACCCGGCCCCGCTAAAGTGACGGTAATCCCGATTGCAGGACCGCCAATGTCGAAAGCCGCCGCAAGCCCCTCCACCGCCAAGCGCCGCAGCGCGTATGTGTGCGCGGAATGCGGGGCCGATTACGCCAAGTGGCAGGGCCAGTGCGAAGCCTGCGGCGCGTGGAATACGCTGGCGGAAATCGCGCTGGAAACCGCGGCGCAGGCCAAGTCCCCGGCCTCGCGCCGGAGCGGCTGGGCCGGCAAGGTGGATGCGCCGAAGATCATGGCGCTGGCCGACGTGCAGCTGGACGCGCGCGCGCGCGCCTCGACCGGCATCGGCGAATTTGACCGCGTGCTGGGGGGCGGGCTGGCCGAAGGCGCGGTGGTGCTGGTGGGCGGCGACCCCGGCATCGGCAAGTCCACCCTGCTGCTGCAGGCGCTGGCGCAGATGGCGCCGACCTGGCCCGGCCTATATGTCACCGGCGAGGAGTCGCTGGCGCAGGTGGCCGGGCGCGCGCAGCGGCTGGGCCTACCGCTGGAGGGCCTGCAGGCGCTGGCGGAAACCTGCGTGGAGCGCATCCTTGAACATGCCATCGCGGCCAAGCCGCGCCTGCTGATCGCCGACTCCATCCAGACGCTGTGGACCGACACCCTGACCGCGGCACCGGGCTCGGTGTCGCAGGTGCGCGAGAGCGCCGCGCGGCTGGTGCGCTACGCGAAGGAAACCGGCACCGCGGTGTTCCTGGTCGGCCACGTGACCAAGGAGGGTGGCATCGCCGGCCCGCGCGTGCTGGAGCACATGGTGGACGCGGTGCTGTATTTCGAGGGCGATTCCGGCAGCCGCTTCCGGGTGCTTCGCGCGTTCAAGAACCGCTTCGGCGCGGTCAACGAACTCGGCGTGTTCGCGATGTCGGACGGTGGCCTGCGCGAGGTGTCCAACCCGTCCGCGATCTTCCTGTCCGGCATGGGCGCGCCGCAGCCCGGCAGCTGCGTGATGGTCACGCGCGAGGGCACCCGCCCGTTGCTGGTGGAGGTGCAGGCGCTGGTGGATGCCTCGCCGCTGTCCAATCCGCGCCGGGTGGTGGTGGGCCTGGAAGGCAACCGGCTGGCGATGCTGCTGGCGGTGCTGCACCGCCATGGCGGGGTGATGGTGGGCGACCAGGACGTGTTCGTGAACGTGGTCGGCGGCATCCGCGTGCAGGAAACCGCGGTTGACCTCCCGGTCTTGCTGGCGGTGTTGTCCTCGCTGCGCGACGCGCCGCTGGCCGGCAAGACGATCGCCTTCGGCGAAGTGGGTCTGAGCGGCGAAATCCGCCCGGTGCCGAATGGCGAGGAGCGGCTCAAGGAGGCTGCCACGCACGGGTTCAAGCGCGCCATCGTGCCGAAAGCCAATGCGCCGAAATCCGGCAATTACAAGGGCATGGAGGTGGTCGCGGTGGAGCGGTTGGCAGATGCGCTGGAAGTGGCTGGATAGCCGCGTAAGCGGATGGGCATGCTCAAGATCCGCCGCGCGTCGCCCGCCGGTGCGCGCGCCGCGGTCTGATTATCAGCGCAAGAGATGTTTGCGCAGTTGGCTGTCGAAGATGACGTGTTTGCTGCCCGCTGGCGCGCTGTCGGCGGTGTACGACGGATTTGCATAACCGAGAATGTCTGCCCTGCGCGCACGGATAGCTTGGTCGGTGGCTACATAGATCAGGTAGTACAGCGCGGCAATGTCGCCGCGCCAGTGCGCGGGCGGTCGCGGACACAGGGGTGACTGCATGCCAAGCAGCTGTTGCAGCAAGCCATCGGTCTTGTCTGCGAGATTGCGAACGCCGAACGACAATCGCCACCAGGTCTTGTTGAACCGTCCCCATCCAGGCAGAGAAACGACCGGCGCCGTGATTGAATGCTGGCCAGGATCGGAGCCGAACCAAGCCGCCATCAGGGAGAACCGGTTGTTTTTCGCCCAAGGCAGGATATTTCGCCACATCTCCATGACATCCGCTGGTGACAGTACATCTAGCTGCAGGCCGTGGTAGACACGCTTGGTCCACAGCAACATCAGATGGAGGGTGATCGAATCTACCCAGTACGTTTCGCACACCCGCATGTAGCGGCTCTGGTTGATCGTGCGATAGCCGTGGCCTGCGTCGTCGTTAAGCTTGCTTGATGTCCAGATCACGTCGCGGACCAATACATTCTCAAGCTCGAGCATTTGAGCGGAGTCGTAGCTTTCCTCGGGCGAGGCGCCGGCTTTGATTACGCAACGCCTCGCCATGATTGCGAAATACTCGTGGTTCAGCTCGTTGAGCAGGCGATTGCGTTCCAGCTTGCGCCCCGCGGAGGCCGCGACGATCTGGTTGCGATGTATGAGGAAATAGGCGAACAAGGCCGCGCACAGGCCCAGGATCAGCTGGAAAGTCTGTACTTCACCGCTTGGATTGAACCCGAAATAGCGAACCAGCTCGGCAAGCATTTCCGAAAACGAAGAGGGATCGGAAGTCTGCGTTGGCATGGGTAGTATTGAATCAGGCCAGAAGCGGCGGGTTTTTCGATGTTAGCGTGACGGCACCGAAGTGTCAGTTTTCGCTTGTCCCCATTACTGTCCGGTGTAGCTCATTGGGTCAGTGCCCGCCGCCGGGCGCGCCGCCCGTCTTGGCTCCGAATGGCGGTTTTGCCAGCCACACGAACAGGATCACGCCGAGGAAGATGATCCCCAGCAGGTGGAAGATCTCGTTGAAGCCGATCTGCGCGGCGTGATTGGAAATCATCCGTTCCAGCACCGCGGCGCCTTGCTGGAGATCGCCGCCGCCGTAGCGGGCCACGGTCTCCATCGTGGCGGGGTCGAGGGAGGAAATCCGCTCGGTCATGTGCGCGTGGTGGACGGCGCCGCGCTCGCTCCAGGCGTAGGTGGTCAGCGAGGCGGCGAAGCTGCCGCCCAGCGTGCGCACGAAGGTGGCGAGGCCGGAGCCCGCGGCGATCTCGTGCGGCTCCAGGTCCGACAGCAGGATCTGCAGCACCGGCATGAAGAACAGCGCCACGCCCAGGCCCTGGAACAGTTGCACCAGCGCCACGTGCTGGAAATCCACGTCGAGGTTGAAATGCGACCGCGCGAAGCTGGTCAGCGACATCGCGATGAAGGCGAAGCTGGCCAGGATGCGCAGGTCGAAGCGGTTGGCGTACTTGCCGACGAAGGGCGTCAGGATCACCGGCAAGATGCCGATGGGCGCCGTGGCGAAGCCTGCCCAGATGGCGGTGTAGCCCAGGTTGCGCTGCAGCCACAGCGGCACCAGGATGCCGACGCTGAAGAAGGCGCCGTAGGCCACGGTCATGGCGATGGTTCCGGAGCGGAAGTTGCGGTGGCGGAACAGGCGCAGGTCGACGATGGGGTCCTTGTCGGTCAGCTCCCAGATGACGAACACCACCAGCGCGATGGCCGACGTGATGGCCAGCGCCACGATCATCGGCGAGGCGAACCAGTCCTCGTCGTTGCCCAGGTCCAGCAGCACCTGCAGTGCGCCCACGCCGAGCACCAGCGTGGCCAGGCCGATGTAGTCCATCTTCGGCTTTTCCAGCCGCTCCGGCCGGCCCTTCAGCTGGCGGCCGACCACCGTGCTGGCGAAGATGCCGATGGGAATGTTGATGAAGAAGATCCATTCCCAGCTGTAGTTGTCGGTGATCCAGCCGCCGAGGATCGGCCCGGCGATCGGCGCCACCACCGTCACCATCGCCAGCAGGGCGATCGCCTGCCCGCGCTTGGCGGGTGGATAGATCGACAGCAGCAGCGCCTGCGTCACCGGGTACATCGGCCCGGCCACGAAGCCCTGCAGGGCGCGCGCCACCACCAGCAGGCCCATGCTGTGGGCGATGCCGCACAGGAACGAGGCGAACACGAACGCCAGCGTGGACCACATGAACAGCTTGCGTTCGCCGAAGTGGCGGGTCAGCCAGCCGGTCAGCGGCAGGGCGATGGCGGTGCTCACCGCGAACGAGGTGATGACCCATGTGGCCTGGTTGGCGCTGCCGCCGAGGTTGCCGGAGATGGCCGGCAGCGACACGTTGGCGATGGTGGTATCCAGCACCTGCATGAAGCTGGCCAGCGCCAGCCCGAGCGTGGTCAGCGCCACGTTCGGCGGGCGGAAATCGGAGGGCTTTGCCGTGACTTCGGGGCCGGGCGGCAGGCCCATCGATTCTTCTTCCTGGGCAAGGGTCGTGGCCATGGAGGATCGCTATCGGAAGAGGTGCAGGAGCGGCAGTGCGGTGGCTGCCGGCCGGGCGGGATCCGTCACCCAAGGGGGAGGGGAGGGAACGGGGCGCCGCCGGCGCGACTCCTGCGAAGGGGGTCAGGACGCGCGGCCCTGCGGCAGGTTGCCGGCGATGATCCGCTCGATCAGCGCGTCGGCGTCGTGCAGCTGGCGGGCGTAGGCGTCGGTGGTCAGCACCGGCTTGTCGGCCGGCGCGGCCGGCAGCACGGGGCCGCCCTGGTCGTGCACGTCCACGTCCACCGCCATGCTCATGCCGAGGCGCAGCGGGTGGTCGCGCAGCTGCTTGGGGTCCAGCTGGATGCGCACCGGGATGCGCTGCACGATCTTGATCCAGTTGCCGCTGGCGTTCTGCGCCGGCAGCAGGGCGAACGCGCTGCCGGTACCCAGCCCGAGGCTGACCAGCTTGCCGTTGAAGGTCACGTCGTCGCCGTACACGTCGGCGGTTAGCGTCACCGGCTGGCCCAGGCGCATGTTGTGCAGCTGGGTTTCCTTGAAGTTGGCGTCCACCCACACGTCCTGCAGCGGGATCACCGCCATCAGCGCGCCGCCCGGCTGCACGCGCTGGCCCAGCTGCACGCTGCGCTTGGCGATGAAACCGTCGACCGGCGCCACGATGGCGGCGCGCTGCAGGTCCAGGTAGGCCCGGCGCAGCTGCGCCGCTGCCGCCTGCACCTGCGGCTGGCTGGCCACGGTGGTGGCGTCGACCAGCGCGCGGTTGCGCGACAGCTGCCCGCGCGAGGCCGACAGCGCGGCTTCGGCGGCTTGCAGCTGGGCCTGCGCATGCGCCAGTTCCTCGGCGGAGACAGCGCCGCTGGCGACCAGCCCGCTGCGCCGCGCCACGTCCGCGCGCGCCTGCTGCAGCGCCACTTCGCGCGCGGCGATGTCGGCCTGCGCGCTGTCCACGCTGCTGAACAGGCCGCGGACCTGGCGCACCGTCCCGGCGAGGTTGGCTTCGGCCTGCGCCAGCGCCACCTGGGCGTCGTTGGGGTCCAGTTGCACCAGCACCTGGCCCGCCGTCACCCGCATGCCGTCGTCGGCATTGATGGAGACCACCGTGCCCGGCGTCTGCGCGGTGATGCTGACGATGTTGCCCTGCACGTAGGCGTCGTCGGTGTCCTGGTGCCAGCGCGCGACCAGCAGGTAGTAGGCGAGCCAGGCGATGCCGGCCACGACGACGATGGCCAGCAGGACCAGGAGTGCACGGCGCCGCTTGCCCTGCGCGGGCGTCCGCGTGACCTGCGAGGGCGGCAGCGGGGCGGCCGGGCCGGTGGAGGTGTTCGGCGTGGTTTCGGTGGTCATGGGGGCGCGTCAGTGGGAGGCGATGGGGGCTGGCGCGGTGGCGGCGATGCCGCCGCCCAGCGCCTGGTCGAGGTCGATGGCCGCGGCGTAGCGCTGGCTGCGCACGGCCGCCAGCTGTTGCTCCGCCTGCAGCAGCGGCTTGCGGGCCGCCAGCAGGTCGAGCCGGTTGGCCAGCCCGGCGCGCTGGCGCTGCTCCACCACCTGCGCGGCGGCAGCGGCGGCGCTGCGGGCCTGTTCCAGCGCGGCCGCCTGGGCGTCCAGCGCGCGGATGGCCTGCACGGCGTCGGTGACGTGGCGCAGGCCATCGACGACGGTCCGGTTGTAGTCGGCCACGGCGAGGTCGTAGTCGGCGTCGCGCGCGGCCAGGTTGCTGCGCAGCTGGCCGCCGTCGAAGATCGGCAGGCTCAGCGCGGGGCCGCCGAAGCCGAGGAAGGCGTCGCTGTCGAACAGGCCCTTGAAGCCGGTGGCGGCAAGCCCCGCCAGCCCGCTGAGGTCGATGCTGGGGCGGAACCGCGCCTTGGCCGAGGCGATGCCCTGCGCGGCGGCTTCCACCCGCCAGCGCGCCGCGACGACGTCCGGACGATGACCCAGCAGCTCGCTGGGCAGCACCGACGGCAGCGCCGGTGCCGGGGTCTCGAGCAGGTGCGGTCGCTGGATCGCCAGGCCGCGGTCGGGGCCTTGCCCCAGCAGCGCGGCCAGCGCGTTGCGCAGCCCGTCGATGCGCTGCTGCGCGGCTTCCGCTTGGGCTCTGGCGGCGGCGGCCATTGCTTCGTTGCCGCGCAGCGCGGCCTTGTTGTCCAGACCGGCGGCGATGCGCTGCTGGCCGAGCGTGACGAGGTCGTCGGTGCGCGCCTGCTCGCGGCGGGCCAGGTCGAGATCATCGAACGCCTGCGCCAGCGCGACGTAGCTGCGCGCCACGTTGGCCGCCAGCGACAGCCGCGCCGCCTGCGCGTCCACTTCGCTGGCATGGGCCTCGCCCAGCGCCGCAAGGTAGTCGGCGCGCCTGCCGCCCCATACGTCCAGCGGCCAGTCGAACTTCAGGGACAGCACCGCGTTGTGCATCAGCTGGCCACCGAGCTCTTCGCCGGCCAGTCCCGCCGGCAGCTGGGCCAACGCGTACTGCGCGCCGCCGCCCACGCTGGGCTTGCGCGCGGCGTCGGCCAGCCCGGCCTGTGCCTGCGCCTTGCGGGTCCGCGCCACGGCGGCGTCCAGCGAGGGCGCGCCGGCCAACGCCTCATCGATCAGCGCATCGAGTTGGGCGTCGCCGAACGCGCTCCACCAGCGCTCGCTGGGCCAGGCGGCAGGCGATAGGGGCGCGCCGGCCAGCGCGCGACCTGCGGCCAGAGTGGCGTTGTCGTGCGGTATGCCCTGCGGCGCCAGCCCGGCAGTGCTGGCACAACCGGCCACCAGCAGGGCGCCGCCCAAGGCGGCTGCAAGAATCGAAAGTCGCGGCATGAGGTCAGTCCGGGGAAAGCAGGTTGTCGCGGGCTTGCTCAAGCAAGCCGGTCAATTGCGCGCGCGTTGCTTCGTCCATGCCGTGGAAGGCGCGCTCGCGCACGCGCGCGCCGCACTGGTCGACGTCCCGCCACAGGTCGCGGCCGGCATCGGTCAGGTGGATGTGCAGGGCGCGGCGGTCGTGGGGATCGGCCGCGCGGGCCAGCAGGCCGCGCGCCTCCAGCCGGTCCAGCAGCCGGGTCATGGCGCCAGGATTCAGGTCGGCGGCGCGGGCCAGGTCGGTGACGCCGGCGGTGCAGCCGCTGGCCAGCTTCTTCAGGGTGATGTACTGGCTGAAGGTCAGTTCATGCCCGGCCGCTGCCAGCTCGCGTTCCATGCGCGCCCACATGGCATCGCGCAGTTGGCGGAACAGCAGGCCGAGCGAGGTGCTGCAGGCGCCGGCGGACGGGTCGGAAGGCTTCATGGGGCGGCATTTTGTTTCGATGGACAATAGTTGTCAATGCAATTATTTGCATTGCAAACGTATTCGCGGCACACGGCAGTCCCTCGCCAGCGCATCGGGATTTCCTCGGGGGAAGGACGCGAAGACCGGCGCGCCTGCATGACAGGCGCGAGCCAGATGGACAGGGGGCGGCGCGGGATGCCGCTCAGGCGGTGCGGTGCAGCACCAGCTCCAGCACGAACTTGCTGCCGAAGAACGCCAGCACCAGCAACGCCATCGCCGCCAACGTCCAGCGCACCGCGGTGGCGCCGCGCCAGCCGCGCCGCGAGCGGCCCAGCAGCAGTGCGCCGAAGGCCAGCCACGACAGCACGCTGAGCACGGTCTTGTGCACCAGGTGCTGGGCCAGCAGGTTCTCCACGAAGAGGACGCCGGTCAGCAGGGTGGCGGTGAGCAGCGCGAAGCCGACCGCGATGGTGCGGAACAGCAATGTTTCCAGCTCGGTCAGCGGCGGCAGTGCGCGCAGCCAGGCGTGGAACTGGCGCCGGCGCAGGGCGCCCTCCTGCGCCCACAGGAATACCGCCAGCACGGCCGCCAGCGCCAGCGTGGCGTAGGCCAGCAGGGCCAGCCACGCGTGCAGAAGCATCCGCCAGTCCAGCGGATCGGGCGCCAGGGCGTGGCCATAGAAGCGATAGGCCAGCAACACCAGCGCGGCCAGCGGGAACACCACCACCCCAAGCGCGCGCATGCGCCCGGTGGCGGCGACCAGCGCGGTCAGCGCAGCCATGCCGACGCCCACCAGCGACAGCGCGGCGAAGAAATGCAGGTCGGTGGCGCCGCTGTTGCGCCAGGCCAGGTAGTGGACCAATCCGTGCAGCAGCACGGCGGCATCGGCAGGCAGCAGCCAGCCGCGGCCGCCCTTGTCCTGGCCGCGGCGCGCATCCACTGCCAGCCAGACGGCGGCCGCGAGGTACAGGACAGCGGCGGACAGGACGATCAGCATCCGCCAAGTGTCGCACAGCGGGGCACCATCCCAGAACGCCCGGACACCGCTGGATGCTCGCCCCGGCGCCCTCGTGGTCACTACTGGCGTGGCCGGCTTGTGGTGGCGCTGCGCGCCAGTGCAGCGGTGGACGCAAGGCCTGCAGGCCCGGGCAGCTGGGCGAAGACGTGGTTGAGTGTCCTGTCCAATCCTTCGGCGATGAACGGTGCAAGCCCGGGGCACGGGTTTGTTGGCGAAGCGGGCGCCGCGGCGCGGCGGGCGCAGCTGGGCCGCAGTCGCATGGCCTTATAATTCATGGTTCCCGTTTTCCCGACGAAGGTCACGCCCGCGTGTTCGAATCCCTGACCCAGCGCCTGTCCGGCACCATCGAGCGCCTGCGCGGCCGCGGCCGCCTGACCGAATCCAACATCAGCGAGGCCGTGCGCGAGGTCCGCATCGCGCTGCTGGAAGCCGACGTGGCGCTGCCGGTCGTGCAGGCGCTGATCCAGCGCATCAAGGTGCGTGCGGTGGGCCAGGAGGTCATGCGTTCGCTCTCGCCCGGCCAGGTGCTGGTCAAGATCGTGCGCGACGAACTGGCGGCGGTGATGGGCGCGCAGGCCGCCGACCTCAACCTCAACGTGCCGGCGCCGGCGGTGATCCTGATGGCCGGCCTGCAGGGCGCGGGCAAGACCACCACCGTGGCCAAGCTGGCCAAGCACCTGAAGGACAAGCGCAAGAAGAAGGTGATGGTGGTCAGCGCCGACGTCTACCGGCCGGCCGCGATCGAGCAGCTGCAGACGCTGGCCGGGCAGGTCGGCGCGGTGTTCTTCCCGTCGCAGGCCTCGCAGAAGCCCGAGGCCATCGTCAAGGCCGCCATCGACGAGGCCCGCAAGACCTTCGCCGACGTGCTGATCGTCGACACCGCCGGCCGCACCAGCATCGACGACGCGATGATGGCCGAGATCAAGGCGCTGCACGCCGCGGTCAACCCGGTCGAGACCCTGTTCGTGGTCGACTCGATGACCGGCCAGGACGCGGCGGTCACGGCCAAGCACTTCGGGGAAGCGCTGCCGCTGACCGGCGTGGTGCTGACCAAGACCGACGGCGACGCCCGCGGCGGTGCGGCGCTGAGCGTGCGCTACATCACCGGCAAGCCGATCAAGTTCATCGGCGTGGGCGAAAAGCCCGATGGTCTGGACGTGTTCCATCCCGACCGCGCCGCCGGCCGCATCCTCGACATGGGCGACGTGCTGTCGCTGGTCGAGCAGGTGGAAGCCCAGGTCGATCACGACAAAGCCAAGAAGCTGGCCGAGAAGGTCGCCAAGGGCAAGAAGTTCGACCTCAACGACATGCGCGACCAGCTCGAGCAGATGCAGAACATGGGCGGCCTGTCCGGACTGATGGACAAGCTGCCGGGTGTCGGCCAGCTGCCGGAGCACGTCAAGCAGCAGGTAACCGGCAAGGAAGTGCCGCGGATGATCGCCATCATCAATTCGATGACGAAGAAGGAGCGCCGCAACCCGGATCTCCTCAACGGCTCGCGGCGCGCCCGCGTGGCGCGCGGCAGCGGCCTTACGCCGGCCGACGTCAACAAGGTGCTCAAGCAGTACCAGCAGATGGAAAAGATGATGGGCAAGCTGGGCCGCGGCGGCATGAAGGGCATGATGCGCGGCCTGTCCGGGATGATGGGCGGGCGCGGCGGGCTGCCGTTCCGCTGAGCCCGGGCGCGCCGGCTGCGCCGCGCAACCGTTACCGCCAATCATTCGCAGCGCTCCGGGCAGCCTCCGGTTAAGCTTCCTCTCCGCGTCGGGGACGCTTGCAAGGGGAAGGGGCGATGTTCGAAGGGGAGTCCACTACGCCGGAGCAGGTGTCCGCCGTGCCGGCCGAAACGCCGGTGGTCCGCCATCAGCCGGAATTCTCCGGTCGCGTCGGTGAGTATTTCGGCATCTGGTTCGTCAACCTGCTGCTGGGCATCGTCACCCTGGGCATCTATTCGGCCTGGGCCAAGGTGCGCACCGAGCGCTATTTCTACGGCAATACCCGGCTCGCGGGCTCCAGCTTCGACTATCTGGCCGACCCGATCGCCATCCTCAAGGGGCGGCTGATCGCCTATGCCGTGGTGATCGCGCTGGGCCTGTCGTCGCAGTTCCTGCCGCTGCTGTATGTGGTGATCCTGCTGGCGCTGGCGGCGTTGATGCCGCTGATCATCGTGCTGGGGCTGCGGTTCCGCGCACGCAATTCGGCGTGGCGCGGGCTGAGCTTCCGCTTCGACCGCAGCGGCGGGGAGGCCTACGGCCCATTCCTGGGCTGGCCGATCCTCAGCGGCCTGACCGCCACCCTGCTGTATCCGCTGATGAAGCTGCGGCAGCACGAGTTCGTCGTCGCCGGCCACAGCTTCGGGCGCCAGCGCTTCGGCTACGCCGGCGATGCCGGGCGCTATTACGTGCCGTACCTGATCGCGCTGGGGATCGGCGTGGGCCTGATGGTGCTGTTCTTCCTGGCCTTCGGCGCGGTGATCGCGGCGGGCGTGGTCGCCGGCAAGGGCGAGGCCAATGGCGCCGGCGGCGCGGCGCTGGGCGTCGGGATGGTGGCTGCGCTGCTGCTGCTCTACGGCGGCATGTTCGGCGTCGGCATCTTCCTGCGGGTGAAGTTCGCCAACCTGCTGTGGAACAGCACGCGGCTGGGCCCGCACCGCTTCGAATCCACCCTGCGCGTGCGCGACATGCTGTGGATCTATTTCAGCAACCTGGTCGCCATCGTCTGCACGCTGGGGCTGGCGGTGCCGTGGGCGATGATCCGGCTGGCGCGCTACCGCGCCGCGCACTTCGCGGTGTGGGTCGAGGGCAGCCTGGAGGGCTTCCTGCGCGACAGCGAGCGCGATCACGCCGCCGCCGGTGCGGAGCTGGTCGATGCGCTCGACGTGGGCGTCGACCTCGGCTTCTGATGGCGCTCACCGCGCACTGCTACGACGGCCAGTCCAGCCGCATGCGCGCGGCGCAGCTGGACTGCGTGGACGGCTGCCTGCAGCTGGCGTTCGAGGACGGCCAGCGGCAGCGGTGGCCGCTGGAGGCGGTGCGGATCCGGCCGCGGCTGGGCAACACCCCGCGGGTGCTGCAGCTGCCGGATGGGGGCTACCTCGAGTTGACGCACAGCGCCGAGCTGGAAGCCTGGTTCCCCGACGGCAGCGGCCGCATCGAAGGCTGGGCGGACTGGCTGGAGCGCCGCCGCGGGGCGATCCTGGGGTCGGCGCTGCTGGTGCTGGCGGCGACCGTGCTGTTCCTGCGCCACGGCATGCCGTGGCTGGCGCGCGAGGCGGCCGAGCGCATGCCGGCGGTGGTCGAGCGGCACGTCAGCGAGCAGGTGGTCGCGCTGCTCGACCGGCTGCACTTCAACCCGAGCACGGTGCCGGCCGCGCGCCGGGCGGCACTGCAGCAGCGCTTCCGGGCGCTGGTGCGGGGCGAACCGCGCTCGGCGCAGATGCGCGTGGTGTTGGTGGACGCGGAGGGGCTCGGGGCGAACGCGTTCGCGCTGCCAGACGGGCGCATCTTCGTCACCGACCAGTTGCTGGAATTGGCCGGCAGCGACGAGGAGGTGCTGGCCGTGCTGGCCCACGAGGCCGGGCACCACGTGCACCGGCACGGCATGCGCGGCGCGCTGGAGCAGTCATCGCTGTTCGTCGTCGCCGGGCTGCTGTTCGGCGACGCCTCGGGCTCGTCGCTGGCGGTATCGATCCCGGCCACGCTGCTTGGCAGCGGGTTTTCCCGCGGCCACGAGCGCGAGGCCGACGCCTACGCGTTTGACCTCCTGCGGCGGCACGGGCAATCGCCCAAGGCGTTCGCCACGATGATGCGGCGGCTGTCGGCGCTGGTGCCGGAGGCGCTGGAAAAAGGCCCGATGGGCTACCTGTCCACCCATCCGCCCAGCCCGGAGCGGATCGCTGCGGCGGAAAAGGCGGCCACGGGCGCAGGGGCCGGGGCGGCTTCCCCGTAGCGGCCGGTGCCGCTATACTTGCCGGCTTACCCGGCCATCCCGGCCGCTGGGCAACACCGAGAAAGCACCATGGTCAAGATTCGCCTTACCCGCGGCGGCGCCAAGAAGCGCCCCTTCTACCACATCATCGTCACCGACAGCCGCAGCGCCCGCGATGGCCGCAACATCGAGCGCGTGGGCTTCTACAACCCGGTGGCGCAGGGCCAGGAAAAGCGCATCGAGCTGAACGTCGAGCGCATGAAGTTCTGGCTGGACAACGGCGCGCAGCTGACCGACAAGGTCGCCGACCTGTACAAGCAGGCCGCCAAGGCCGCCTGACGGCTTCGGGCCGCCTCGCGCGGCCCGTCGCATCGAACGCATGAACGCACCGGACGCCGGCCAGCGGAAGAATCCAGAACGGATGATCCCGATGGGCCGGTTGCACGGTGCGTTCGGCGTGCGCGGCGAAGTGAAGCTGGAAAGCTACGCCGACCCGCTGCGCGCCATCGCCCGCTACCAGCCGTGGACGCTGCGCGACGCGCGCGGCAACCAGCGGCTGTGCGAGGGTGCGAAGGTGCGCGAGGGCGGCAAGGGGCTGATCGCCACCTTGCCGGGCGTGGATGACCGCGATGCCGCCGAGGCGCTGCGCGGCACGGACATTCTGGTGCCGCGTTCCGCGCTGCCGCCGCCGGCACCCGGCGAGTATTACTGGGTCGACCTGGAAGGCCTGCGCGTGGTCAATCTGGACGGGGCCGATTTCGGCGTGGTCTCGCATCTGTTCAACAACGGCGCCAACGATGTGCTGGTGGCGCAGGGCGAGCGCGAGCGGATGATCCCGTTCGCACAACCGGCGTACGTGCGCAGCGTCGACTTCGATGCCGGCGTCATCACCGTGGACTGGGACGCCGAGTTCTAGGATGTGGCGGCGCGCCGCAGCGGCGCGGACTGCTTCCGGCGGGATCAGGCAAAGCCTTTGCGCCGTGGGGCGGGTTTCCGCCCAATGGAGATACCCATGCGCTTCGACATCGTCAGCCTGTTCCCCGACTTCGTCGCCCAGATCGCCGCGCATGGCGTGGTGGGGCGCGCCGGCGAGCGCGGGCTGCTGTCGCTCCACGGCTGGAATCCGCGCGACTACGCCGAAGGCAACTACCGTCGGGTCGACGACCGCCCGTTTGGCGGTGGTCCCGGCATGGTGATGATGATCGACCCACTGCGTGCGGCGATCCGTGCGGCGCGCGACGCCGACCCGGCGCCGGCGCGGGTGGTCTACTTGAGCCCGCAAGGCGGCCGGCTGAACCAGCGCAAGGTCCGCGAACTGGCGGCGCTGCCGCGGCTGGTGCTGCTGTGCGGCCGCTACGAAGGCGTCGACGAGCGCCTGCTGCAGGCCGAGGTGGACGAGGAAATCTCCATCGGCGACTACGTGCTGTCCGGCGGCGAGCTGGCCGCGGCGGTGCTGGTGGACGCGGTGGCGCGGCTGCAGGAGGGCGCGCTGAACGACGCCGAGTCCGCCGTGCAGGACAGTTTCGAGGGCGACGGCCTGCTGGACTGCCCGCACTACACCCGGCCGGTCGAGCACGCGCTCGGCGCGGTGCCGGAGGTGCTGTTGTCCGGCAACCACGCCGAGATCGCCCGCTGGCGCCGGCAGCAGTCGCTGGGCCGCACCTGGCTGCGGCGGCCCGACCTGCTGGACGAGGCGGCGCTTCCGAAGGCCGACCGGGCCCTGCTGGACGCCTTCCGCGCGCGCTGGCTGCAGGCGGTGGGCGAGCCGCCCGCCGGCGATGCCTGAGCCCCGGCACCGCGGCTGGATTTCGGCTACAATGCGCGGCTGGGCCCCGCCCATGCACCACGCTGCACCGAGCCATGACGCGGGTCCACGTGCACTCGCGCAACAACGACACCAACAGGCGCGTGCCGATGCACGCAACAAAAATCCAAGGTTGATCCCATGAACAAGCCCTCGATCCACACCCTGCTGCAGGACTTCGAAACCGCGCAGATCTCGCGCAAGCTGCCCGACTTCGGCCCCGGCGACACCGTCGTCGTCAACGTCAAGGTCAAGGAAGGCAACCGCGAGCGCGTGCAGGCCTATGAAGGCGTGGTCATCGGCAAGAAGAACGCCGGCCTGAACTCCGCGTTCACCGTGCGCAAGATTTCCCACGGCTTCGGCGTGGAGCGCGTGTTCCAGACCCACAGCGCCGCCATCGATTCGGTGGAAGTGAAGCGCCGTGGCGCCGTGCGCGCCAGCAAGCTGTACTACCTGCGTGGCCTGGAAGGCAAGAAGGCGCGCATCAAGGAAGACCTGGCCGGCAACGCCAAGGCGCGCGCCAAGGCCGCTGCCGAAGCTGCAGCCGCCGAGTAATTCCGGCGCAGCGTCCGCGCGACGGCCACCCCCCGGGTGGCCGTTTGCGTTTACGGGCCCACCAATCGTTCGATGCCCATGCAGATGCCAGAGGAAGCCGCCAGCGTCCGCCTCGACCTGTGGCTGTGGGCGGCGCGCTTCTTCAAGACCCGCGCGCTGGCCAAGCACGCCATCGACACCGGCAAGGTGGAGATCGGCGGGCAGCGCGCCAAGCCTTCGCGCGGCGTGCGCGTGGGCGATGCGCTGCAGGTCGCCCGGCTGGAGGAGCGCTTCGAAATAGAAGTACTGGCGCTGAGCGATGTGCGCGGCCCGGCCAGCGTCGCGCAAACCCTGTATCGCGAATCGGATGCATCCAAGCAGGCGCGCGAGCAGGCCCGCGCGCAGCGCGCCGCCGAGCGCGCCGGCTACCATCCGCCCGAGACCAAGCCCGACAAGCGCGCGCGCCGGCTGATCCGCGCGCTGGGCGACATCGACGCGCTGTAGCCGGGCGGCGCTGGCCAGGCCGTCCGGGTATCCTGCGGCGCCGTTCCCGCGGATCCGCCGATGACGCAGCGCGCCACCCGCCTCCTGCAGTTGCTGGATGATCTCCGGCGCCGGCGCCGCCCCGTGCGGGCCGCGCAGCTGGCGGCGCAGCTGGGGGTCAGCCTGCGCACCCTGTACCGCGACATCGAGGCCCTGCGCGGGCAGGGCGCCGACATCGCCGGCGATCCCGGCATCGGCTATCTGCTGCGCCCCGGTTTCCTGCTGCCGCCGATGATGTTCTCGGAAGAGGAACTGGAGGCGATGGTGCTGGGCACCCGCTGGGTGGCCTCGCATGCCGACCCGGAGCTGGCCGCGGCGGCGCGCGGTGCCATGGACCGCATCCTTGGCATCCTGCCGGCCGGGCTGCGCCTGCAGGTGGAAACCGGCGGCCTGTTCGCGCCGGACTGGTGCCCGAAGACCCCCGAACCCTGGCTGCCCACGCTGCGCCGCGCCATCCGCGAGCAGCGCGTGCTGCACCTGGCCTACGCCGATGCCGGCGACCGGGTGTCGCAACGCACGGTCTGGCCGTTCGCGATGGCCTTCCTCGACGACCGTCGGCTGCTGGCGGCGTGGTGCGAGCTGCGCGGCGATTTCCGCCACTTCCGCGCCGACCGTGTGCTGGGGCTGGAGGATGCAGGCCGGCACTACCCGCAGACTCGGCACGGCTTGCTGCAGCGCTGGCGCGAACACGAGCGGATCCGCCAGCGCGATTGAAGGCTGCTGCCATCGGCTGTCAGCAGGCCCGGCGCAGACTGCGCGTCCACCCAACCCAGGACCCGCCATGACCCCGCAGCTGCGCTTCTACACCAACCCGATGTCGCGCGCCCGCATCACCCGCTGGATGCTGGAGGAAACCGGCCTGCCATACGACGAGGTGCAACTCGAATTCGGCACCAGCATGAAGTCGCCGGCGTTCCTCGCCATCAACCCGATGGGCAAGGTGCCGGCGCTGGTGCATGACGGCGTGGCGATCACCGAGAACGCCGCCATCTGCCTGCATCTGGCCGACCTGGTGCCGGAACTGGGCCTGTTGCCGCCGCCGGGCACGCCGGAGCGCGGCGCCTGCTACCGCTGGATGCTGTTCGCCAGCCCGCTGGAGTTCTTCATCACCGCGCGCCGGCACGGCACCATCGCGCCGTCGATGGAAGCCGGCTACGGCAACGAGGCCGACCTGCTGCGCACGCTAGAAGGCGCGGTGGCGGGCAGGCGGTATCTGGTCGGCGACCGCTTCACCGTGGCCGACCTCTACATCGCCGCCTTCATCGGTTATTACATCCAGATTGGCGAGCTGGAGCCCAAGCAGGTGTTCCAGGACTACGCGATGCCGCACCTGCAGCGCGCCGCTGCGCAGCGAGCCAATGCCCGCGACGATGCGCTGGCAAGGCCGGCATCGACGCCATCGCAGGACGAAGCCCACTGACAGCGTGCGCTCGCCCGGCCGGCGTCCCGTCCGCGGGGAGCCGGCTTGCGCAGCCGTCCTGCTGGTGCAGCCGGGGTGCCGGACGCAGGACAGCGGCGCGATGCCGCTGCGGAATGGCTTAGGCGGAATGCGCTAGGCCCGGTGGCCGCGTTTAGTGCTTCCAGCAAATGGCGGTGCGTGCCGCGCATTGCCAACATGCGCTGGAAGCACTGGAGGCAAGGAGCCGCGCCATGGCCGTCACGGTATTGAGGATGGGATCGAAAGGAAGCGAGGTCAGGCGCCTGCAGGAGGCGCTCAACCGCAAGTTGCCGGGCTGCAGCCTTCGCCCCGACGGCGATTTCGGCAACCAGACCCGCAGTGCGGTGCGCCGTTACCAGGACCAGGCCTGGCTGGTGGTGGATGGCGAGGCGGGCCAATGCACGCAGAATGCGCTGTTCGATGCGGAAACCTACGCGCCGGCGCGGCATACGCGGCCGTTCATTCCACAGCCCACCAACAGCACCTGCTGGGCGGCGGCCACGGCCATGCTCAAGCGCAGCAGCGTCGCCGCGGTGAAGGCGGCGACGCCTGCCGACATGTGGGATGACACCAACGGTTTGTACAACCAGGCGGACGCGGCCAACTGGGTGCCGCAGACCGAGCGGTACGCGCGGGCACACGGCCTGCGCTCGTACCCGCCGGCGTCGTGG
Organism: Thermomonas sp. LB-4; assembly: GCF_036409385.1. NCBI lineage: Bacteria > Pseudomonadati > Pseudomonadota > Gammaproteobacteria > Lysobacterales > Lysobacteraceae > Thermomonas > Thermomonas sp. LB-4. The sequence continues at coordinate 142,787 of NZ_JAXOFT010000004.1, read as the reverse complement.
ACGCCGCAGGCCTTCGCGGCCATGGTGCGGCAGGGGCCGGTGATGGTGGATACGCTGTGGAACCCCGGTGGCTACCTGCAGCGCATTCCAGGTGGCTATCAGGGCAGCCCGGGGCACATGACCCTGGTGGTCGGGATCCGCGGCGACAACGACCCCAGCGGGCGCGGCACCAACCTGATGGTGTACGACCCCTGGGAGCCGAACATCGGGCGGCAGTGGCGGGTGAGCTATCTCCGCTGGGTGTCCGAAGTCAGCACCCGCACCTATCGCTTGTTCCAGTAGCCGGGCGGAGCGGGCAGGGCGCGTCGTCCGCCCGGCCCGCCCACGGCGGATCAACGGGCGTGATCCTGCGCCGGCAGTTCCACGTTGCGCTGGAACTCGAAGATCAGCCGCGTCTCGATGTGGGCCACTTCCTCGCGCTCGGTCAGCGCGGTCAGGGTGAACTGGCGCAGGTGTTCGCTGTCGCGCACGCCGACGTGGGCGAGGAAGTCGTCGGCGCCGGCCACGTGGTAGCACGCCAGCACCTCGGGCAGGGCCAGCAGGTGCTGGTGGAAGCCATCGACCAGTGCGCGCGAGTGCCGGGCCAGCCGCACCGAAATCATCGCCTGCAGGCCCACGCCCATGGCCTCGGGGGCGATCTCGGCATGGTAGCCCAGCAGGATCTTCGCCTCGCGCATCCGCCGCACCCGTTCCAGCGCGGTGGACGGCGCGATGCCCACCTTCTCGGCCAGGTCCTTGTTGGGCAGGCGCGCATTCTTCCGCAGCAGGCGGAGCAGGGCGTAGTCGATTCGATCCAGCATGATGATTGGCCGCCTTGGAGAAATATCCTTCGGTTCGACGGATTCATGCCGAACGGGGTTCTAGGATAGCGGTATCCCATCGCATCCGAGGCCGCCATGCACCGCTTCCAGACCACTGCCGTCCACGCCGGCCGCGAAGACTTCGGCGACCTCTGCGTGCACGCGCCGCCGCTGGACCTGTCCACCACCTATCCGATCGCCGATCTCGACGTGGGCAGCGCCAGCTTCGATGCGCTGGTCGGCGGCCACGCCAGCGCCGCCAACCCGATCTACGCGCGCCTGCACAACCCCACCGTGGCCCGCGCCGAGAACGCCATCGCCGCGCTGGAAGGCACCCAGGCCTGCGTGGCCTACGCCTCCGGCATGGCGGCGATGACGGCGGTGCTGCTGGACCGCGCCCAGCACGGCAGGCACGTGCTGGTGGTGCGGCCGCTGTACGGCACCGCCGACCACCTGCTGGCCACCGGCATGTGCGGGCTGGAGGCGGAGTTCGTGAAGGCGGACGAGATTGCCGCGCGCTTGCGCCCGGATACCGCGCTGGTGGTGATCGAGACCCCTGCCAATCCCACCCTCAACCTGGTGGACATCAAGGCGGTGGTCGCTGCCGCCGGCAGCGTGCCGGTGCTGGTGGACTCCACCTTCGCCACCCCGGTGCTGCAGCGTCCGGCGGAACTCGGCGCGGCCTACGTCCTGCACAGCGCCACCAAGTTCCTCGGCGGCCACGGCGACGTGATCGCCGGGGTGGTCTGCTGCGACGAGGCCCGCGCCGCGCCGCTGCGCACCGTGCGCGCGGCCACCGGGGCCCTGCTGCACCCGCTGGCCGCCTACCTGCTGCACCGCGGCCTGCCCACGCTGAAGCTGCGGGTGGAAGCCGCGCAGGCCAACGCGCAGGTGCTGGCGCAGCGGCTGGCCGAACATCCGGCGGTATCGAAGGTGTTCTATCCGGGTCTGCCGGGCGCGCACGGCGCGCACCTGGTCGGCACCCAGATGCGTGGGCCGGGTTGCCTGATGGCCTTCGAGCTGCGCGGCGGCCACGACGCAGCCGCCAAGGTGATGGCCTCGGTGAAGGTGATGACCGCGGCGGTGAGCCTGGGCTCGGTGGACAGCCTGATCCAGCACCCCGCCGGCCTGACCCACCGCATGGTTGACGACAAGGTGAAGGCGGCGACCGGCATCACCCCGGGCCTGCTGCGGCTGTCGGTGGGCATCGAGGACGTGGAAGACCTGTGGGACGATCTGGCGCAGGCGATGGCGGCCAGCGCCGCCTGAGCGGGCCGGCACGCCGGCGCCGATGTCGCGGCGCCCGGGCCTCAGCCCGGCCTGCCGCCCACAGGCGGCAGCAGGACGATCAGCAGCGTGACCACGGGGCCGCCCAGCAGCGAGCCCAGCCACCAACCGATGCCGCTGCGCCCCTTGGACTGGGCCAGCCCGGCGTTGATCAGGGACAGCGTTCCCCAGCCGACGAAAAAGCTGGAATCTGCCTGCGAAAGGTTCATGCGTTGCGCTCCATTCGGGGAGGACGTGCGGGGTGGGTGCGCGGACGGGGAGGTCCGCGCACCCGGCGGGAGCTCAGCGGCCGCCCCCCAGCAGCCCGCCGCCGATCTTCATCAGGTCGCCCAGCCCCAGCTGGCCGTCGCCATCCTGATCGAGCACCGCGCCCAGCAGTCCGCCGCCGACGCCGCCCGCCTGGCGCACCTGCGCGTGCTCCCGCCCCAGGATATCGCCCAGTGCCTGCGGCGATGCCGCTTCCTGCTGGCCGCCGAACATCCGCTTGGCCAGGTAGGCCATGACGATGGGGGCAAGGATCTTCAGCAGCATCTGCGCCTTGTCGCCGCCCAGCCCGGTGGCCTGGCCGAGGCCGTTTTCGGCGCGCGGCAGCTGGCCACCGAAGATGTGGCCCAGCTGACCCAGGCCGTCGGTCTGCCGGCCCTGCTGGCCCCCCAGCACCGCGCCGAGGACATCGCCAAGCCCGCCACCGCCATTGTGGTCGCGGCCCAGTGCGCCCAGCAGCGCCTCGGCGCCCCCGGGTTGGGCGGTGTTGCGGCCCATCGCGCCGAGGATCATCGGCAGGGCGGCGGCGATGGCGCCGGAGGTCTGCGCGGGGCTGGCGCCGAGCTGCTGGCTGATCTGCTGCAGGGCAGGGCCGGACAACTGGGAAAAGAGGTCATCGGTCAGGGACGGCATGCTGGATTCCTGCGCAAGCGCCGGTTGGCGAGTGCGGCTAGGGTAACCCCGCCACGAAAACGCCGGCAGGCGAACCTGCCGGCGTCCGTCCGATGCGGGAAGCCCTTCAGCCCAGGCTGTTGGGCGACTGCGCCGCGGCAAAGGCCCCGAGCTTGCGCAGCGCGGCCTCCACCCCGGCGCCGTAGGCCGGGTCGGCCTTCGTGCAGTTGTCCACGTGACGGCGCTTGATGAAGTCGGGCGCGTCGCCCATGGCACGGGCGGTGTTGTCGAACAGCAGTTGCTGTTTTTCCGGCGTCATCAGGCGGAACAGGTCGCCCGGCTGCTTGAAGTAGTCGGCATCGTCCTCTCGGTAGTTGAACCAGTCCGCGAGGTTGCCGCTGATCTTCAACGGCGGTTCGCGGAACTGCGGCTGTTCCTGCCACTGCTGGAAGCTGTTGGGCTCGTAATGCGGCAGGCCGCCGTAGTTGCCGTCGACCCGGCCGATGCCGTCGCGATGGTTGCTGTGCACCGGGCAGCGCGCGGCGTTGACCGGGATCTGCTGGTAGTTGGTGCCGAGCCGGTAGCGCTGCGCGTCGGCGTAGTTGAACAGCCGGGCCTGCAGCATTTTGTCCGGCGACACGCCGATGCCCGGCACCAGGTTGGACGGCGCGAACGCGCTCTGCTCGACGTCGGCGAAGAAGTTCTCGGGATTGCGGTTCAGCTCGAACTCGCCGACCTCGATCAGCGGGTAGTCCGCTTTCGGCCACACCTTGGTGAGGTCGAACGGGTGGTAGGGGACCTTCTCGGCGTCGGTCTCCGGCATCACCTGCACGTACATCGTCCACTTCGGGAAGTCGCCGCGCTCGATGGCGTCGAACAGGTCGCGCTGGTGGGTCTCGCGGTCGTTGCCGATCGCTTCGGCGGCCTCGGCGTCGGTGAGGTTCCTGATGCCCTGCTGGGTGCGGAAGTGGAACTTCACCCAGAAGCGCTCGCCCGCCGCGTTCCAGAAGCTGTAGGTATGCGAGCCGAAGCCGTGCATGTGGCGGTAGCTGGCGGGGATGCCGCGGTCGCTCATCACGATGGTGATCTGGTGCAGTGCCTCCGGCAGCAGCGTCCACCAGTCCCAGTTGTTGGTGGCGCTGCGCAGGTTGGTGCGCGGGTCCCGTTTGACCACCTTGTTGAGGTCGGGGAACTTGCGCGGGTCGCGGATGAAGAACACCGGGGTGTTGTTGCCCACCATGTCCCAGTTGCCTTCCTCGGTGTAGAACTTCAGCGCGAAGCCGCGGATGTCGCGCTCGGCGTCGGCCGCGCCGCGCTCGCCGGCGACGGTGGTGAAGCGGGCGAACATCTCGGTCTTTTTGCCGACCACGCTGAAGATCTTCGCGCGGGTGTACCTCGTGATGTCGTGGGTGACGGTGAAGGTGCCGAAGGCGCCGGAGCCCTTGGCGTGCATGCGCCGCTCCGGGATCACCTCGCGCACGAAGTTGCCCAGTTTCTCGTGCAGCCAGACGTCCTGCGAAAGGAGCGGGCCGCGTGGCCCGGCGGTCAGGCTGTTCTGGTTGTCGGGTACCGGCGCGCCGAAGTCGGTGGTCAGGTAGCTGGGCTTGGGGGGATCGGTGGGCTTGCGCATCGCACTGGCTCCGTGGCGGGTGATGCGGCCACTCTAGGGGCCCTGATCGATGATTGGAAATCGATTGGCGGGATCATTCTGATTGTTTCTGGCTATGTACCAGCCGTCTGCGATCAAAGCCCTGATGGACCGTCGACGCGTCGGCTCCAGTCCTCTACCGCGCCCTGTTCCAGACGGCGTTCGATCAGTTTGCGGTGCGACGGCACCAGCGGCAGCGCCAGTGCGGGTTCCAGCTGGATCGGGTCGAGCACGCGCTGGTACAGCAGCGCGCCCAGGCGCTGCAGCGTCCAACCCGGGTGCGGGCGCTCGGTCAGCACCAGCACGTCGCCGGCGCGCGCCGTGCCGGGCCGCAGCACCCGGTAATACCAGCCAGTACGGCCGGTGGCCTGTACCCGGCGGGCCATGTCGGCCACGCCGAAGCGGTCGTTGAGCTTCCAGCAGGGCTGCCGGCCCTGGCTGACTTCCAGCAGTGCGTCTCCCAGCACGAAGCGGTCGCCCAGGCATACATCGGCTTCGGTCAGGCCGCGGGTGCTGATGTTTTCGCCGAACGCGCCAGGCGCCTGCAGCAGTGGCAGCACACCCAGATCCTGGCGCCAGGCGGTGTAGTGGTCGAAGGCGTACTGGTGCACCGCCTTGTCCACGCCGCCGTGCACGCGCAGGTCGCCCTGTTCGTCGCCTTCGAGGCCCAGCTCGCCAATGTGTACCGCTCCAGCCAATGGCCGCTTGTCGATGGCGCTGCTTGTGCCGGGCCGGGTATAGGCGCGTGCCTTGCCAGCCAGCAGGGCATCCACGGCGACGGCGGTCGAGCCGCTCATGCCAGCGCCTTCAGCCGGTACAGCGCTTCCAGTGCCTGCTTCGGGGTCAGGTCGTCGGGATCGATGCCGGCCAGCGCGTCCAGCGCCGCGCTGGACGGGGCGAACAGGCCGAACTGCTGCGGCTGGTCCAGGGCAGGAGCGCTCAGCGGGACATGCGGCGTATCGCGGCTCTGCGCTTCCAGCTCCGCCAGCCGCGTCCTTGCCTGCTGCAGCGCGGCCTTCGGCAGCCCCGCCAGCGCCGCCACCTGCAGCCCGAAGCTGCGGTTGGCCGGGCCGGGGCGCACAGCGTGCATGAATACCAGCGCGTCGCCGTGCTCCACCGCGTCCAGGTGCAGGTTGGCGATGCCGCTGCCCGGCTCGGCCAGCGCGGTCAGCTCGAAGTAGTGGGTGGCGAACAGCGTGTAGCTGCGGTTGGCGGACGCCAGCTGGCGCGCCACCGCGTCGGCCAGCGCCAGACCGTCGTAGGTGGAGGTGCCGCGGCCGATCTCGTCCATCAGCACCAGCGACTGCTCGCTGGCGTGGTGGAGGATGTAGGCGGTCTCGCTCATCTCCACCATGAAGGTGGATTGGCCGCGTGCGAGGTCGTCGCCGGCGCCGATGCGGGTGAGGATGCGGTCGATCGGGCCGATCTCCGCTTTCGCCGCGGGCACGAAGCTGCCGATGCAGGCCAGCAGCACGATCAGCGCGTTCTGGCGCATGAAGGTGGACTTGCCGCCCATGTTCGGGCCGGTGATGACGTACATGCGCGTGGCGTCGTCGAAGACGAGGTCGTTCGGCTCGAACGGGGCGTCGCGCAGCGCCTCCACCACCGGATGGCGGCCGCGCTCGATGCGGATGCCCGGTGCGTCGCGCAGCACGGGCCGGCTCCAGTCCAGCGCCTGCGCGCGTTCGGCGAAACCGGCCAGCACGTCCAGTTCGCTCAGCGCCAGCGCGCAGCGGCGCAGCGGTTCCAGCACCTCGTTGAGCGCATCCAGCACGCCGTCGTACAGCAGTTTCTCCCGTGCGAGCGCGCGCTCGCGGGCGGACAGGACCTTGTCCTCGAAGCCCTTCAGCTCCTCGGTGATGTAGCGTTCCGCGCCGGTCAGGGTCTGGCGGCGGGTGTAGTGCACCGGCGCGCGGTCGCTCTGGCCCTTGCTGATCTCGATGAAGTAGCCGTGCACGCGGTTGTAGCCGACCTTGAGGTTGGCGATGCCGGTGGCCTCGCGCTCGCGCGCCTCCAGGTCGATCAGGAACCGGTCGGCGTTCGTCGACAGTTGGCGCAGTTCATCCAGTTCGGCGTCGAAGCCGTCCGCGATCACGCCGCCGTCGCGGGCCAGCAGCGGCGGTTGGGCGACGATGGCGGCGCGCAGCATGCGCGCACTGTCTTCGTGTTCGCCCAGCTCTGCATGCAGCGCGGCCAGCCGCGGCGAGTCCAGCGGGGCGAGGATGTCGCGGATCGCGGGCAGCAGCGACAGCCCGTCGCGCAGGGTGGACAGGTCGCGCGGACGCGCGCTGCGCAGGGCCACGCGCGAGAGGATGCGCTCCATGTCGCCGAGGCTGCGGAACGTCTCGCGCAGGTCGTCGTCGGCGCGCTGGTCGATCAATGTCTGCACCGCGTGGTGGCGCTCGCCGACCACGCGGCGGTCGCGCAGCGGGCGGTGCAGCCAGCGTCGCAACAGGCGGCCGCCCATCGGGGTGACGGTGGAGTCCAGTACGCCCAGCAGGGTGGCTTTCACATCGCCGTCGACGCGCGTGTCCAGCTCCAGGTGGCGGCGCGTCGCGGCGTTCATCGCGATGGCGTCGTCGCTGGTCTCGAGGGCGATGCTGCGCAGGTGCGGCAACCGCTGCTTCTGGGTTTCCTCCACGTAGCCCAGCACCGCCGCGGCGGCGGCGACCGCCAGCGGGCGGTCTTCCAGGCCGAAGGCGGTGAGGTCGTGCACGGCGAAGAACTGCAGCAGCTGGCGGCGACCGGAGTCGGCGTCGAACAGCCACGGCGGGCGCCGGCGCAGCCCGCGCGATTCCAGCGCGCAGGCGGGCCAGCCGTCCTCGTCGGCGAGCAGCGTTTCCGCCGGCTGCAGGCGCGCCAGCTCGGCTTCCAGCGCGTCTTCGCCGGCCACTTCGTTGGCGCGCAGGCGGCCGCTGGCAAGGTCGGCCCAAGCGAGGCCGTATCCTTGCTTGCCGCGGCTGATCGCCAGCAGCAGGGTGTCGCGGCGTTCGTCCAGCAGCGCCTCGTCGGTCACCGTGCCGGGGGTGACGATGCGCACCACCTTGCGTTCCACGATGCCCTTGGAGGTCGCGGGATCGCCGATCTGCTCGCAGATCGCCACCGATTCGCCCAGCGCCACCAGCCGCGCCAGATAACCTTCGGCCGCATGGTGCGGCACCCCCGCCATCGGGATCGGCTGGCCGGCCGACTGCCCGCGCTGGGTCAGGGTGATGTCCAGCAGCCGCGCCGCCTTGCGGGCGTCATCGAAGAACAGCTCGTAGAAATCGCCCATGCGGAAGAACAGCAGCACGTCCGGGTGCTCCGCCTTGGCGGCGAAGAACTGCTTCATCAGCGGGGTGTGTTCTGCGGGAGGCGTGGGCTTTCCCTGGGGGTCTTTCGTTTCGAGCATTTGCCGCGGAGTGCCGGAATCGGGGAGGTGGCTGCGGATTCGCAGCGGAGGGCAGCCATCTTAGTGGGCAACGCCGGCGAAGGGGGCGTGGGCACGGCCCAGCGGCGGCGGTGCTGGCGGGAACGAACGGCTGGCGGTTGTCGTCGGTCCGATCCTCGCGGCCGCCGGCTGGGTCAGGGCCTGCGTGGCCGGACCGAGACATGCGGGTGGTCGGGAACGTGCCAGCGCCACGGGAAATCGGTGGCCTTGCTGATGCCGATGCGCGGGCCCACCACGGGATCGGCGGGTGGCGGGGTGCCATCGCTGACGATGCGGATGCCGCGATCGCCGAGCACGAGGTCGGCGCCATCCAGTTCGCGGGTGATGCCGAATGCCTGCGACAGCTTGCCGGGACCGCTGGCCAGGTCGGTGTCGCGGCGCGCAGCCGGACGCGCAGCGCGCATGGACTCGATGCCCAGAACCGGTTCGGCGGCGCGGAGGAGCACGCCCACGCCTTCGCCCACTTCGCCGCAGACCGCGTTGCTGCCCCAGTGCATGCCGTAGGTGAAATAGACATACAGGTGGCCGGGCGGGCCGAACATGGTGGCGTTGCGCGCGGTTGGTCCGCGGAACGAATGCGCGGCCGGGTCCTCGTGGCCGGCGTAGGCCTCCACCTCCACGATCCGGGCGGCGCGGCCGTCGGCCCGCACCAGCAGCTTGTTCAGCAGCTCCGGTGCCACCAGCGCGGGGTGCCGCCGGTAGAAGTCGCGCGGCAGCACCATCCAGTGCGTCTCAATGGCGGCGGGCACGTTCCCCCCCGGTGTCGGAACGGTCGCGGCGCTGCGGCGGATCCGTCGCGGGTGCTTGCAGCGGGCGTGGCAGGCCGGCGCGCTCGCCGATATCGGCGAACACCCGGGCCAGGTCCTGGCGGAAGCGGGGCATCTGCGCGGCAACGGCGTCCAGCCGCGCGTCCAGGTTGGTGGTGTCGGGCATGACGGTCTCCCGTGGTTGCCGGACGAGTGTATTGCCGCGCGCGCCGCGCCGGTTCACGGGGCGATCACGGGCGCGCGCAGTTGGGGGTGGCAGCAGGTGCGGGCGCGTCCGTCGCGGGGGGGATTCGTGCGCGCTCCGGGCGGCCGGTGCGCTGCGTCTGTTCGCCTTGTGAAGGGTGTGCTAGCGTCCCAGCCATGCGCCCATACCCCCACGTGGTCGCGTTCCCGGAACAGCGGTATCCACAAACGATTTCCATCGAAACCACCAGTGGGGGGAAGGTCATGCTTCGCAAGCAACCACAACGTAATCCGCTGTCCACGGCCGTCATCGCCGGCCTCATCTCCACGCTTGCCCTGCCTGCCTTCGCGCAGGACGCCGCTCCGGCGGCCAAGCAGGAAGCCAAGACCCTCGATACCCTGGTCGTCACCGCGCAGAAGCGCGAAGAAGTCATGCAGGACGTGCCGATCGCGGTCACCGCGCTGTCCGAGCAGACCCTGCAGGACACCGGCGTGCGCGACATCAAGGACCTGCAGATCCTGGTGCCGGGCCTGACCGTCACCAGCACCCAGAGCGAGACCATCACCACCGCGCGCATCCGCGGTATCGGTACGGTGGGCGACAACGTGGGGCTGGAGTCGTCGGTGGGTGTGGTGATCGACGGCGTGTATCGCTCGCGCAACTCGACTGGCTTCGGCGACCTTGGCGAGCTGGAGCGCATCGAGGTGCTGAAGGGCCCGCAGGGCACCCTGTTCGGCAAGAACACGTCCTCCGGCGTCATCAACGTGGTCACCCGCAAGCCGGGCTTCGAGCGGGTTGCCGATGGCGAGGTCACCTTCGGCAACTATTCCGCGCTGGGGCTGGCCGGCTCGTTCAACACCCCGCTGGGCGACTACGCCGCGCTGCGCGTGTATGCGGCGCACCGCAACCGCGACGGCTGGATGTCGGTCATGACCGGCGCCGGCCCGCGCAGCGAGGAGCGCGACTACGACCAGGACTTCGACACCTTCCGGGCGAAGCTGCTGATTGCGCCGACCGAAAACGTGGAGATCGTGCTGTCGGCCGATTCCACCCGTCGCGACGAGAACTGCTGCACCGCCGTGCAGCTGGTCAGTGGCCAGAGCTCGACCCTGCTCAACGCGCTTGCCGGAGGCGGTGCCATCGCCCCCACCGGCCAGGCCGACCCGTGGTCGCGCGTTTCCTACAGCAACCGCAGCACCGCGCAGAAGATCAGCGACCGCGGCGTGCAGGGCGAAGTCAACATCGACCTGGACATGCTGGGCGGGGCGCGCCTCACCTCGATCACCGCCGGCCGCGACTGGGATGCGGTCAACGGGCGGGATTTCGACTTCACCACCGCCGACATCCTCTACATGGATCCGAAGGAGGACGAGTCGTACGCGCGCTTCAAGACCTTCAGCCAGGAATTCCACCTGAGCGGCGCCACCGACAAGGTCGACTGGCTGTTCGGCGGCTTCTACTCGAAGGAAACCATCAACCGCACCGAAAGCTACCGGATCGGCGCGCACTACGAGCCCTACCTGTCGATCGGGTTGCTGTCGATGATCAACCCGGCGCTGGCGGCGCTGCCCAACGCGGCGACGTTCCTGTCCGCCGCGACCGGCAAGCCCTACGGCACCACCTTCGCGGGGTTCGGGTCGCTGGATCGCTACACCCAGGACGCCAAGAGCACCGCGCTGTTCGGCAATACCACCTGGCATGCCACCGATGCGCTCGATTTCACCCTGGGCCTGCGCTACACCCGCGAGACCAAGGACCTGCATTCGGTCTACAGCAACCCCAACGGCAGCCCCGGTTGCGCTTCGTACTTCGGCCCGACCGGCGTCAGCGCCGCGGCCATCGGCCGCATCGCCGCCGCCCTGACCGCGCGCGGGGTGCCGTTCGCCTCGTTGCCTGCCGCCAACCAGCAGGCGCTGATCAGCAACATCGTCGGCTACAGCTGCCTGCCCTGGGCCAATGCGCTGCACAACGGCCGCGTGACCGACCAGTCGCGCAGCGAGAACGAGTGGTCCGGCACGGTCAAGGCGGCCTACCGCTGGAACGAGCACGCCATGACCTACCTGTCCTACGCGCGCGGCTACAAGGCGGGCGGCTTCAACATGGACCGCGTGCAGTCGTCCACCGGCCTGTCCAGCGGCGGCGCCGGCATCACCCCGGTCAACGACACCTCGTTCCCGGGCGAGTTCGTGGACAGCTGGGAACTGGGCGCCAAGACCACCTGGGCCGGCGGCAACCTGCTGTTGAACGCGGCGCTGTTCCACCAGACCTACAGCGACTTCCAGCTCAACAGCTTCCTCGGCACCAGCTTCGTGGTGCGCTCGATCCCGGAAGTGGTCTCGAAGGGCCTGGACGCCGAGCTGCTGTGGCAGGCCACCCCTGGCCTGATGCTGCAGGCTGGCGCGATGTATGCGGACACCAAGTACGGCGACGACATCCCGGGCGCGGACTTCACCTACCCGGGCGCGCTGTACAAGCTGCCCGGCGCGCAGATGAGCTTCGCACCCAAGTTCTCCGGCTCGCTGTCGGCGACGTACGAATGGGATATCGGCGCGAACCTGGAAGGCCGCTTCAACATCGGCGCCAAGTACATGTCCAGCTACAACACCGGCTCCGACCTCGACGCCGAGAAGGCGCAGGACGCCTACACGGTGGCGAACGCGCGCTTCGGGATCGGTTCCCGCGACCGCAAGTGGCAGCTGGAGCTGTGGGCGCAGAACCTGTTCGATGAGGACTACGTGCAGGTCGGCTTCGACGGCCCGCTGCAGGCGCTGGGCACGCCCGAGCCGGGCAATCCGAAGAACACCTACAACGCCTTCCTCGGTGCCCCGCGGATGTACGGCGCCACCCTGCGGTTCCGCTTCTGAGGGCAACCGCCAGCGTTCCACCCCACCGGCCCGCACGAGCGGGCCGGTTTTGTTTTCGGCGCCGGATGCGCTACAACGCCCGCAAGTCTTCCGCCGGTTCCGTTGATGATCGCCCCCACCGATGCCGAGCTCGATGCCCTGTCCCGCGCCACCGGCGAGCGCCTGCTGGCGCTGCGCCACATGCTGGTCACCGCCGAAAGCTGCACCGGCGGCTGGATCGCCAAGTGCATGACCGACGTGCCCGGCTCGTCGGCCTGGTTCGACTGCGGCATGGCGGCTTACAGCTACGAAGCCAAGCAGGCGCTGCTGGGCGTGCGCCCGCAGACGCTGGAGGAATTCGGCGCGGTCAGCCGCGAAACCGTGGTGGAAATGGTCTCCGGGGCGCTGGTGCATTCGGGCGCGACCATCGCGGTGGCGGTCACCGGCATCGCCGGCCCGGGTGGCGGCAGCGACGACAAGCCGGTCGGCACGGTCTGGATCGGCTGGAAGCGTCGCGGCGGCTATGCGCGCGCGGAGGTCTTCCATTTCGAGGGCGACCGCGACGCGGTGCGCCGGCAGACGGTGGCGGCGGCGCTGCGCGGGCTGGAGCTGCAACTGGCCTGAGCCGGGATTGACGTTCGCGAATGTTAGTAGTATTACTACTAACCATGAGCCTGACCGACACCCAGCGCGCCATCCACGCCTTCCTCGCCGAGCGCATCGAAGCCGACGGGTTCGCCCCCTCGCAGGCGGAGATCGCCCGCGCCTTCGGTTTCAAGGGCGTGCGCGCCGCCCAATACCACCTGGAAGCGCTGGAGGCGGCCGGCATCGTCGAGCGCAGCCCCGGCCGCGCGCGCAGCCTGCGCCTGCTGCAGCTGCCCGGCGGCCCGCGCCAGCTCGACCTGCCCGCCAACGACGATGCCCTGCAGCTGCCGGTGCTGGGACAAGTGGCCGCCGGCGTGCCGATCGGCGCGGACATCGGCAGCGAGCAGATGGTGCTGATGGACCGCGCACTGTTCTCGCCAACGCCGGACTACCTGCTCAAGGTCAAGGGCGACTCCATGCGCGACGAGGGCATCTTCGACGGCGACCTGATCGGCGTGCATCGCACCAACGAGGCGCGCAACGGACAGGTCGTGATCGCCCGCATCGACGACGAAATCACGGTCAAGCTGCTGCGGATGGGCCAAGGCCGCATCCGCCTGCTGCCGCGCAACCCGGATTACGCGCCGATCGAAGTGAAGCCGGGCCAGGATTTCGCCATCGAAGGGCTGTACTGCGGCCTGGTGCGCCCCAATGCGTGATCCGTCGGCCTTTCCGCCCCGTGTAGGGCAGGGAACTCCGAGCCGCCGCGCGGCGATTCCCGATGCCGATGACTTCCGCCGCCATGCGAAGTTTCCGAGCGGGCCCCGCGGTCGCAGTCCTTGCGACGCACCCCGCCTAAGCTGACCCCATTCCAGAGATCACCGATTTGAGGAGCACCACGATGGACGAGAACAAGAAGCGCGCGCTTGCGGCGGCCCTGGGCCAGATCGAACGCCAGTTCGGCAAGGGCTCGGTGATGCGCATGGGCGACCGCACGGTGGAAGCGGTGGAAACCATCGGCACCGGTTCGCTGATGCTGGACATCGCGCTGGGCATCGGCGGCCTGCCCAAGGGGCGCGTGGTGGAGATCTACGGGCCGGAGTCCTCGGGCAAGACCACCCTGACCCTGCAGGCCATCGCCGAATGCCAGAAGGCCGGCGGCACGTGCGCCTTCATCGATGCCGAGCACGCGCTGGATCCGATCTACGCGCAGAAGCTGGGGGTGAACCTGGACGACCTGTACCTGTCGCAGCCGGACACCGGCGAGCAGGCGCTGGAGATCGCCGACATGCTGGTACGCTCCAACGCCGTCGACATGGTGGTGGTGGATTCGGTGGCGGCGCTGACCCCGAAGGCCGAGATCGAGGGCGAGATGGGCGACCAGCTGCCCGGCCTGCAGGCCCGCCTGATGAGCCAGGCGCTGCGCAAGCTGACCGGCAACATCAAGCGCAGCAATACCCTGGTGATCTTCATCAACCAGCTGCGCATGAAGATCGGCGTGATGATGCCCGGCCAGAGCCCGGAAGTGACCACCGGCGGCAACGCGCTGAAGTTCTATGCCTCGGTGCGCCTGGACATCCGCCGCATCGGCAGCATCAAGAAGGGCGACGAGATCATCGGCAACCAGACCCGCATCAAGGTGGTCAAGAACAAGCTGGCTCCCCCGTTCAAGCAGGTGGTCACCGAGATCCTGTACGGCGAGGGCATCAGCCGCGAAGGCGAGCTGATCGAAATGGGCGTCAATGCCAAGCTGGTGGAGAAGGCCGGCGCCTGGTACAGCTACGACGGCGAGCGCATCGGGCAGGGCAAGGAGAACGCGCGCCAGTACCTGAAGGAGAATCCCGCCGCCGCGATGAAGCTGGAAGCCGCGCTGCGGGAGCAGTTCGTGCCGGAAGAGTCCTCGCGCGACGAGGGTGAGGCTGGCGAAGAATGACCGGGTCGGGCGGCGGCGACGACGGGGTAGCCTCGTCAGCGCCGAAGCGTCGCCGCCGCCCGGAGCCCACGCCCCTGCAGCGCGCGCTGGGCCTGTTGACCCGGCGCGATCATTCCCGGCTGGAGCTTTCGCGCAAGCTCCAGCAGCGGGGGGTGGAGCCTGACCAGGCCGATGCCGCCATCGGGAAGCTGACGGCGGCAGGCTGGCAGGACGACGGCCGGTTCGCCGAATCGCTGCTGCGCAACCGGGCCGGCAGCGGCTACGGGCCCGCTTATATCCGCGCGGAGTTGGCCACCCATGGTCTCGGCAGCGACGTCATTGCCGCGGTCATGGACGGTTTCGAGGGCGACTGGGCCGAGAACGCACGCGACCTGCTGCAGCGCCGCCACCCCCAGGCGCTGTGCGGCGATCGCGACGCCCGCCGCAAGGCCGCGGATTTCCTGCTGCGCAGGGGCTTCGGAATGGAGCATGTCCGCGCCGCGATGGCGGTCGAGTAGGGGTGATCGCCTGTAAACTGGCGGCCTTGGGTTGCCAACTCGGTTTCGCGGCTGCATCTTGAGCGGTTCGCGGGCGCAGCGCTGCCCGCCACCTCCCCGAAGCCCGCATGAACACCCCAGCCAAGACCACCTCCGACATCCGCCGCGACTTCCTCGAATTCTTCGCCTCCAAGGGCCACACCATCGTGCCCTCGGCGCCGCTGGTCCCGGGCAACGAC
The DNA here is from genome assembly GCF_036409385.1 of Thermomonas sp. LB-4. NCBI lineage: Bacteria > Pseudomonadati > Pseudomonadota > Gammaproteobacteria > Lysobacterales > Lysobacteraceae > Thermomonas > Thermomonas sp. LB-4. The sequence goes on along the minus strand of NZ_JAXOFT010000004.1, from coordinate 127,719 downwards.
CCGACCCTGCTGTTCACCAACTCCGGCATGGTGCAGTTCAAGGACGTGTTCCTGGGTGCGGAGAAACGCAGCTACGTGCGCGCGGCCGACGTCCAGCGCTGCCTGCGCGCCGGCGGCAAGCACAACGACCTGGACTCGGTGGGCTACACCGCCCGCCACCACACCTTCTTCGAGATGCTCGGCAACTGGTCGTTCGGCGACTACTTCAAGAAGGACGCCATCGCCTGGGCTTGGGAGCTGCTGACCGAAGTCTGGAAGCTGCCGAAGGACCGCCTGCTGGCCACCGTCTACCACACCGACGACGAGGCCTACGCGATCTGGCGCGACGACATCGGGCTCCCGGAAGACCGCATCATCCGCATCGGCGACAACAAGGGCGCGCCGTTCGCCTCCGACAATTTCTGGCAGATGGCCGACACCGGCCCCTGCGGTCCCTGCACCGAGATCTTCTACGACCACGGCCCGGGCCACTTCGGCGGTCCCCCGGGCTCGCCGGACGAAGACGGCGACCGCTACATCGAGATCTGGAACAACGTCTTCATGCAGTTCGACCGCGCCGCGGACGGCACCCTGACGCCGCTGCCCGCGCCCTGCGTGGACACGGGCATGGGCCTGGAGCGGATCACCGCGATCCTGCAGGGCGTGCATTCCAACTACGAAATCGACCTGTTCCAGGCGCTGATCAGGCATGCGGCCGAGTTGACCGGCACGGCGGACCTGGAGAACAAGTCGCTGCGCGTGATCGCCGACCACATCCGCGCCTGCGCCTTCCTCATCGTCGACGGCGTACTGCCGTCGAACGAGGGCCGCGGCTACGTGCTGCGCCGGATCATCCGCCGCGCGCTGCGCCACGGCTGGATGCTGGGCGTGCGCGAGCCGTTCTTCCACAAGCTCGTCGCCACGCTGGACGCACTGATGGGCGAGGCCTATCCGGTGCTGCGCGACGGCCGCGCCACCGCCGAGCGCGCGCTCAAGGCCGAGGAGGAGCGCTTCGCCGAGACGCTGGATTCCGGCATGAAGATCTTCGAGGACGTGGCGGGTCGTGTGGGCGACAAGGTGATCCCCGGCGTCGACGCCTTCCGCCTGTACGACACCTACGGCTTCCCGCTCGACCTCACCCAGGACATGGCGCGCGAGCGCGGCATGTCGGTGGACGTGGCCGGCTTCGATGTGGCGATGGAGCACCAGAAGGAAACCGCCCGCGCCGCCGGCAAGTTCGGCGGCGGCGTGCAGCTGCCGGCGGATCTGGTCGCCAAGCTCGCGCCCACCGTCTTCCTCGGCTACGACGAACTGGCCGCTGGCAGCCTGCAGGTGCTGGCGCTGCTGAAGGACGGCAAGCCGGTGGAAGTGGTGGAGGCCGGTGATGACGCCATCGTCATCCTCGACCGCACGCCGTTCTACGCCGAGTCCGGCGGCCAGGTCGGCGACACCGGCGACCTCGACGGCGTCGAAAGCCGCTTCAACGTCAACGACACGCTCAAGCTGGCCGGGCAGTTCCACGGCCACGCCGGGCGCGTGCAGTTCGGCCGCCTGCGCGTGGGCGACCATCTGCGCGGCGAGATCGACGCCGGCCGCCGCGGCGCCACCATCCTCAACCACAGCGCCACCCACTTGCTGCATGCCGCCCTGCGCAACGTGCTGGGCACGCATGTGCAGCAGAAGGGCTCGCTGGTGGCGCCGGACCGCCTGCGCTTCGACTTCTCGCACTTCCAGCCGATGACCGCGGCGGAACTGGCCGAGGTGGAACGCCGGGTCAACGCCGAAGTGCGCGCCAACCACGAGGGCGAGGTGCGCCACATGGACATGCAGGAGGCGCTGGACTTCGGCGCCATGGCGCTGTTCGGCGAGAAGTACGGCGAGCGCGTGCGCGTGCTGCGCTTCGGCCCGACCTCCACCGAGCTGTGCGGCGGCACCCACGTCGGCCGCACCGGCGACATCGGGCTGTTCAAGATCGTGTCCGAAGGCGGCGTGTCCGCCGGCGTGCGCCGCATCGAGGCGGTGACCGGGCAGGGCGCGCTGGATTTCGTGGCCGAGGAAGAACATCGCCTGCACGAAGCCGCGCACCTGCTGGGCGGCACCACCGGCGATGTCGGCGACAAGCTGCGCAACCTGCTGGAGCGCCAGAAGAAGCTGGAGCGAGAAGTCGAGGCGCTGAAGGCCAAGGCGGCATCCAACGCCACCGGCGACCTTGCCGGGCAGGCGCAGGATGTGGCCGGCATCAAGGTGCTGGCGGTGCGGCTGGAAGGCTTCGACGCCAAGGCGCTGCGCGATGCGATGGACCGGCTCAAGCAGCAGCTGGGCGACGCGGTGGTGGTGCTGGCCGGCACCGAAGGTGGCAAGGCTGCGCTGGTGGCAGGCGTGAGCGGCGCGGCGCTTGGCCGGATCAAGGCCGGCGATGTGCTGGGCGAGGTGGCCCGTCAGATCAATGGCAAGGGCGGTGGCCGCCCCGACATGGCGCAGGGCGGCGGCGAGGATGGCCCCGCGCTGGTGGCCGCGCTGGAGAGCGTGCCGGTGCGTGTGCGTGAATGCCTCCAGCCCTGAGCGGGAGTGCATTGCGTTGGGTTGTCCAATGCAAACCCGCGCCAGTATGATCGGGTGGACTGGATGTCTGCGGTCCCGTATGGTCGGTAACGCATGAAAACCAGCGACAGGGGAGTTGCGCGATGTTGATCTTGACCAGACGGGTAGGCGAAACCTTGATGATCGGAGACGCGATTACCGTCACCGTGCTCGGCGTGAAGGGCAACCAGGTGCGGATCGGCATCACTGCACCCAAGGACGTGGCCGTGCATCGGGAGGAGATCTACCAGCGGATCCAGGGCGGCGAGGACAACCGGGACGAAGAAAAGTCCTCCTGAGGTTTGCCGGAACGCGGCATTCCCTGTATCCTTGCCGGCTCGCGATTTCGCTTCACGGAGACTTGCCCGAGAGGCCGAAGGGGCTCCCCTGCTAAGGGAGTATGGGGTCAAAAGCTCCATCGAGGGTTCGAATCCCTCAGTCTCCGCCACTTGCGGCGAAACGCGAAAAACCAGCGCCGACACGGGAATTTCCCGTTGACGCGCAATCAGCGGATCTGCATAATTCCGCTTCTGCGCCCGTAGCTCAGTTGGATAGAGCACCAGGCTACGAACTTGGGGGTCGGAGGTTCGAATCCTTCCGGGCGCGCCATCTAAGCAACTAAGCCGCTGATTTCAGCGGCTTTTTTGTTGCCTATGGGATTCCTACCCACCTAAAAACCCACCTACGAATTTTCGGTTTTGAAGTGCGTACAAGATGCCGTGTGATGGCTAAGCTGCGTAGCGTTGAGATCCCTAACGGTCAATGCGGCTGAAGATTGCGCGAGCGTCACCACGGCTTGGTGGTTGCGGCGAAACACGCCGCGCAGCTCGCATCCAGATCCCCCTTACTAGTAGTCCAGGCGCGCAGCAGGTGCCTCGCTGCCAGGCAAGTCGTCTTCCCGCACGATGCCGAGTGCAAGTCGCCCTACCTGCGTCCGTTCGGGGGGCGAAAGATCCTCTTCATCTGGGAAGCCATCGAGCGGGACATGCATCTGGCTTCCAAGCGGGAAATCGGCGTGCCGATGGCCGCGGGCGGGGTGTGTCGTGGCTAGGCTTCCAGCGGCAATGTCTTCGCCAATCTCGGGTTTGATGAGGCCGAGGCCCAGGTGCTCGCGCTCCGTGCAGACCTGATGGCCCAGCTCGAGCAGACGCTCAAGGCGCGTAAGATGACCCAGGTCGCGGCTTCCAAGGTATTGGGCGTGAGCCAAGGGCGGGTGTCCGACCTGGCCCGCGGCAAGGTCGAGAAGTTCAGTCTCGACATGCTGGTCACGTTTGCCGCCAAGCTCGGGAAGCCGGCAAAGATCGAGCTGGGTCAGGGTTCTTGACTTCGGCGCCTTGTACGGTATTATTCCGTACAACTAGGAGTTAGCCATGACCACTGCTGCCGCCCGTCTCGACCTGCGCTTGAATCCCGCCGACAAGGCCCGGATTTCCCGTGCCGCGGATCTGCGCGGCGTGCCGCTTTCGGCCTTCGTGCGCAATGCGGTCATGCGCGAGGCGGAGAGTGTCATGGCGGCGGAGTTGACCGTGACCTTGTCGGTGGAGGAGTCCAAGCGCTTTCTGAAAGCGCTCGATGCGCCCTTCCAGCCCAATGCCAAGTTGAAGAAGGCGCTCGCCCGCGTTGCACAGAATTGACCAGTGCTATTGGTCGAACAGCTGCAGCCCAAGCGACATGATCGTGCCGGGTTCGCATGTGGCGAGCCTGTGCTGGACAACTATCTGCGCCAACAGGCGGCGCAGCACCACCGGGATGGCATCAGCACGACCCATGTCCTGGTGGAAGCGGCAGCTTCTGGTCGCATCCTCGGCTATTACACCCTGTCAGCAGCCCAGCTCCTGCTGATGGAGTTGCAGGAGCGGGATCGCAAACGCCTTCCTGGTTACCCCGTGCCCGCGATCCGCATGGGCCGCCTGGCTGTCACGGCCGCCGAGCAAGGGAAGGGGCTTGGAGACTATCTGCTGGGGCATGCGGTGGCCCGTTGCCTGAGCTTGCGGGGACAATTGGGGGTGCGTGTGCTGTTGGTCGATGCCCTGCATGAAAAGGCCGCCAAGTTCTATCGTGCCTACGGGTTCCGCGAAACGTTCGAGAACGCCACGACGCTCTATCTCCCACTGGGGACTTCGTAGTCTGATCGGGTGTCCAACTTGGCTCGCGGCAAGGTTGGACCGACCAGAGTTCCGTAGACACTCATTCGCCGCTCTGCGCGTAGCGCCTTGCGAGTAATACAGGGTCTCCATGGGAATGCGGTATCCCAGTGTCAGCCTTTCCGACCCGCTCAATTCCACCTTGATAGGCTGGACGGCCTCTCTTGCATAGCGCGGTTGCATCACGGCACCGCCCGAGGTGCAGGAGGCCAACACGGTAACGAGGGGTAACAGGTTCCAATGTTCATGCATTGAGTTTTCCTTATCCCCTGAATTGCAAATGCTCGGATTGGCTGGCTGTAGCAGAGCCGTCCGTGGTGCCTGCTGGGCAAGCTGTCGACCCGAGGCAGCCCCGCACCGGGGTTGGGCCACTGCCATCGCGCGGCGATCGGGGATAATCATGCGCAAGCCGGACGCCTGCGGGCGCGCGCCGGTGTCGACGTGCGGCAACCATGGAACGGGAGGACGGTAGACACGATGCACGCAAGCGCGCCCCTGTTCGCGGTGGTCCCGGCCGGCATTTTCGGCCCGCTGGCGTCGGCCAACCGTCAGCACCATTGGGCGCTGCTGTGCCGGCTGTACGAGGAGTTCTTCGGTCCCGATGCGCCGTTGGCGCCGCCCGTGGGATTCCAGCGCCGCGAGGTCACCGCTGCCATCGAGCGTTACCTGCTCAGCGATGATCCGTGGGAGGACGAGGACGGGCAGGCGCCGGATGCGCCGCTGAACGTGCGCGCCAACGCCATCCACGAACGTTTCCGCGCGGCCGGCTGGCTGCGCCAGGAGCGGGTGGGCGCGCGCGAGATGGTCAGCATGCCGCCGCTGGTGGCGCAGTTCCTGGCCACGCTGCTGGAGTTCGCCGAGCGGGGCCCCACCTTCGTGTCGGCCAAGGTGCGTTCGATCGAGCTGCAACTGCGCCAGGTGGTGGAAGGCAGGGCGGCCGGGGATGCACTGGACGAGGCCGCCGACCAGGCGCGGCGGTTGCTGGTGTCGCTGAGTTCGATGAGCCTGAAGGTGCGCGACCTGATGCCGGAGCTGTCGCGCGCGGAGAGCACCGCGCAGTTCGCGCGACAGTGGTTCGAACGCTACGTGGCCGGCTTCTTCGTGGGCGACTACGCCGACCTGCACACGGCCGACCACCCGCTCGCGCGGCGCAGTGCGATCCTGGCGATGGCGCGCGAGATCGAGACCGGCGACCGGCGCGCGGCGGTGCTGGGCTGGTACACCGAGCATCTCACCGCGGGCGATGCCGAGCGCGCCGCGGCGCGGTTGGCGCGCAGCCTGCGCCGGCTGCACGAGCTGGAGCGCATCGACGAATACCTGGGCCGGCTGGACGAGGACATCCGCCAGGCCAACCGCCGCGCGCTGGCCTTCCTCGACTACCGCCTGCGCGCGCCGGCCAGGCTCGACGTGCTGCTGGCACGCGCGATCCGTGGCGCGCTGGCGGCGCCGGAACACGCGCTGCGGCTGCCGGTGGCGCCGGGCGCGCTGATGGACGACGCGCAACTGCGACCACCGCGACGCAAGCCCGCCGCCATCGCACGCAGTGCCAACGCCGTGGCCCTGCCCACGCCGGAGCAGCAGGCGCGGCTGGTGCTGCTGCGGCGGATCAAGCGCGCGCGGCTGGTGACGGCGGAAGACATGGCGCGCTACGTCGGCCGCCACCTGCCTGCGGACGGGCGGGTGGAGTCGGCGGCGCTGGCCATCGACAGCATCGCCGACCTGCGCGCCTACCAGACCCTGCTCACGCTGGCGCTGCGCAGCCATCGCGTCGGCGGCCTGCGCCGCGACGATCCGCTGACCCGGCTGGCCAAGGGCTTTCGCGTCGAGCTCATCGATGCCGGAAAACGCAACGACAACGGTTATCTGCGCGCGCCGCGCTTCACCATCCACCGCATCCGAAAGACCGCATGAAACGCAGCTGGAACGTCCTCTCGCAACTCTCCAACGGCATCCACGCGGTGGCCGATTTCGAGCGCGCCGCCTATCGCCTGGTCACCGAGCAGGTGCTGTACGCCAGCGACCGCGGCGCGCGCACCGCCTACCATCTGGTCGAAGACCATTTCGACGACTACGTGTCTGCGCTGGCGCCATTGGGCATCCGCCTTGAGCGCAACGCGCACTACCGGTACGTCGTCGCGCTGCCGGCGCACGCCGAGGGCGTGCCGGTGACGCTGGAGGAAACCCTGCTGCTGCTGGTGCTGCGCCAGCGCTACGACGAGGCGGCGCGGCAGGGCGACATCGAGGAGCTGGGCGAAGTGGTGGTGGAGCTGCCCGAGCTGCAGGAGGCCTACCAGGCGCTGATCGCGCGGCCGATGCCCGAGGTCGGGACGCTGCGCGCGCTGGCGCGCACGGCCAGGCGCTGGGGCGTGGCGCGGCTGGTGGACTCCGAAGCGGACGATCCCCAGCCATTCCACCTGCGCGTGCGCCCGGCCATCGTGGACATCGTCGGCGAAACCTGGCTGCAGCGGCTGGACCAGCACAACCGCGACGACGAGGCCGGCGACGACGAAGCGGCGGGCACGGAGGAAGACGATGCAGCTGCTTGAGCGCGTGCACCTGGTGCAGTTCTTCCTGTTCGAGGCGCAGACGCTGGAACTGTCGCCCACCAGCGCCATCATCGCGCCCAACGGCGCCGGCAAGAGCGCGTTGCTGGACGCGCTGCAGATCGTGCTGCTGGGCGGCGACCGCTCGCGGATCCGCTTCAACGCCCAGGCCGGCGGCAGCGCCCGCGCGCGCTCGATCCGCGACTACTGCCTGGGCACCTGGCGCAGCGGCGAGGAAGGGCGCAAGCGACGCACCGCCACCACCTACATCAGTCTGGTGTTCCGCGACCAGGACAGCGGCCTGCCGCTGACCGCCGGCATCGCGCTGGGCGCCAGCGCGGATGAGCCAGATCACCGCGTCTACGGCCAGTACATCGCGCCGGGCGTGGCGCTGACGCTGGACGACCACCTGGAACGCGCCAACGGCCGCGAACTGCCGCTGGCCTGGGCAACCTTCAGGGAGCTGTTGGCACAACGTTGCCGCGAAGCCGGCAGCGGGCCGGGCCCGGAGCTGCATGCCGGCAGCGAGCGCTTCCTCAAGGACCTGCTGCTGCGCCTGCGCGCCGCGCCCGCCGGCCAGCCCGACGTCAACGCCTACCGCAAGGCCTTCCAGAACGCGCTGAACCTGCAGCGGGTGGAGGACGTGGACCTGTTCGTGCGCACGCTGGTGGCAGAAGACCGGCCCACCGACATCGCCCGCTTCCGCGCGCTGCTGGACACCTTCCGCCAGCTCAAGGAGAAGGTCGAACAGGTGGTGGCGCGGATCGCCGCCGCCGAAGGCGTGGATGCGCAGTACGAGAAGATCGCCCAGCAGGCCACCCGCGCGGCCAGCTGCCGCGCGCTGGCCGCGGAATATGCGCGCGACCTGCTGTCGGAGCAGGTGGAGCAGGCAGAAGCGGCCTGCGAGGCCGCCGGTGCGCAGCTGGCCGCTACCCGCCGCGCGCTGGGCGAAGCCAGCAGCGAGCAGGCGGCCTTCGAGGACGCGCACGCACAGGCGCAGGCGCGCCTGCAGGGCAGTGCGGGTTACGGCGAGCAGGCGCAGATCGACGAGCTGGCCGGCCGCGACCGCGCCGAACTGGCGCGGCTCAAGCGCGAACTCACCCGCAGCGTGGGCATGGTGCGCGAGCAGTGGCAGGCGGCCGCCAGGCTCGATCTTCCAGCGCTGGACGCGGCGGCACTGGCGCAGGCGCAGGCGGCGTGGCAGCGCTGGTACGACGCGCTGGCGGCGCTGCCTGTGGACGCCGAGCTGCCGTGGCAGCCTGCCGCACTGTTTGCCGAAGCGCAGCAGGCGCTGGCCGCCGCGCAGCCGCTGATCGCCGCCGTCGATGGCCACGCCCGCGCCCTGCATGCCGGCGTGGACGAGGCGCAGGGCCGGCTGGCCGCGGCCCGCCAGAACCAGAAGCGACTGGCCGCAGGCAAGGCGGAGCTGCATCCCGACGTGGTGCGGCTGATGCACTACCTGCAGGACGAGGGCATCGCCGCGCGCCCGGTCTGCGACCTGGTGCGGGTGCGCGATCCGGCCTGGCAGGGCGCCATCGAAGCCTATCTGCGCGGCAACGTGGAGGCGCTGCTGGTGCCGGCAGCCGACGAGGAGCGCGCGGTGAAGCTGTACCGCGCGCTCAGCGGCGGACGCAGCGTGTACGGCGTCAAGCTGGCGCTGTCCAGCGCGGCGCGGCGGAGCGGGGAAGATCCCAAGCCCGGCACCGTGGCCGCGTTGCTGGATGGCGACAACGTCGAGGCGCTGGCGTTCCTGCGGCGTACCCTCGGCGAGCTGCGCTGCGTGGACAGCGAAGCGGAGCTGATCGCCGCGCGCAACGGCCTGACCCGCGACGGCCTGCTGGCCAAGGGCGGCAGCATCGAGCGCCGGCGCCTGCCCGCGGCCGACGAGTTGAAGATCGGCGCCAGCGACAACCGCGCCCGGTTGCGCGTGCTGCGCGAGGACATCGAGGCGGCCGAACGCGAGCTGCGCGAACTCGAGCCCGCGCTGCGCCGCGCCGATGCCTGCCAGCGCGGGCTGGCGCCGCTGGCCGATCCCGAACGGCTGGCGCAGGCGCTGCACGACGCCGCGCTGGAGCATCGTCAGGTGCTGCGCCGCTACCGCGACGCGCAGCAAGGCCGCGAGGCCGCGCAGAACCCCGACCTGCTGCGCGCTTCGGAACAGCTGCGCGAACTGGCCGAGCAGCTGGCTGCCTGCCGCAGCCGGCGTGACGCGCTGCTCGGCAGGGTGGCGCTGGACGAGGGCGCGGAGACCAGCGCGCAGCGGCTGCTGGCGGGCCTGCGCGGGCAGGAGGAGCTGGTGGCGCGGCGCGCGGTGGAGGCGTTCCGCGATGCCGACGTGGATCCCAACCGGGTCGAGCGCCTGCGCGAGGAGATGGATGCCAAGTGGCCGGCGCTGGAAGAACGCGGCGCGCGCTGCGAGGAGCGCGCCAGGGACAGCGACCGCCAGCTGGACAATCTCAAGCCCGAGGCCTGGGGCACGCTGTCGCAGTACGCCAAGGACCACGGGCTGGCGCTGGCGCTGGCCCCCGGAGACTGGCGCGCCGCGCGCAGCCTGCTGGCAAAGGAGCTGGCGCAGCTGCGCGAATCGGAGCTGGCCAACTACCAGCGCCAGGCCGACGAGGCCTACGCCACCGCCACCGAGACTTTCCGCAGCAACGTGGCTTCGGCGCTGTACGACAACTTCAGCAAGCTGAAGTACCAGATCGGCACGCTCAACCGCACCCTGCGCGCCAGCCCCGCGTTTTCCAACAACGAGCGCTACCAGTTCCACTACGAGGTGGCGCCCGAATACCGCGAGCTGCACCGCTTCATCCAGCGGGTGGCCGATGTCGGGGGCGAGGACGGCCTGTTCGGTAGTGCGGGCGAAGTGCCGGCCGCCTTCCGCGAGCTGATCGAGGACAACGCCGCGCAGCGCGGCGCCGCCTCGGCGCTGGACGACTACCGCCGCTTCTTCCGCTTCGAAGTGCAGATCCGTCAGGACGACAAGGTGATCGGCTCGCTGTCCGAGCGCATGCGCTCCGGCTCGGGCGGCGAACACCGCGCGCCGCTGTACGTGATTGCCGGCGCCGCGCTGGCCGCCGCCTACGGCAAGAGCGCGGCGCATCCGGGCGGGCTGGGCCTGATCCTGCTGGACGAATTCGGCGACAAGATCGACGCGCAGAACGCACGCGCCACCGTCGACTACCTGCGCTCGCTGGGCCTGCAGCTGATCCTGGCCGCGCCCGACACCGCGCAGGGCACGCTGTCCGGCGTACTCGACAGCTACATCGAACTGTTCCGCGACGGCGACCTGCTGCAGGCCGAACGCATCGAAGTCACCGAGGCGGCGCGTGCGCTGCTGCTCTCCGACCAGTTCGACCTGCACCCGCAGCTGCTGGCCGAGGAGGCCGCGCGGATCGCCGCCGGCAAGGCCGAGGCGTGAGCGCGGCGCGCGCGCTGCTGGAGCGCCTGCTGCGCCGGGCGGAAAGCGCGCGGCGACGGGGTGACGACCGATCCGTCGCGGTCAACATGGCGCGCGTCGATGAATACACCACGCTGCGCACGTTGCCGGAATTCGAGACCTTCCACGCCCGGATCGCACTGGCGGAACGTGCCGGCGCGCTGGAGGTGGAACGCGAAACACGCGCCGGCGACGGCACCAGGCTCCTGCGATTGCGCGTGTGCGATGCATCGGCATTGGCCGCACATCTCGGGGTGAGGCTGCTGGGCGAACGCGTGGCCGAGGCTGAACGCCTGCTCGATCCCTGGCGTGGCCGCTTCCCGGTGCTGGACGAGGTGCTTGCCGCATGGCGCGGCAATCGCAAGCTGCGCTCGGCGGGCCCCGAGGCGGCGCGGGAGTTGGCCGACGCAGCCAGTGCCGTGGCCGCGCGCCTGGACGACGCCGGTACCGAGCGCGTCCTGCGCCGGGAAAGCGCGCGCCTGTTCGGCGACAGCAAGCGGCTGGAGAAGCTCACCCGCTGGCTGGAGCTGCTGGCCACCGGCGAACTTGTCCCCAGCGGGCTTTCCGAGGTCGAAGTCTGGTCCATGCTGGGCCTGCGCCGCGAGCCGCAGCCGCTGCTGATCGCAGGGGGCGGCGCGGTGACGGTGGGTGGGGTCGTGCTGCCGCTGCCCCGGCCCTTCATCGGGGTTCCGGTCGAGCAACTGCAGGCGCTGCGCACCGATGCACGCTGCCTCGTCAGTATCGAGAACCTGGCCAGTTTCCACGATGCTGCCCGTGCGCCCGGTGCGGAAAGCGCGCTGCTGCTGTACACCGGCGGCATGCCGTCGCCGGCCTGGCGCGCCGCCTACGCCCGCATCCTTGCCTGCCTGGCGTCGATGCTGCCGGTCTACCACTGGGGCGATATCGACGAAGGCGGATTCCGCATTGCCGCCAAGCTTGCGGAAACCGCGGCGGCGGCCGGACGCCAGCTGCAGCCGTGGCGGATGAGTCCCGACGCATTGGCGGACGTGGCTTGCGCGGCGGCCGCGACGCCAACCCCCGCGCAACTCGCGCGGATGTGCGCCTGGGCCCGTCGCGCCGGCTGGGATGAGGCGGCTTCCGCCCTGCAGGCAAGGCCGCTGCGCCTGGAACAGGAAAAGCTGGAGCCGCAGCTTCCGGCATAGGCCGTCCGTGCCGGCGGGCGCGCAGCCGTTGCTACACTCCGGCCATGACCGAAGCGCGCCGCTCCCGCAAGAAGACCCGGGTCACCTCGCTGGACATCGCCCACCGGGCCGGGGTGTCGCAGGCCACGGTGTCGCGGGTGCTGGCCGGCAGTCCGCTGGTCAACGCGGAGACGCGGCGGCGGGTGGAACTGGCGGTGCGCGAGCTGAACTACAAGGTGGACCGCCACGCCTCCAGCCTGCGCACGCAGCGCGCCGGCACGCTGGCGCTGCTGCTGTTCGAGGATCCCACCCAGGACGATTCGCACATCAACCCGTTCTTCCTGTCGATGCTGGGGTCGATCACCCGCGCCTGCGCGCGCCACGGCCACGACCTGCTGGTGTCGTTCCAGCAGCTGTCCGACGACTGGCACGCCGACTACGAGGACAGCATGAAGGCCGACGGCCTGATCCTGCTGGGCTACGGCGATTACCTGGCCTACCAGGCCAAGTTGGAGCGGCTGGTGGAGCAGGACACGCATTTCGTGCGCTGGGGCCAGGTGGAGCAGGGCCAGCCGGGGATTTCCATCGGCTGCGACAACCATGCCGGCGGGCTGTTGGCGGGCCGGCACCTGCTGGCGCAGGGGCGGCGCAGGATCGCGTTCCTCGGCGACGCTTCCAACCGCTTTCCGGAGTTCTTCGCCCGCTACCAGGGCTGCGACGCGGCGCTGCGCGAGGCCGGAGCGGCGATGCTGCCGGAGCTGCAGGTGGACGCCGACAGCACCGAACAGGCCGGCGCCGACGCCGCCAATACGCTGCTGGCGCGCGCGCTGCCGTTCGATGCGGTGTTCGCCGCCAGCGACCTGATCGCGATTGGCGCGATGCATGCGCTCAAGCAGGCCGGGCTGCGCATTCCCGAAGACGTGGCGGTGGTGGGCTTCGATGGCACCTCGATGGCGCTGTATGCCAACCCGCCACTGACCACGGTGGTGCAGGACACCTCGAGGGCCGGCGAGCTGCTGGTGCAGGCGCTGCTGCAGCAGGTGCGCGAGCAGCCGGCGCAAAGCGCGATGCTGCAGCCCGCGCTGGTGGTGCGGGCCTCCAGCGGCGGCTGATTATCGCGGCAGCCGGGCGCCCGCCATTGCCGCGTCCAGCGCCGCCGCCAGCACCGGGTCGGTGACCGGCGCATCCAGCAGGTAGACCTGCACGCCATGCGCCGGCACGCTGGTTTCGAGCGTCCCACCCGCAGCGACCTCGACTACGCCGCCATCCAGTGCCGACGTCCAGCGTCCCGCCTGCAGCATCGAATCGATCGCAAAGCGCTCCGCAGCATCGCCCTTGTTGAGCAGCACCAGCGCGATCTGCGCGCTGCCAGCGTGCTGGTACACCCTGTAGAACGCCGCGCGCGTGCCCTGCAGCTTCAGGTTGACCTGCAGGCCGCGCTGCAGCGCCGGCGAGGCCTCGCGTACCTTGGCGATGCGCGCAAGCGCGGCGCGGATCGGGCTGGCCTTGGCCGCGGCGATGCCCTCCACGCCGAAGTAGTTGCGGTTGCCGCCGTGCTCGGGCCGGCCGCGCATGAAGCCCATCTCGGAGCCGTAATAGACCACCGGGATGCCGCGCGCGGTGAACAGCCAGTTGTGGGCATCGATGAAGCCGGCGTCGCTGGCGTCCATCCGCGGCATGTCGTGGTTGTCGTAGAAGGTGGCGAGGTCGTAGGGGTTCGCGTACGGCCCGCCGGTGAGGTGCAGCGCCGGCGCCAGCCGTTCGAAGCCGGCCTGCTTGCGGCCGAAGGCCTCCTCCATCGCCTGCTTCATCGGGAAGTCCAGCACGCTGGTCTCGCCATGGCCGGGGAGGGTGTGGCGGGCGATGGTGGCGGCGTTGTAGTCGAAGGCTTCGCCGAACATGAAGAAGCCCGGATGCTTTGCGCGGATGCGGGTGGTGAACTGCTGCCAGAACGCATCCGGCATCCACGCGATGGTGTCGATGCGGAAGGCGTCCGCGCCCTGTTCGATCCACTGCTCGTAGGCGCCCGCCAGATAGTCCAGCACCGCGGGGTTGCGTTCGTTGAGGTCCGCGAGCTGGGCAAGGTTGCCGCTGGCGTATTTCTCGCCATCGACCGGGCCGGTCGTGTTGTAGAAGCGATGCAGCGGGTTGTGCGCCGGGTCGAGCTGCTCCGGCGGCAGGTTCTGGTGGTCGGCGATCAGCTTGCCGTCACGGTCGTAGATCTTGCCGAAGCCGGGTTGGTCTCTGGTCATCCCCCACGCCGGCGAACCGTGGTTGCCCACGATGTCCAGCACCAGCTTCATGCCCTTGCCGTGCACCGCGTCGGCCAGCCCGCGGAAGTCCAGCCCGGCGCTGGGCAGGTGCTCGTCGAGCTGGTAGAAGTTCACGCCCCAGTAGCCGTGGTAGCCGGTCTTGCCCTTGTCGGCGAGGCTGCCGCCGCAGGTGGGCGCGGTGCCGCCGGTGAACGGCTCGTCGGGGTTGTCCACGACGGGGGTGATCCACACCGAGGTGAAACCCATCTCGCGGATGTAGCCGAGGTGGTCCGCCAGCCCGCGGAAGTCGCCGCCGAGGTAGCCGATGTTGCCGGCCACGCCGTTGCAGGGCGCCAGCGGGATGTCGAAGGTGCCCTGCGCGCGCTGGTCGTTGGCGGTGTCGCCGTTGACGAAGCGGTCGGTGACCACGAAGTACACCGCTTCGCGGGCGAACGGTTCCAGCGTGCCGTAGTAGTCGCTGGACTGGCGCGCGGAGGACGGCGCGGTGCTGGCGCAGCCGCTGGCCGCGGCGATCAGTGCGAGGGTGAGCAGGGTGCGGATCGGGCGCATGGCGGGCCTCAGGCGTGGGCGACGGGTTCGGGCACGCGCAGCACGCACGCGCCGGCGACGAGCAGGCTGGCGCCGCCCAGCACGAGGATCTTCGCCGGATCGTCGGCGAACACGTGCTTGAGGATGTAGCCCAGCGTCGCCACCGCCACCAGCTGCGGGATGACGATGAAGAAATTGAAGATGCCCATGTACACGCCCATCTTGCGCGCGGGCAGGCTGTCGGAGAGCAGCGCGTAGGGCAGCGACAGGATCGAGGCCCAGGCGATGCCGACGCCGGCCATCGACAGCAGCAGCCAGTTCTCGTCGGGCAGGAACGGGATCGAGGCCAGTCCCAGCCCGCCCAGCGACACGTTGACCAGATGGCTGCCGCGCAGGCCGAAGCGGCGCGCCATCCACGGGATCGCGATCGCCGCCAGCGCGGCGAAGCCGTTGTAGGCGGCGAACAGCACGCCCACCCAGTTGGCGCCGGTGTTGTAGGCGGCCGAGGCGGTGTCGGTGCTGCCGTAATACACGCTGGTGACGGTGGCGGTGGTGTAGATCCACATCGCGAACAGCGCGAACCACGAGAAGAACTGCACCACCGCCAGCCGGCGCATGGCGGTGGGCATCGCGTAGATGTCGTGCATGACCTGGGCAAAGCCGTTGTCGCGGCCCACCACGTTCAGTGCCAGCAGGGCCACGCCGTAGGCGGCCAGCAGCGCGCCCAGCAGGTACAGCTCGCGCGGCAGGCCCTGCCAGGCCACGCCGGCCAGGCCCAGCCCGCCCAGCAGCAGCCACAGCAGCCCGAAGCGGGTGGCACGCGCCTGGTCGAGCGGGGCGCGGTCCAGCGGCGGCGCCTGGTCGAAGGCCTGCAGCGCTTCCGGCGGATATTCGCGGGTGCGCAGCACCGTCCACGCGATTGCGCCCAGCAGCACGCCTGCGCCGGCATAGAAGGCATAGCGCACGGTGTCGGGCACTTCGCCGGGCCCGGCGGTGTTGGCCACGCCCCATTTTTCCAGCAGCCACGGAAGCAGGCTGGCCACCACCGAGCCAATGCCGATGAAGAAGCTCTGCATCGCATAGCCCTTGGCACGCTGCGACACCGGCAGCTGGTCGCCGACGAAGGCGCGGAACGGCTCCATCGACACGTTGATGGACGCGTCCAGCACCCACAGCAGGCCGGCGGCGATCCACAGCGTCGGCGAGTCGGGCATGAACAGCAGCGCCAGCGAGGCGAGCAGCGCGCCGGCGAGGAAGTAGGGGCGGCGCCGGCCCAGCCCGGTCCAGGTGCGGTCGGACAGGTAGCCGATCACCGGCTGCACCAGCAGGCCGGTCAGCGGCGCGGCGATCCACAGGCCCGGCAGCGAATCCATCTCCGCACCCAGGGTCTGGAAGATGCGACTGACGTTGGCGTTCTGCAGGGCGAAGCCGAACTGGATGCCGAGGAAGCCGAAGCACATGTTCCAGATCTGCCAGAACGACAGCTGCGGCTTGGCGGTGGTGCCGGTGGTGTGCATGCGGTCCCCTGTGCGCGCGATGGCCGGCCGGGACGGGCGGCGGGGTAGATATACCGCACCGCTTCCGCCGCGCCGTGCATGTAAACGTATTCACGCACCAACGGTGCCGCAGCCGTGGCGACGCGCGGCATAGTCCGCGCTTGTCGCAGGGGCGTGGAGCGGGAATGGCTGGACAGAACTGGTGGCGCGGCGCGGTGATCTACCAGATCTACCCGCGCAGCTTCCTCGACACCAACGGCGACGGCGTGGGCGACCTGCCGGGCATCCTGGCGCGCCTGGACTACATCGCCTCGCTGGGCGTGGACGCGATCTGGATCTCTCCGTTCTTCACTTCGCCGATGGCCGATTTCGGCTACGACATCGCCGACTTCCGCGGGGTCGATCCGCTGTTCGGCACGCTGGCCGATTTCGACCGCGTGCTGGAAAAGGCGCACGCGCTTGGCCTGAAGGTGATGATCGACCAGGTGCTCAGCCACTGCTCGGTCGACCACGCCTGGTTCCAGGAGAGCCGGCAGGGCCGCGACAACCCGAAGTCCGACTGGTTCGTCTGGGCCGACGCGAAGCCGGACGGTACCCCGCCCAACAACTGGCTGTCGATCTTCGGCGGGGTGGCGTGGACGTGGGAACCGCGCCGCGGCCAGTACTACCTGCACAATTTCCTGTCGTCGCAGCCGCAGCTGAATTTCCACAATCCCGAGGTGCGCGCGGCGCAGCTGGACAACCTGAAGTTCTGGCTGGACCGCGGCGTCGACGGTTTCCGCCTGGACTCGATCAACTTCCCGTTCCACGACGCGCAGCTGCGCGACAACCCGCCCAAGCCTGCGCACCTGCGCACCGGACGCGGCTTCAGCGCCGACAATCCCTACGCCTTCCAGTACCACTACTACAACAACACCCAGCCGGAAAACCTGGCCCTGCTGGAGGACGTGCGCGCGCTGCTGGACCGCTATCCCGACGCTGGCGCGCTGGGCGAGATTTCCTCCGAGGATTCGCTGGCCACCACCGCCGAGTACTGCACGCCGCAGCGGCTGCACATGGGCTACAGCTTCGAGCTGCTGACCACCGACTGCAGCCCGGCCTACATCCGCGCCACGGTGGAAGCGCTGGAAGCGAAGATAACCGACGGCTGGCCCTGCTGGGCCATCTCCAACCACGACGTGCAGCGTGCGGTGACGCGCTGGGGCGGTGGCGACGATGCGGCGATGGCCAGGCAATTGCTGGCGCTGGTGTGCTCGCTGCGCGGCTCGGTCTGCCTGTACCAGGGCGAGGAGCTGGGCCTGCCCGAAGCCGAGGTGCCGTTCGAGGCGCTGCAGGATCCCTACGGAAAGGCGTTCTGGCCCAACTTCAAGGGCCGCGACGGCTGCCGCACGCCGATGCCGTGGACGGCCGCGGACGACGCCGGCTTCAGCAGCGCCGTGCCGTGGCTGCCGGTGCCGCCGTCGCACCGCGCCCTGAGCGTGGAGGCGCAGGAGCGCGATCCGGCCTCGGTGCTGCATGCCGCGCGCGCCTTCCTGCGCTGGCGCAGGCAGCAGCCGGCATTGGTGCAGGGCACGATCCGCTTCCTGGATGCGCCGGCGCAGGTGCTGGCACTGGTGCGTGAACACGCCGGGCAGCGGCTGCTGCTGGCGTTCAACCTGTCCGCACAGGCCTGTGACTGGACGCTGCCGGCGCCGGCCACCCTGCTGGATGTGCCGGGCTTGCCAACACCCGCCGTGGAGGCCGATGTACTGCGGCTGCCGCCGCGCGGCGTGGCCTGCGCGGTGCTGGCGGACTGACCGGAGGAGCGGATCATGCAGGGGAAGACGATGGGTATCCCGATGCGCGTTTCGCTGCTGGCGATGGCGCTGGTACTGGCGGTGCCGGGTGTGGCGCTTGCCGAACAGGTGGCGCAGGTGAAGTCGCCGGATGGCCGCATCGCGGTGCAGCTGGATCTCAACGGCGAAGGCCGGTTGGCCTACCGCGTGCTGCGCGACGGCAAGCCGGTGATCCGCGACTCGCGGCTGGGCTTCATCTTCCGCAACGGCCGCCAGCTGCTGCGCAACCTGGCGTTGGAAAAACAGGCGCAGCGCAGCGCCGACAGTACCTGGGAGCAGCCCTGGGGCGAGCGCCGCTACGTGCGCGACCATTTCAACGAACTGCGCGCCGGCTTCGTCGAGAAGGATGGCGACCGCCGCCGCTTCGACATGGTGTTCCGCGTGTTCGACGACGGCATCGGCTTCCGCTACGACGTGCCGGCGCAGCCGGCGCTGCGCGAGGCGCAGATCGTGCAGGAACTGACCGAGTTCGCCGTCGCCCGTCCGGCCACCGCGTGGTGGATCCCGGCGCTGGAGTGGAACCGCGAGGAATACCTCTACCACCGCACGCCGCTGCCCGAAGTGGCGGTGGTGCAGACGCCGATCACCCTGCGCACCGACGATGGCCTGCACCTGGGCATCCACGAAGCTGCGCTGGTCGACTATGCCGGCATGAACCTGATGCGCGGCGGCGACGGCGAGCTGCGCGCGCTGCTGACGCCCGGCAGCCCCGCACCGGTGGTGCGCAGGACGCCGTTCGCCACCCCGTGGCGCACGATCGCGATCAGCGAGCGCGCCGGTGGGCTGGTCGAGTCCAACCTGATCCTCAACCTCAACGAACCCAACGCGCTGGGCGACGTGGGCTGGTTCCGGCCGTCGAAGTACGTTGGCGTGTGGTGGTCGCTGCACCTGGATACCGAAAGCTGGGCGACTGGCCCGAAGCACGGCGCAACAACGGAACACACCAAGCGCTACATCGACTTCGCCGCCGCCAACGGCTTCCGCGGCGTGCTGGTGGAAGGCTGGAACGTGGGCTGGGACGGCGATTGGTTCGCCAACGGCTGGGGCTTCGACTTCAGCAAGCCCACCCCGGACTACGACCTCGCCGCGCTGTCGAAGTACGCCGGTAGCAAGGGCGTGCACCTGATCGGCCACCACGAAACCGCCTGCGCGGTCAGCCACTACGAGCGGCAGATGGACGCCGCCTTCGCGAAGTTCGCGACGCTGGGCATCGACGCGGTCAAGACCGGCTATGTCTGCGACGCCGGCCAGATCGAGCGCCAGGACGCGCCCGGCGCGCCGGTGCTGCGCGAATGGCACGAGGGCCAGTGGATGAGCAACCACCACCTGCGGGTGGTGCGCGACGCGGCCAGGCGCCACGTGGCGATCAACGCCCACGAGCCGATCAAGGACACCGGCCTGCGCCGCACCTATCCGAACTGGATCTCGCGCGAAGGTGCGCGCGGCATGGAGTTCAACGCCTGGGGCAACCCGCCGAACCCGCCGGAACACGAAGTCACGCTGGTGTTCACCCGCCTGCTGGCGGGACCGATGGACTACACGCCGGGCATCGTCAGCCTGACCGGTCGCAACGGGCAGGAGATACAGAGCACGCTGGCGCGCCAGCTGGCCCTCTACGTCGGCATCTACAGCCCGATCCAGATGGTGGCGGACCTGCCGGAGCATTACGCCGCGCATCCCGAAGCGTTCCGCTTCATCAGGGATGTCGCGGTGGACTGGGACGAGTCGAAGGTGCTGGCCGGCGAGGTGGGCGAGTACGTGGCGATCGCGCGCAAGGCGCGCGGCGCGCCGGAGTGGTTCATCGGTGCGCTGAACGACCGCAGCCCGCGCACGCTGGCGCTGGCGCTGGACTTCCTCGAACCCGGCAAGCGTTACCGCGCGGAGATCTACCGCGACGGCGAAGGTGCCTCGTTCACCGGCGATGCCCGCTTCCGCTTCGTCCGCGAGGAAAAAACCGTGACCCGCGGCGACGTGCTGCCGCTGTGGCTGGCCGGCGGTGGCGGCGCGGCGGTGCGCTTGCTGCCGGTTGCGCCGGAAGCGGTTTCCGCGGCGTCGCCCTGAGCCTTGCGCGGACGCTTCGGCGGGCGCGCCTGCGGGCGCCATTGGTTTTTTGCTGCAAGCCAGCATTGGCGCGGGCTGCAAGGCATCCGCCGGGAGCGGCAATGAATACGTATGCAGCATCTTCTGTTGGCCGATGGCGCGACTACCATCGCAATGTTCATGTGATGCGCGTGGCGCAGGCATGAGGAGCGGACGACCACAGTCCGCCATTTCCGAGAACCATTTCTGGAGGGGAACATGGTGCACTTGAAGCGAAACCTGTTGAGCGTGGCGCTGGCGTCGGCCGCGCTTTTGTTGACCGCGCAGGCACATGCGCAATCCGCCGGCGAGACCGAACAGGGCGAGCAGGCTGCAGCCGCCAAGAAAAAAGCCGATGACGCCAAGAATCTCGACAAGGTCGTCGTTACCGGCATGCGCGGTGCGATCGAGCGCTCGATCGACACCAAGCAGGCGTCCACGTCCATCGTCGAATCGATCTCGGCCGAAGACATCGGCAAGCTGCCCGATTCGAGTATCGCCGATTCGATCGCGCGCCTGCCGGGACTGACCGCGCAGCGCGAGCGCGGCCGCGCTTCCCAGATCAACATCCGCGGCTTCAACGGCGACTTTTCCACCGCGACGCTGAACGGACGCGAGCAGGTCAGCACCGGCGACAACCGCGGCGTCGAGTTCGACCAATATCCGTCCGAGCTGCTCAGCTCGGTGCTGGTCTACAAGACCCCGGACGCCTCGCTGGTCGGGCAGGGCCTGTCCGGCACCGTCGACCTGCGCACCGTGCGTCCGCTCGATTACGACAAGCGCGTGGTCAACATCGGCGCGCGCTACGAGCAGAACAAGATCCGCAGCCAGAAGGAAACGGGGAATCGCTTCAACGTTTCGTACATCGACCAGTTCCGCGACAACACCATCGGCCTGTCGATCGGCTATACCCACCTGGATAGCCCGCAACCCGGCTACCAGAACGAAGTCTGGGGTTATACCGACGGCCCGAATGGCACCACCGTGCTGGGCGGCGGCAAGCTGTACCGCTTCGACGACAACAACAAGCGCGACGGCGTGGCGGCCACCCTGCAGTTCCGGCCGAACGACTTCTACGAAGGCACGCTGGACTGGTTCCACTCCAAGTTCGAGAAGACCGAAATCAAGACCGGCATGGAGTTCGGCACCGTCTGGGGCAGCGGCCAGCTGCAACCCGGCTACACCGTCAGCGGCAACAACACCATCACCGAGAGCACCTGGGCCAACGTGCATCCGGTGGTGCGCATGGACAGCAACCCGATCACCGACAAGCTCGACTCGATCGGCTTCAACAACAAGTTCCGCGTCAGCGAACACTGGACCATCAACGCCGACCTCTCGACCTCGAAGGTGGACCGCGACATGCGGTTCCTCGAAACGTACGCCGGCCCGAAGGCCAACGGCGGCGCCACCGCGATGGACCTGGTGCTGGATCCCAGCGGGAAGTTCAACAACTACCTGTTCGTCGCCGACCTTGGTGCCGCGAATCTGGAGCTGAAGGACAACGGTGGCTGGGGCCAGGACGGGTACCTGAAGGACTTCACCGTCACCGACAAGCTGGACGCCTTCCGCATGAACGCGATCCGCTCCTTCGATACGGGGGTGGTCAGTGCCATCGATTTCGGCCTCAACTCCAGCCGCCGCACGAAGCGGAAGGGCTCGTCGGAAGCGAAGCTTTGCCTGCAGGTCGATCCGGGCAATGCCGAGAACTGCCTTGCCGGCGGCAGCGCCGCCTTCCCCGGCGAGGACCAGTCCTTCGGCTTCGGCGGCCTCGATACGCTGGGCTACATCGACGCCAATGACCTGCTGGACTCGGGCACCTACACGCTAGTGCGCAAGTACCACAAGGACATCGCCGCCAAGAACTGGTCGGTGACGGAAAAGCTGACCACCCTGTACTTCAAGGCCGACCTCGACACCGAAGTGGCGGGCAAGCCGCTGCGCGGCAACGTCGGCTTCCAGCAGGTCTTCGTCCATCAGGATTCCGAGGGCTACAGCACGTTCGCGGGCAATGCGGCGGGCTCGGCGGCGACCGATGGCGCCAGCTATTCGGTGTTCCTGCCCAGCCTCAACCTGGGCCTGGAGTTCCTGCCGGATACCTTCCTGCGCTTCGGGGCAGCCAAGCAGATGGCGCGTCCGCGCATGGACCAGATGAAGGCCGGCATGGACGTGAACATCGACACCACGCGTGGCGACTGGAGTGCCGGCGGCGGCAACCCGAAGCTGAAGCCGTGGCTGGCGCATGCCTACGACCTGTCGCTGGAAAAATACTTCAGCACCGCGCAGGGCAACCGTGGCTATTTCGGCGCTGCGTACTTCCGCAAGAACCTGCTGACCTACATCTACCAGCAGAACGACCTGCCGTTCGACTTCGCCGGCTTCCCGCTGCCCCCGCCCAGTGCTGGCCAGGTGGTGTATCCGACCTCCACCGTGGGGCGCATGAGCCAACCGGCCAATGGCGAAGGTGGTTCGCTGCACGGCCTCGAGCTCACCGCTTCGGTGCCGCTGGACCTGCTGTGGAAGCCGCTGGATGGCCTCGGCATCATCGCCACCTATTCCGATACCAGCAGCTCGATCCATCCGAATGGCCCCGGTACTTCCGAGCCCATCTCGGGGCTGTCGAAGTACGTGTCCAACGTCACCGCGTACTACGAGCGCGGCGGGTTCTCGGTGCGCTACAGCAGCCGCTCCCGCTCGGCCTTCCGCGGCGAAACCCGCGGCTTTGGCGCCGACTACCAGACGATCGACATCGCCGGCGAGACGGTGCAGGACGCGCAGCTGAACTACAGCTTCCCGGACAGCAGTGCGTTCAAGGGCCTGTCGCTGTACCTGCAGGTCAGCAACATCGGTGACGAGCCGTTCTCCACCTACAACTCGGGGGATCCGGCGAACCGCCCGGTGTCGTACTTCGAGTACGGCAAGACCACGCTGATGGGCTTCAGCTACAAGTTCTGAAGCCAGCTTCATCTCTGGGCCACGAGCCAGCCCCGCCGGCGCCAGCCGGCGGGGTTTTTCCTTGCGGAAGCGCGGGTATGGCTGGCGCGGGGGAGTGCGCGGGGGTCAGCGCGGCAGCGCCGCCGCCTCGCGCGCCAGCCGGCCGATGCGCGCCCAGTCGCCGGACTTGATGGCGTCGCCGGGCAGCATCCACGAACCGCCCACGCAGGCGACGTTCGGAAGCGCCAGATAGGCCGGCGCTTTCTCTATATCGATTCCGCCGGTCGGGCAGAACCGCGCCATCGGCAGCGGGCCGGCCAAGCCCTTGAGCGCGGCCACGCCGCCGCTGGCCTCGGCGGGGAAGAACTTGAAGCGCTGCCAGCCGTGTTCCAGCCCGCGCATCAGCTCGGAGGCCGTCGCTATTCCGGGGATCAACGGGATTGCGCAGCGCTTCGCGGCTGCATACAGCGCATCGGTGCAGCCGGGCGAGATGGCGAACTGCGCGCCGGCCGCCTCGACGCGGCGCAGGTCGGCTTCACCCAGCACGGTGCCGGCACCCACGCAGGCCTGCGGCAGTTCGCGCGCCAGCAGGGCGATGGCGTCCAGCGCGCAGGCGGTGCGCAGGGTCACTTCCAGCACCGGCAGGCCGTTGTCGGCCAGCGCGCGGCACAGCGGCAGTGCGTCCTCGAGGCGTTCGATGGTGATCACCGGCACCACCGGCGCGCGGGCGAACACGGCATCGACGAGCTGGCTGTGGCGGGCGGTGTCGAACATGCTCAGAGCTCCGTGGCGCGCAGGGCGCAGGCGGCGCCGAGCAGGCCGGGATGGGGATGGGTGATGACCTGGACCGGCAGCGATTCCAGCAGCGGCGCCATCCGCCCCTTGGCGAGGAAGCGTTCGCGGAACGCGCTGCTGCGCAGGAACGGAATGAAGCGCGGCACGATGCCGCCGGCGATGACCACGCTGCGTGCGCCGTGGATCAGCGCGCAGTCGCCGGCCACGCTGCCCAGCACCGCGCAGAACCGGGCCAGCGCACGGCGCGCGGACTGGTCGTGGCCGTCCAGCGCGGCCGCCACGACCTCAGCCGGATCGCGCAGCACGGGCGCGCGCAGCGTGGTTTCGCCGGGTTGCGGCAGCTGCCCCGGCAGCACCGCCCCGGAACCGCGCAGCACCGCATCGATTTCGGACAGGCCCTTGCCGCACAGCAGGCGTTCGGTGGAGGTGCGCCCGTGCTGGGCGGTCAGCCACGCCGCGATCGCGCGCTCCTCGTCGCCGATCGGGGCGAAGCCGACGTGGCCGCCTTCCGTCTCCACTACCTGCCAACCCTTGGCCGCGGAGCCCACCAGCATCGCCACGCCCAGCCCGGTGCCGGGGCCGAGCACGCTGATCGGCCCGCGCTGCGGCGGCTCCGGCGCGCCGTGCAGGGTCACCAGGTGTTCGGGCGACAGCGCGGGGATCGCCCAGGCCACCGCGCCGAAGTCGTTGAGCATGCGCAGTTCGGACAGGCCCAGGGTGCGCTGCAGTTCGCTGCGCGAGAACGACCAGGCGCGGTTGGTCAGGCGGATCTCGTCGCTGCCCACCGGGCAGGCCACCGCCAGCGCCGCGCGCGCGGGCTTCTCGCTGACCCCAGCCAGATAGCGTTCGATGGCGTGTTGGAGGCTGGCGAAGTCCGCATTGGGCAGCGCTGCGGACTCGAGCAGTTCGATCTCGGGCGCATCCAGGTCGACCAGCGCGAAGCGCGCATTGGTGCCGCCGATGTCGCCGACCAGGGCGAGGCTGGAATGGCTCATGCGCCGTGGTTCCCGAACAGCGAGCAGGCACCGCTCTCCGCCGAGCCGACGCCGCCGCGCATCAGCGCGAACAGCTCGCGGCCCATCCCGGACTGGTTGCCGGCCAGATCCGGCAGCACCACCTCCCGCGCCTGCCATTCGGCGGCGTCCACCAGCACGTCCATGCTGCCGGCTTCGGCATCGATGCGGACCAGGTCGCCTTCGCGCAGTTTCGCCAGCGCGCCGCCATCGGCGGCTTCCGGGGTCACGTGGATGGCCGCCAGCACCTTGCCCGAGGCGCCGGACATGCGGCCGTCGGTGAGCAGGGCCACGCGCTGGCCGCGGTCCTGCAGCGCCGCCAGCGTGGGGGTGAGCTTGTGCAGTTCGGGCATGCCGTTGGCGCGCGGGCCCTGGCCGCGCACCACCGCGATGAAGTCGCCTTCCAGCCCGCCGGCCTTGAACGCCGCCAGCAGCGCGTCCTGCGATTCGAAAATCCGCGCCGGCGCCTCGTGGCGGCGGTACTGCGGCGCCACCGCGGAAATCTTGACCACCGCGCGCCCCAGGTTGCCCTGCAGTCGGCGCAGCCCGCCCTCGCTGTCGAACGGCGCGGATAGCGGGCGCACGATGTCGGTATCGCGCGAGGCGGCCGGCGGGTCGCGCCAGCGCAGCGCGAGATCGTCCAGGTAGGGCTGCCGGGCCTGCTGGCGCAGGTTGCCGCCGTGCACGCACAGGAGGTCCTCGTGCAGCAGGCCGGCGTCCAGCAGCTGCGAGATCACGAAGCCCATGCCGCCGGCGGCCTCGAAATGGTTCACGTCGGCGGAACCGTTCGGATACACCCGCGCAAGCAGCGGGGTGGCCTTCGAGAGTTCGTCGAGGTCGTTCCAGTCGATGATCAGGCCGGCGGCGCGCGCCACCGCGACCAGGTGCAGGGCATGGTTGGTGGAGCCGCCGGTGGCGGCAAGGCCGACCATCGCGTTGACGATGGCCTTCTCGTTGACGGTCTGCGCCAGCGGGCGGTAGTCGTCGCCCAGCGCGGTGATGCGCAGCGCCTGTTCGGCGGCGGCCACGGTCAGCGCGCTGCGCAGCGGCGTGTTCGGCGGCACGAAGGCGGTGCCCGGGATGTGCAGGCCCATCACTTCCATCAGCATCTGGTTGGAATTCGCGGTGCCGTAGAACGTGCAGGTGCCGGGCGCATGGTAGGACGCGGCCTCGGCGTCCATCAGCTCGTCCTGGCTAGCCTGGCCCAGCGCATAGCGCTGGCGCACCTCGGCCTTCTGCTTGTTGGGGATGCCGGAGGGCATCGGCCCGGCGGGCACGAAGATCACCGGCAGGTGGCCGAAGCTGAGCGCGCCGATCAGCAGACCGGGCACGATCTTGTCGCACACGCCCAGGCACAGGACCGCATCGAAGCTGTCGTGCGAGAGCGACACCGCGGTGGCCAGCGCGATCACGTCGCGCGAGAACAGCGACAGCTCCATGCCGTCGCGGCCCTGGGTCACGCCGTCGCACATCGCCGGCACGCCGCCGGCCACCTGCGCGCTGCCGCCGGCGTTGCGCGCGGCCATGCGGATCAGCGACGGGTACTGCTCCATCGGCTGGTGTGCGCTGAGCATGTCGTTGAAGGCGGTGACGATCCCGATGTTGCCGCCGCGCCCGCCGCGCAGCGCCGGCTTGTCCTCGCCGGAGGCGGCGAAGGCATGCGCCTGGTTGCCGCAGGACAGCTTGTAGCGGTACGGACCGGCCGCGCGCGCGGCGTCCATCCGCGCGAGGTAGTCGCGGCGCGTCGCCAGGCTGCGCTCGGCGATGCGGGCGGTGACGCGTTCGACGGCGGGATGCAGCGCGGCGGTGGACATCATGGGCTCCAGTGGATGTGGATGGGGGCCGGCGCGGGCGCGTGCAGCAGTGCGGCAACCGGGTACGGCGCGTGCGGCTCCTGCTGGACGCGGCGCAGGATCGCGCGTTTGTCCTGGCCGCTCACGACCAGGTGCACGGCGCGCGCGCGCAGCAGCCGCGGCAGGGTCAGGCTGATCCGCGCGAACGGGGCTTCCGGTGGCAGCGGATCGGGCAGGGTGGCGATGGCGTCCATGCCGCTGTCCATCGCCAGTCCGTCGGCGAGGTTGGCCGCGCCCGGGAACAGCGAGGCGAAATGTCCGTCGGCGCCCATGCCCAGCAGGACGGCATCGAACGGTTCGGGATGGGCGGCCAGAAGCGTGCGTGCCTGCGCGAGCGAGGCATCGATATCCCCGTCGGCGGCGGTCAATGGCTGCACGCCGATGTTGGCGTCGCCCGCGAACGCCTTGCGCAGGTTGCCCAGGTTGCACGCCGGGTGATCGTGCGGCACGCAGCGCTCGTCGGTAGGCAGTGCCTCGATGTGGCCGCCGAGCTGCGCGTTGGCCAGGTGCGCATACACCGGCAGCGGCGTGCGGCCGCCGGCCAGCGCGAGGAAGGCGCTGCCGCGCGCCGCGATGGCGGCGCGGCAGGCCGCTTCGAACGTTTCGGCGACGCCGGCCACCAGCGTGGAGGCATCGGGGTAATCGCGTTCGATCCAACCCATCGCCGCCGTCCTCATTCGCGCCAGCCGTGGCCGCAGCGGTCGATCAGCGACACCGACGCGCTGGGCCCCCACGTGCCGGCGGGGTAGGGTTTGGGGACCATGCCGGCGTTGCGCCAGCCGTCGGCGATGGCATCGACCCACTGCCATGCCGCCTCGGTCTCGTCGCGGCGCACGAACAGCGTGCCGTTGCCCTCGATCGCATCCAGATAGAGGCGCTCGTAGGCGATGCGCTTGCGCGCGTTGAGGAATTCCTCATGGAAGTCCAGGTCCAGCGCCACCTGCGACAGGCGCAGGCCGGCGCGATCCAGCCCCGGGGTCTTGCTCATCAGGTCCAGCTCGATGCGCTCTTCCGGCTGCAGCTTGATGAGCAGCCCATTGGGCCGCATGTCGGTGTCCGCCGGGCCGCCGAAGATCGAATACGGCACCTTGCGGAACTGGATGTAGATCTCGGTGCTGCGCGCGGGCAGCCGCTTGCCGGTGCGCAGGTAGAACGGCACCCCCGACCAGCGCCAGTTGTCCACGTGCGCGCGCAGGGCGACGAAGGTCTCGGTGCGGCTGGCGCGGCCCAGCTCCTCGGCGTAGCCCGGCACCACCCGGCCTTCACTGGCGCCGGCGGTGTACTGGCCGATCACCGATTCGGTGGCCACGTTGCCGCGGTCGATCGGCCGCAGCGAGCGCAGCACCTTGATCTTCTCGTTGCGCACCGCGGTGGGCTCGAAGCGCGCCGGCGGCTCCATCGCGACCAGGCACAGCAGCTGCAGGAGATGGTTCTGCAGCATGTCGCGCAGCGCGCCGGACTCGTCGTAGTAGTCGCCGCGGCCCTCCACGCCGACCGTCTCGCCGACGGTGATCTGCACCTGCTCGATGTGGCGGGCGCTCCACAGCGGCTCGAACAGCGAATTGCCGAAGCGCAGGGCGATCAGGTTCTGCACCCCCTCCTTGCCGAGGTAGTGGTCGGTGCGGAAGATCCGCTCCTCGTCGAAGGCCATGGCAACGCTGTCGTTGATGGCGATGGCAGAGGCCAGGTCCTTGCCGATCGGCTTCTCCAGCATTACCCGGGTGCCCGGGCCGGCGACGCCGTTGGCGGCCAGCGCCTGGCAGGCGGGGCCGTAGAAGCGGGGGGCGGTGCTCATGTGGTAGAGCACGTCGCCGTTGCGCAGCGCGTCCACGCGGGCGGCCAGTGCCTGCATCGAGGCCGTGTCGTCGGCGCCGGCGGCGCAATAGTCCAGCCGCTCCAGCAGGCCGCGCAGGGCCTCCTCGCTGCGTTCGGCAGCGGGGACGCGCTCGGCGATGCTGGTGGCCACCAGATCGGCGAATCCTTCCCGATCCAGCTCGCTGCGCGCGGTGCCAAGGATGCGCATGCCATCCGGCAGCAGCTGCTCGGCCTGCAGGCTGTAGAGCGAGGGCAGCAGCATCCGCCGGGCAAGGTCGCCGGTGGCGCCGAAAATGGTCAGCAGCGAAGCTGGCATGGCTTGCGACACGGAGTCGTTCCGGCAAGGGTTCCACCGCAGCTTAATATGCTTGGCGCGGGGTGTTGCGGTGCACACGTTTGCAGTCGTTTCACCCGGGCCGGCCGGAACCGCGTGGCGGAACCGGCAATACGCCTAGGTATCGCGCAGGTGTCGTGTTTACAATCGAGGTTTCCCCCTTGGGCCAGTCCATGACCCGCGCTTCATCGTTCACCCGCGAGCAGCTCCTGGCCAGCGCACGCGGCGAGCTGTTCCCGAACAGCCTGGCCCGCCTGCCGGCCGACCCGATGCTGATGTTCGACCGCATCGTCGAGATCAACGACGGCGGCGGCGCTCACGGCAAGGGCTTCGTCCGCGCCGAGCTCGATATCCGCCCCGACCTCTGGTTCTTCCAGTGCCATTTCCTCGGCGACCCGGTGATGCCCGGCTGCCTGGGACTGGATGCGATGTGGCAACTGGTCGGCTTCTACCTGACCTGGCTGGGCGCGCCCGGCCGCGGCCGCGCGCTGGGCTGCGGCGAGGTGAAGTTCACCGGCCAGGTGCTGCCCACCGCCAAGGTGGTGACCTACGAGATTGACGTGACCCGCGTGATCAACCGCAAGCTGGTGGTGGCGCAGGCCGATGCGCGCACCCTGGTCGACGGCCGCGAGATCTACACCGCCAAGGACCTGCGGGTGGGCCTGTTCACTTCCACGGAGAGCTTCTGACATGCGTCGCGTCGCCATCACCGGCATGGGCATCACCTCCTGCCTCGGCAACGACCTGGACAGCGTCTCGCGCGCGCTGCGCGAGGGCCGTTCCGGCATCCGCACGCTGCCCGATTCGGTGGAGCGCGGCCTGCGCAGCCAGATCGGCGGGGCGGTGGACATCGACCTCGACGCAGCCATCGACCGCAAGCTCAAGCGTTTCATGAGCGATGCCGCCGCCTACAGCTATATCGCGCTGCGCGACGCCATCGCCGATGCCGGGCTGAGCGACGCGCAGGTGAGCGACCCGCGCACCGGCCTGATCGCCGGCTCCGGCGGCGGCTCCAGCCGCTGGCAGGTGGAGACCGCCGACATCCTGCGCGACCGCGGCGTACGCAAGGTCGGCCCGTACATGGTGCCGCGCACGATGTGCTCCACGGTGTCGGCCAACCTGGCCACCGCCTTCAAGATCAAGGGCCTGAGCTATTCGATCAGCGCCGCCTGCGCGACCTCCGCGCACTGCATCGGCGCCGGCGCCGACCTCATCCGCCATGGTGCGCAGGACATCGTGTTCGCCGGCGGCGGCGAGGACCTGGACTGGACGATGACGGTGATGTTCGATGCGATGGGCGCGCTGTCCGCCGGCCGCAACGACGAACCGCAGAAGGCGTCGCGCCCTTACGACGCGGGTCGCGACGGCTTCGTCATCGGCAGCGGCGGCGGCATGCTGGTGCTGGAGGACTGGGACCACGCCGTTGCGCGCGGCGCGCACATCCACGCCGAGCTGGTGGGCTATGGCGTGACCTCGGACGGCGCCGACATGGTGGCGCCGAGCGGCGAGGGCGCGGTGCGCTGCATGCGCATGGCACTGGAGGGCGTGGATCGCCCGGTCGATTACCTCAACACCCACGGCACCTCCACCCCGCTGGGCGACATCGTCGAACTCAACGCGGTGCGCGAGGTGTTCGGCGAGGCGGTGCCGCCGCTGTCCTCCACCAAGGCGCTCTCCGGCCATTCGCTGGGCGCGGCCAGCGTGCACGAGGCGATCTACAGCCTGTTGATGCTGCGCGACGGCTTCATCGCCGGCTCCGCCAACATCGACAACCTCGATCCCGGCGCCGAAGGCTTCCCGATCGCGCGCGAGAGCCGCGATGCCAGGCTGGACGTGGTGATGTCCAACAGCTTCGGCTTCGGCGGCACCAACGCCGCGCTGGTGTTCGCGCGGGCTTGAGTCCGGCGCTTCCTGCGCTCAGTCGCCGGCCGCCGGCGACTGGCGCAGCTGCAGGTGCCGCCATGCGGCATAGCCCAGGCCGGTAAGCCCCGTGGCGGTGGCCGGGACCGCCAGCGCCAGATAGCCCAGCCGGGCGAACAGCAGCGCGCCGAGCACCGCGCCGCAGAAGAACCCGGCGATGATCAGCACGCACAGCAACAGGCGCCGCTTCTGCAGCGGCATGCCGCGCAGCGCGTGGCCGACGCCGATGCCGAGGTCGGTGAACATGCCGGACAGATGGCTGGTGCGGATCGCGGCGCCGCTGAAGGTGGTCGCCATCGCGTTCTGCAGGCCGCAGGCCATCGCCGCCAGCAGGGCGCCGGCGATCTGCTGCCGCAGGAACAGCGGGATCGCGGCGAACAGCAGCAGCGATTCCAGCACCAGCGCCACGCCGTAGCGGCGGCCCAGCCGCAGCGTGCTGTCCTGGATGACCATCCCGCTGACCGCCGCGCCCAGCATGAACGCCAGCGCCACGCCGGCCAGGTGGCTCGCCGCGCGCAGGTCGCCCTGGGCCATCGCGCTGCCCAGCAGGGTGGTGGTGCCGGTCAGGTGGGTGACCGCCTGGTGTTCGAAGCCGAGGTAGCCCACCACGTTGACCATGCCCGATGCGCAGGCCAGCAGGCCCGCCCCGATCCATACCCAGCGCGGCAGGTGCAGGCCCATCGCGCTACAGCACCTCGGAGGCGTAGTCCGCCAGCCGTGAACGCTCGCCGCGGCGCAGGGTCACGTGGGCGCTGTGCAGCCAGGTCTTGAAGCGGTCCACCGCGTAGGTCAGCCCGGAGGTGGTTTCGGTCAGGTAGGGCGTGTCGATCTGCTCGACGTTGCCCAGGCAGACGATCTTGGTGCCGGGGCCGGCGCGGGTGACCAGGGTCTTCATCTGCTTGGGGGTGAGGTTCTGCGCCTCGTCCAGGATCAGGTAGCGGGACAGGAAGGTGCGCCCGCGCATGAAGTTCATCGAGCGGATCTTGATCCGCGACGCGAGCAGGTCGTTGGTGGCCGCGCGGCCCCAGGCGCCGCCGTCCTGGTTGTGGGTCAGCACCTCCAGGTTGTCGGTCAGCGCGCCCATCCACGGCGTCATCTTCTCCTCCTCGGTGCCGGGGAGGAAGCCGATGTCCTCGCCCACGCTGACGGTGGCGCGGGTCATGATGATCTCGCGGTAGCGCTGCGCGTCCATCGTCTGCGCCAGGCCGGCGGCCAGCGCCAGCAGGGTCTTGCCGGTGCCGGCGGTGCCCAGCAGGGTGACGAAATCGATGTCCGGGTCCATCAGCGCGTTGAGCGCGAAATTCTGCTCGCGGTTGCGCGCGGTGATGCCCCAGACCGAATGCTGGCTGTGGCGGAAGTCGTCGACGATCCGCAGCGTCACCCGGTCGCCCTCCACCTTGGTCACCTTCAGCTCCGACTGCTCGTCGCCGGGGAGGAAGGTGAACTGGTTGGGATACCAGTCCTCGTCGTCGCTGCGGCTGATCTCGTAGTAGGTACGGCCCTTGTCGGTCCACGACTTCAGGTCGGTGCCGTGGCGCTGCCAGAAATCCTCGGGCAGCGGGGTGGCGCCGGTGTAGAGCAGGCTGAAATCGTCCAGCGCGCGGTCGTTCTCGTAGTCCTCGCTGGCGATCCCGGCGATCGAGGCCTTGATCCGCAGGTTGATGTCCTTGGACACGAACACCACGTCCGCATCGGGCTGTTCGTCCTTCAGGGCCAGGATCGCGCCGAGGATGGCGTTGTCCGGCACCACCGCGCCGAAGCGCTTGCCGGCATCGAAATTGCCGGTCTGGAACCGCAGGCAGCCGGTGCTGGCGGCGCCGCGCAGCTGCAGGCCGCCCGGCCGCTGCAGGGCGATCCCGCGGGTGACGTCGGTGCTGCCGTGGGCCTCGATCAGCTCGTTGAGGAAGCGGCTGACCTGGCGCGCGTTGCGGCTGGATTCGCTGGTGCCCTTCTTGCCGTTGTCCAGCTCCTCCATCACCTGCATGGGCAGGTAGACATCATGCTCCTCGAACTTGAACAGCGCGGTGGGGTCGTGCATCAGCACGTTGGTGTCGAGGACGTAGAGGCGCTTGTTCCGGGTCATGCAGACATCCCTTTGGTCGGACAGCAGCGGGCCACCGCGTCCCGCGGAGCGGGGCAGTGGGGGTTTGTGAAAACAGAAGCGGTCACTTGGCCCGTGCGGCCTTCAAGGCGTCGAGCACGGCTTGTGCATGGCCGGGGACTTTCACCGGCTGCCATTTCTGGCGCACCACGCCGTCCGGGTCGATCAGGAAGGTGCTGCGGACGATGCCGACGTATTCGCGGCCGTAGAGTTTCTTCGGTTGCACGACGCCGAACGCGTCGCACACCGCGCCGTCGGCATCGCTCACAAGATCGAACTTGAAGCCCTGTTTTGCGCAGAAGTTCTGGTGGGATTTCAGCGAATCCTTCGACACGCCAAGCACCGTCGCACCGGCGCGCTTGAACTTGGGCAGCAGGGCGTTGAAGTCCAGCCCCTCGGTAGTGCAGCCGGGGGTGGAATCCTTCGGGTAGAAGTACAGCACCAGCCACTGGCCGGCGTAGCCGCCGAGCGTGGCGGGCCGCCCGCTGGACAGCGCAAGCGGCAGGTCGGGGATGCGGTCGCCGGTGTCGAGCATCAGTACTTCATCGGATCCATGATGGCGTCGAGGTTCAGATGGTCGCAGAACTCGAGGAAATCGTCGCGCAGCGCGGCGATGTGCATGTCCGCCGGCACGCCTATGGTCAGCTGCGCGGAGAACATGTCGGCACCGGTCTGCATCGCCCGGTAGCGCGAGCAGTGCAGGCTTTCGATGGTGATGCCCTGGTGGTCGAAGAAATCGGCCAGCTGGAACAGGATGCCCGGCTTGTCGGCGGCGATCACCTCCACCACGTACGGCAGCAGGCTGGATTGCAGCGGCTTGGGGCCGGTGCGGTACCAGACCAGCTTCAGCCCCTCTTCGCGCTCCAGCTTGGTCAGCATGGTTTCGAGCTTGGCCACGGCGTCCCAGGAGCCGGTGACCAGCGCGGTGACCGAGACATCCCGCCCCACCGTGGCCAGCCGCGTATCGACCAGGTTGCAGCCTGAGTCGGCGATGCGGCGGGTGACGGCCAGCAGCGGCGACTGCGGATGCGTGGTGTACGCGTTGATCAGCAGGTGGTTCTCGTTCGGCTGGGGCCGTGGGGCGGCGGTTTTGCTCAAAGCGGGGGATCCAGGCGTGGGGAAGTGCCGCCAGTACATGGCCGCATGGTCGCCAGCATACTTGCCGGCGCTTTCGAGCCGCAAGTAAGATCAAGGCCATACGCGAGTTTCCCCCATGCGCCCCGCGTCCCGCGCGGCGCCTTGCCCGAGCCTTTCCCCTTGCGACTTTCCGGCAGCATCACCGCCCTGGCGACGCCGTTCACGGCCGCCGGCGATATCGATTTCCCCGCCTGGGAGCGGCTGCTGCGTGCGCAGCTGGAGGCGGGCACGCAGGCGGTAGTGGTGGCGGGATCCACCGGCGAGGCCGCCGCGCTGTTCGATGACGAGTACGACCGCCTGCTGGCCGCCGCGGTGGAGTTCGCGGCCGGCCGGATGCCGGTGCTGGCCGGTACCGGCCAGTCCAATACCGCCAAGACCGTCCGCTTCAACCGGCGGGTGGCCGCGCTGGGCGCGGATGCCGCGCTGGTGGTGACACCCCCCTACGTGCGCCCCACCCAGGCCGGATTGCTGGCGCATTTCCGCGCGGTGGCCGACGACGGCGGGCTGCCGGTGGTGCTGTACAACGTGCCCGGCCGCACCGGCTGCGACATGGTGCCGGAGACGGTCGGCGAGCTTTCGGTGCACGCCAACATCGTCGGCATCAAGGAAGCGCGCGCTGAGGAGGACCGGATGGCGGCGCTGCTGCCGCTGCGCCGCGAGGATTTCGCGGTGCTGAGCGGCGATGACCCAACCGCGGTGCGAGCCATGCTGGCCGGCGCCGACGGGGTGGTGTCGGTGGCCTCCAACGTGGTGCCGGCCACCTTCCGCCGCCTGTGCGACCTGGCCCGAGGTGGCGATGCGGCCGGTGCGGAGGCGCTGGACGAGGCGCTGGCCGGGCTCTACCACTTCCTCGGGGTGGAACCCAACCCGATCCCGGTCAAGGCGCTGCTGGCGCTGGACGGTATCGGCCATGGCCTGCGCCTGCCGCTGCAACCGCTATCATCCGCGCATGCCGGGCAGGCCGCCCGCCTGCACGCGGCCATCCGCCAACTCGAACAACGCAGCCGCGCCGACGCGGCCTGACAGGAGATCCAGATGCACCGCATGTTCCGCGCGTCCACGGCCGCCCCGCTCGTCGCCATCCTGCTGGCGACCAGCCTGTCCGGCTGCCACTGGTTCAAGAAGAAGAACGAGCTGTATACCCAGAGCGGCGAATCGCGCCCGCTGGAAGTGCCGCCCGACCTGGACCGCCCGTCCGCGGACCGGGCGATGGCGCTGCCGACCGCCGGCAACAGCGTCACCGCCTCCGCTGCCCAGGCCGCCCGGCCGGGCGCGGTGGCCCCGGTGGGCTTCAACGCCGTCGGCGAGCGCGATGCTGTCTTCGCCAAGGTGGGCGAAGTGCTGGCCGCCACCAGCGGCGTGAAGATCGCCAGCAAGGCCGAGATCCTGGGCACCTATGACGTGGACTACATGGACAGCAAGTTCCTGGTGCGCGTGACCAAGGCAGGCGAGGGCACCTATGTGTCCGCGGTGGATCCGCGCGGTCTTCCGCCCAGTGGCGAGGCGGCGGGCAAGCTGATCGGCCTGCTCAAGGCGGCGATCGCACCGTAACCCGGGCGTTCCCCGCCCCCGGCCGCGGGGATTGCGATCCACTCCCGGGCCGCGCTGCCGCCACATCGTGCATGCGCTTCGCGTCCACGGCGCGAAGCGCTGTTTGTCTGCGGGCCCGTCAACACGGCATCCGCAACGCTGGCGTTGGCCGACGCGTTGGGCGAGCGCCACGCGATGCGTGGCGGCATGGAAGGAACCGCAGGCGCGGCCTATCGGGGCGCTTGCGCCGCGATTCAGCGCGTCGGGCAGCGGGGCGGCGTCGGAACCGACCGGCTCAGCGTTCCAGCAGCGGCAGCTTGTTCGGCTTGCCGTCCCATTCCGCGGCGTCGGCGGGCGGTTCCTTGCGCACGGTCAGCACCGGCCATTCCTTCGCCAGCTCGGCGTTCAGGCCGATGAACACTTCCTGGCCGGCGGGAACGTCTTCTTCCGGGAAGATGGCACCGACCGGGCACTCGGGCTCGCACAGGGTGCAGTCGATGCACTCGTCGGGGTCGATCACCAGGAAGTTCGGGCCCTCGTGGAAGCAATCGACCGGGCAGACCTCGACGCAGTCGGTGTGCTTGCACTTGATGCAGTTTTCGGTGACGACGAAGGGCATGGCGCGGATTCCGTGGAGCGTTGCTGCGAGGCCGCTAGTTTAGCGCGGGCGGCGGCGGTTACTGCAGTTCGCGCAGGTCCAGCCGGCGCAGCCGCGGCGCCAGCCGGGCGGTGGTGGCGACCACGCCCAGGGTCACGAACCCGCCCACGATCATCGCCGGCACCAGCCCCATCAGCCGCGCCATCACGCCGTCGTAGAACGCGCCCAGTTCGTTCGAGGAACTGACGAAGATGCCGTTGATCGACGACACCCGCCCGCGCATCTCGTCCGGGGTGACCAGCTGCATGATGGTGGAGCGCATCACCACCGAGACGCCGTCGCAGACGCCGTACAGCACCAGCAGCAGGGTCGACAGCCACAGGTGCCGGGACAGCGCGAAGGCCATGGTGCACAGGCCGAAGCAGGCCACCGCCACCAGCAGCACCCGCCCGGCGTGGCGCTGCAGCGGGTGGCGGGTCAGCCACAGTGCGATCGCGATGGACCCCACCGCCGGCGCCGCGCGCAGGATGCCCAGCGCCTCCGGGCCTTCATGCAGGATGTCCTTGATGAAGGCCGGCAGCATCGACATCGCCCCGCCCAGCAGCACCGAGAACATGTCCAGCGCCATCGCGCCCAGCATGATCTGGTTGCCGGCGACGAAGCGCGCACCTTCGGCGATGCTGCGGAAGATCGGCCCGCGCTGCTGCGGCAGCGCTGGCTCGGACACCGGCATCGCCAGCAGGGTGGCGGCGGCCAGAAGGGCGAACCCGGTGCCCACGGCGTAGGCCACGGGCTTGCCCATCCAGCCCACCAGCACGCCGCCGGCCGCGGGACCAAGCACCAGCCCGACCTGGAACACCACGCTGCCCAGGCTGGCGCCGTGGCCGAACTGCGCGCGCTGCAGCACCCGCGCGAATAGCGCGTTGTAGACCGGGCCGAGGAAGGAGCGGCCGATGCCGCCCACCGCCACCGCCAGATAGATGGGCCAGGTGCCATGGGTGGCCAGGGCGCCGCTGGCGATCAGCGCCAACACGCCGGCATTGACCGCCAGCAGGGTGCAGGCGGCTGCGCCGAGCTTGCGCCGCGGCAGATGGTCGACCAGGTAGCCGGAGAACGGAGCGATGCAGAAGTACGGCACCACTTCCGCCAGCCCCACCAGCCCCAGCGCCAGCGGATCGCCG
Organism: Thermomonas sp. LB-4; assembly: GCF_036409385.1. Lineage (NCBI taxonomy): Bacteria > Pseudomonadati > Pseudomonadota > Gammaproteobacteria > Lysobacterales > Lysobacteraceae > Thermomonas > Thermomonas sp. LB-4. The sequence goes on along the minus strand of NZ_JAXOFT010000004.1, from coordinate 90,470 downwards.
GTGAGTTCGTAGATATGCCAGCCCACCGTCACCGCGACGATCTGGTAGGACAGCAGGGTGCAGATGCGGTACAGCAGCAGCCAGCGGAAGCCGCGGCTGCGCAGTGGCGGGGCTGGCGCCGCGCTCATTCCGGCAAAGCGGTGCGGGCGCGGTCGCGGATGAAGGCCAGCAGCGCGGCCAGACCGTTGCTGCGGGTCGGCGAGAGGTGCTTGGACAGGCCGATCGAGGCGATGTAGTCCGGTTCGGTGGCGAGGATTTCCGCCGCGCTGCGCCCGGAATACACCCGCAGCGCAAGGAAGATCAGGCCGGAGACGATGGCCGAGTCGCTGATCGAATGGAAATCGAGGCGGTCGGCGTTGCCTTCGGCCACGATCCAGACCAGCGACTGGCAGCCCTGCAGGCGGTGTTCCTCGGTCTTCCACGCTTCCGGGAATTCCGGCAGCTTGCGGCCCAGGTCGATCAGGTACTGGTAGCGCTCCGACCAGTCGCCGAAGAAGCCGAACTCGTCGGCGATGGCGGCCTGGGCGTCGGCGGCGGTTGGTTCGAGGGGGAAGGGGTTATCGGTCATGTCGTTTCCGGGAACTTGCTGGCTGCCATCCGTGGCGCTGCATCCATGATTCGGATCGTCCGGCCCGGCCATCCCTGGCCGGGCGTTCGGAAGCGCAGCCGGTGCCGATAGGGCACCGGCTATGCGCGCTTCCTCACCCAGCGCACGCCCTGCGGCGTGTCCTCCAGCAGAATGCCTTCGTCGGCCAGCTGCTGCCGGATCGCGTCCGCGCGGGCGAAGTCGCGGGACTTCTTCGCCTCGTTGCGCTCGTCCACCAGCGCCTGGATGCGGGCGTCGTCGTCGCCGGAGGCGCCGCGGGCGAACCAGTCGGCCGGCGATTGTTGCAGCAGTCCCAGCACCTTGCCTGCGCCGAGCAGCTGCGCCTTCAGCGCGGTCTTGTCTTCCGTCGATGCGGCCTTGCGCGCTTCACCGGCGATGCGCGCAATTTCGGCCAGCGCCGCCGGGGTGTTGAGATCGTCGTCCAGCGCGGCTTCGATGCTGGCGGGCGTGGCCGGCTCGGCCTCGACGTCCGCCAGGTCGCGTAGGGTGCCGTACAAGCGGTCCAGCGTGCGCACGCACTGCTCGATCAGCCCGTCCGACCACTCCAGCGGCTGCCGGTAGTGGGCCGACAGCAGCGCGTAGCGCAGCGCCTCGGGCGGATGCGCCTTCACCAGATCGTGCACGCGCTGGATGTTGCCGACCGACTTGGCCATCTTGGCGCCGCCGAAGTTCAGCATGCCGTTGTGCAGCCAGAACCGCGCGAACGGCCTGCCGCCGTGGGCGCACTCGCTCTGCGCCACCTCGTTCTCGTGGTGCGGGAACTGCAGGTCCACGCCGCCGGCGTGGATGTCGATGGTTTCGCCCAGGTGGGCCTCGGCCATCGCCGAGCATTCGATGTGCCAGCCCGGGCGGCCGCGGCCCCAGGGCGAATCCCAGCCCGGCAGGTCGTCGGTGGAGGGCTTCCACAGCACGAAATCGCCGGGATCGCGCTTGTACGGGGCCACCTCGACGCGCGCGCCGGCCAGCATCTCGTCGGTATCGCGGCGCGACAGCTTGCCGTAGCCCGGGAAGCTGGCCACCGAGAACAGCACGTGGCCCTCCGCCGCGTAGGCGTGGCCGTCGGCGATCAGGCGCTCGATCATCGCGATCATCTGCGGCATGTGCGCCGTCGCCGCCGGCTCGATGTCCGGGGCGAAGTCGCCGGCGACGCCCAGCGCCGCCATGTCCTCGCGGTAGGCGTCGGCGTATTTGTCGGTGATCGCGGCGATCGGCGTGCCCAGTTCCTTCGCCGCCGCGTTGATCTTGTCGTCCACGTCGGTGATGTTGCGGGCGTAGCGCAGGCCGCCGTAGCGGCGCCGCAGCAGTGCGGCCAGCACCCCGAACACCACCGGCCCGCGGGCGTTGCCGATGTGCACGTAGTTGTAGACGGTGGGCCCGCACACGTACATGGTTGGGCACCCGGGCGACAGCGGCGCGAATGGCTCGGTCCGGCGGCTCAGGGTGTTGTAGAGGTGGAGCGTGTTGGAAGGGCTCATGGCGGGACGCGCGTGGGATGCGCCATTGTAGCGGCCGCGCAGCGCCGGCCGCCGCGACAGCGTCGATTCATGCGGTGCCGGCCGCGGGCCGATAAACTCCGCGCATGTCCGTCTCCCGATTCCTCGCCGCGTTGTGCCTGCCCCTGGGCCTGTGTGCGGCGGCCGCGGCGTTCTCGCAGGACGCAGGGCGCGAGGTCGTGCTGCCGGTCGAGAACGTGCGCTACGACTACGCGCAGGTGCTGTCGGTACGCCCGGTCTACCAGGTCCTGCGCACCACCGCGATGGAGCGGGTCTGCGATCCCCGCGAGCCCGCCATCAGCGCCACCCTTGCACGGGTGATGAGCGCGGTGCGCAGCCGCGGCAGCGGCGACAGGGACGAGGAGGATGCCCGCAACTGCCGGATGGAGCCGGTGGCCAAGGAGCATCGCCGCACCATCGCCTACGACGTGGATTACATGTACCGCGGCAGCAAGTTCCGCACCCGCATGGATCGCGACCCCGGCAACCGCCTGCGCATCCGTGTTTCCATCGCCCCCCAGCCGTTCGACTGATCGCTTGCGCAGGACCCCGCGGCGTGCGAGCATGCCGCCCCGATGAACGCCCACCTCGCCACGCGCCACGCTGACACTGCCCGGATGGCCTCCGGCATGACGTCGCGCGCGCGCCGACCGGAACCCCCACATTCCGCTGGGTAATCCGGACGCGTCGTCGTGCTTCACCATCCGAACCCAGCCCCAGGCTGGGTTCTCGCGTTTCCGGCCCTGTAAACCTTCCCATCCCCTCGAGCCGATCCCATGAAGCACTTCCTCAACACCCAGGACTGGAGCCGCCCCGACCTGGACGCGCTGCTGGCGCAGGCCGCCGCGTTCAAGCGCAGCAAGCTGGGCGATGCCATGAAGGGCCGCTCGATCGCGCTGGTGTTCTTCAACCCCTCCATGCGCACCCGCACCAGCTTCGAGCTGGGCGCGTTCCAGCTGGGCGGCCACGCGGTGGTGCTGCAGCCGGGCAAGGATGCGTGGCCGATCGAGTTCGACCTCGGCACCGTGATGGACGGCGACACCGAGGAGCACATCGCCGAGGTGGCGCGGGTGCTGGCGCGCTACGTGGACCTGATCGGCGTGCGCGCGTTCCCGAAGTTCGTCGACTGGTCGGTGGATCGCGAGGACCGGGTGCTGAAGGCGTTCGCCAAGTACTCCACGGTGCCGGTCATCAACATGGAGACCATCACCCATCCCTGCCAGGAGCTGGCCCATGCGCTGGCGCTGCAGGAGCACTTCGGCACCAGCGACCTGCGCGGCAGGAAGTACGTGCTGACCTGGACCTACCACCCGAAGCCGCTCAACACCGCGGTCGCCAATTCGGCGCTGACCATCGCCACCCGGCTGGGCATGGACGTGACCCTGCTGTGCCCGACCCCGGACTACGTGCTGGACGAGCGTTACATGAGCTGGGCCGCGCAGAACGTGGCCGAAAGCGGCGGCTCGCTGCAGGTCAGCCACGACATCGAGAGTGCCTATGCTGGCGCCGACGTGGTCTATGCCAAGAGCTGGGGCGCGCTGCCGTTCTTCGGCAACTGGGAGCCGGAAAAGCCCATCCGCGACCGTTACAAGCACTTCATCGTCGACGAGGCCAAGATGGCGCTGACCAACGACGGCGTGTTCTCCCACTGCCTGCCGCTGCGCCGCAACGTGAAGGCCACCGACGCGGTGATGGATTCCCCACGCTGCATCGCGATCGACGAAGCCGAAAACCGCCTTCACGTGCAGAAGGCCGTGATGGCCGCGCTGCTGCGCTGAGCGGCGATTCCTCTCCCTCGTTCCCCCCTCGGACACCCTCCATGACCGCCCCCAACGACTCTCGCGACATCGTCCTGGCCTTCTCCGGCGGCCTCGACACCAGCTTCTGCGTGCCCTACCTGAAGGAGCAGGGCTGGAACGTGCATACCGTGTTCGCCGACACCGGCGGCGTGGATGCCGACGAGCGCGCCACCATCGAGGCCCGCGCCGCCGAGCTGGGCGTGGCTTCGCACGTCACCGTCGACGGCGGCCCTGCCATCTGGTCCGGCTTCGTGAGGCCGTTCGTGTGGGCCGGCGAGGGTTACCAGGGCCAGTACCCGCTGCTGGTCTCCGACCGTTACCTGATCGTGGACGCCAGTCTGGCGCGGGCGCGCGAGCTGGGCACCAATGCCATCGCCCACGGTTGCACCGGCATGGGCAACGACCAGGTGCGGTTCGACCTCGCCGTGAAGGCGCAGGGCGACTACCGAATCGTCGCGCCGATCCGCGAGATCCAGAAGCAGCACACCCAGACCCGCGCCTTTGAACAGGCCTACCTGGAGGCGCGCGGCTTCGGCGTGCGTGCCAAGCAGAAGGCCTACACCATCAACGAGAACCTGCTGGGCGTGACCATGTCCGGCGGCGAGATCGATGCCTGGGAAGCGCCGGGCGAGGGCGCGCGCGGCTGGTGCGCGCGCCGCGAGCACTGGCCGGCGGAGGCGCTGGAAGTGACGCTGCGCTTCGAGAACGGCGAGGCGGTGGCGCTGGACGGCCATGACCTGCCGGGCGACAAGATCCTGGCCAAGCTCAACACCATGTTCGCCCAGTACGGCGTCGGCCGCGGCATGTACACCGGCGACACCACCATTGGCCTGAAGGGCCGCATCGTGTTCGAGGCGCCGGGCCTGGCCGCGCTGCTGGCCGCGCACCGCGCACTGGAGGAAGCGGTGCTGACCAAGCAGCAGAACCGCTTCAAGCCGGACGTCGCCCGCAAGTGGGTGGAGCTGGTCTACGAGGGCTTCTTCCACGACCCGCTGAAGACCGATCTGGAAGCGTTCCTGGCCTCCAGCCAGCGGACGGTGAACGGTGAGGTGGTGCTGCGCACCAGCGGCGGCCGGGTGGATGCCGTAGCCGTGCGCTCGCCGCACCTGCTGAACGCCAAGGGCGCGACCTACGCGCAGTCGGCCGACTGGGGCGTGGAGGAGGCCGAGGGTTTCATCAAGCTGTTCGGCATGAGCAGCACGCTGTGGGCCGAAGTGAACGGCTGAGGCTGTCGTTCCCGCGAAAGCGGGAATCCAGCGTCCGGATTTTCAACTCACTGCCAAGAACTGGATACGCAGACACACAAGTCTGCGAAAAGATGCCCGCCCTCGCGGGGATGACGAGCAAGAGCGAACCCCTTACATGCTTGAAGATGTTCTCCGCCACCTCGAAGCGTTGGTGTCCTTCGATACCCGCAACCCGCCGCGCCGGATCGGCACCGGCGGGATCTTCGACTATCTGCGGGCGCAGCTGCCGGGCTTCCGCTGCGACGTGGTCGACTACGGCGACGGCGCGGTGTCGCTGCTGGCCGTGCGCGGCGCCCCGCAGCGCGTCTTCAACGTGCACCTGGACACGGTGCCCTCGTCCGAGGCCTGGGATGGCGATCCGCTGCGGCTGCGGGTGACGCGCGACCGCGCCATCGGCTTGGGCGCCTGCGATATCAAGGGTGCGGCGGCGGGGCTCCTCGCCGCGGCCAATGCGACTTCGGGCGACGCGGCGTTCCTGTTCTCCAGCGACGAGGAAGCCAACGATCCGCGCTGCATCGCGGCGTTCCTTGCCCGGGATCGCGGCTTCACCGAGGCGATCATCGCCGAGCCCACCCGCTGCGAGGCGGTGCTGGCCCACCGCGGGATCAGCTCGGTGCTGCTGCGCTTCAAGGGCGAGGCCGGGCACGCCTCGGGCGCCAACGCCATGCAGGCCAACGCGCTGCACCAGGCGATGCGCTGGGGCGCGAATGCACTGGACCTGGTGGAGGGCGAGGCGCACGCGCGCTTCGGCGGTCTGACCGGCCTGCGCTTCAACATCGGCAAGGTCGAGGGCGGGATCAAGGCCAATGTGATCGCGCCGAGCGCCGAGGTCCGCTTCGGTTTCCGCCCGCTGCCGTCGCATGACATCGACGGGCTGCACGTCCGCTTCGGCGCCTGCGCCGCGGTGGGCGCGCTGGAGCGCTACGAAGAGACTTTCCGTGGGCCGTCGCTGCCGGCCGGTGACATCGCCACCGCGGAGGAGCGCCGGCTGGCCGCGCGCGACCTCGCCGACGCGCTGGGCCTGCCGATCGGCAACGCCGTCGATTTCTGGACCGAGGCCTCGCTGTTCTCGCAGGCCGGCCTGACCGCCTTCGTCTATGGCCCGGGCGACATCGCCCAGGCGCATACCGCCGGCGAGTGGGTGGCGCTGGACGAACTGCAGCGCTACGCCGATTCCATCACCCGCATCCTTGGAACCTGACCCGCCGTGACCCCGATCCTCTCCCCGCACGCCGTGCACGATCCGCAGACGCGCCAGACCATCGTGCGGCTGCTGTCCAGCATGGGCAGCGCGAAGGAAATCAGCCAGTACCTGAAGCGCTTCTCGCAGCTCGACGCGGCGCGCTTCGCCGTGGTCAAGGTGGGCGGCGCGGTGCTGCGCGACGACCTCGACGCACTGGTGTCCTCGCTGGCCTTCCTGCAGGACGTGGGCCTGACCCCCATCGTCATCCACGGCGCCGGCCCCCAGCTCGATGCGGAACTGTCCGCCGCCGGCATCCAGAAACAGACCATCGACGGCCTGCGGGTGACTTCGCCGGAGGCACTGGCCATCGTCCGCCGGGTCTTCCACGCGCAGAACCTGAAGCTGGTGGAAGCCTTGCAGGCGGCGGACGCGCGCGCCACATCGATCGTGTCCGGCGTGTTCGAAGCGGACTACATGGACCGCGGGCGCTACGGCCTGGTGGGCGAGGTGAAGCGCGTCGACCTGGCGCCGATCCAGGCCAGCCTGCAGGCCGGTTCGATCCCGGTGATCGCTTCGCTGGGGGAAACCATCGGCGGGCAGATCCTCAACGTCAACGCCGACTTCGCCGCCAACGAGCTGGTGCAGGAGCTGCAGCCCTACAAGATCGTTTTCCTTACCGGCACCGGCGGGCTGCTCGATGCCGAAGGCCACGTCATCGACTCGATCAACCTGTCCACCGAATACGACCACCTGATGCAGCAGCCGTGGATCGAAGGCGGCATGCGGGTGAAGCTCGAGCAGATCAAGGACCTGTTGGACGGGCTGCCGCAGGCGTCCTCGGTGTCCATCACCCGGCCCGACGAGCTGGCCAAGGAACTGTTCACCCACAAGGGCTCGGGCACGCTGGTGCGGCGCGGCGAGCGCGTGCTGCAGGGCGCTGCGTGGACCGACTTCGACCTGCCGCGGCTGCGCGGGTTGATCGAATCGGCGTTCGGCCGCAAGCTGCTGCCGGATTATTTCGAGACGACGAAGCTGCATCGCGCCTACGTCAGCGAGCACTATCGCGCGGCGGTGATCCTCACGCAGGAAGACGCCGGCGTGTACCTGGACAAGTTCGCGGTGCTGGACGAAGCGCAGGGCGAGGGCTTGGGCCGCGCGGTGTGGCTGGTGATGCGCGAGCAGAACCCGGCGCTGTTCTGGCGCTCGCGCCACGGCAACCCGGTCAACGCGTTCTACGACGCCGAGTCCGACGGCTGCATCAAGCAGGAGAAGTGGAAGGTGTACTGGTATGGCGATGCGGGCTTCGACCGCATCGAACGCTACGTGGCGCTGTGCGCCCAGCGGCCGGCGACGCTGGAGGAGCCGGCATGAGCGGGATCAAGGTTGGCCTGGTCGGCGCGCGCGGCCATACCGGCGCCGAGCTGATCCGCCTGTTCTCGGCGCATCCGCGCTTCGAGCTGGCGTTCGTGACCTCGCGCGAGCTGGACGGCCGGCGCGTGGCCGACCACAACCCTGGCTTCACGGGCGAGCTGCGCTACAGCTCGCCCGACTACCGCGACCTGCCGGGGCTGGGTGCGGACGCCGTGGTGCTGGCGCTGCCGAACGGCAAGGCCGCGCACATCGTCCAGCAGTTCGACGACGCCGGCGCCGATCCGGTGCTGGTCGATCTGTCCGCCGACTATCGTTTCGACCCCACTTGGTATTACGGCCTGCCGGAACTGACCCGCACGCGCTACGCCGGGCAGAAGCGCATCAGCAACCCCGGCTGCTACGCCACCGCCATGCAGCTGGCGATCGCGCCGATGGCGAACGTGCTGGACGGTCCGGCGCAGTGCTTCGGGGTGAGCGGTTACTCCGGTGCCGGCACCACGCCCGGCGACCGCAACAATGTCCAGCTGTTGCGGGACAACCTGATGCCGTACGCGCTCACCGGCCACGTGCACGAGCGCGAAGTCTCGGCACAGCTGGGGCACGCGGTGGAGTTCATGCCGCACGTGGCGCCGCATTTCCGCGGCATCACCCTGACCGCCAACCTGCACCTGTCGATCGCGTTCGAGCGAGAAGAAGTGCTGGCGCGCTACCGCGGCCGCTATGCCGGTGAGCCACTTGTGCGGGTGCAGGACGAGGCGCCGTGGGTGAGCCGCATCGCCGGCAGGCACCACGTCGAGATCGGCGGCTTCGCCCTGTCCGGCGACGGCCGGCGGCTGGTGGTGGTGGTGACCGAGGACAACCTGCTCAAGGGCGCGGCCACCCAGGCGCTGCAGAATCTCAACCTGGCCTTCGGCCTCGACGAATTCATGGCGATCCCGCTGTAGGTGCACCGCAGGGGTGCGATCTCTTCGCGCGCCTGTCGGTCGGTCCCACGGAAACCATCGCACCCCTGGGTGCTCCTACAACTGCAATGCGTGGAGGCAACATGTCCGATCTGTTGTGGCAAAAACCCGGCGTAGCGGTGGACGCCGGCATCCAGGCCTTCCTGGCCGGCGACGACGTGCTGCTGGACCGCGCGTTCTTCCTGCACGACATCGCCGCCAGCGCCGCGCACGCCGAGGGCCTGCAGCGCATCGGCATTCTCACCGCGGACGAGCTGGGCGGCCTGAAGCGCGAGCTGGCGAACTTGGCCGATGATTTCCGCAGCGGCGCCTTCGTCCTGGACGAGCGCTTCGAGGACGGGCACTCCGCCATCGAGGCGCGGCTGACCGAGCGGCTCGGCGATGCCGGCCGCAAGATCCATACCGGCCGCAGCCGCAACGACCAGGTGCTGGTGGCCACGCGCCTGTGGCTGAAGGAGAAACTGGCGCGGGTGGCGCGGCTTTCGCGCGAGATCGCGGGGGTCGCGCTCGACCGCGCCGTGGCCGAGAAGGAACTGCCGATGCCGGGCTACACCCACATCCAGCGCGCGGTGGTGTCCTCCGCCGGCATGTGGTGGGCAGGCTGGGCCGAGGCCTTCATCGACGATGCCATGCGCGCCGCCGACACCCTGGCGCTGGTGGACTGCAACCCGCTGGGCACGGCGGCCGGCTACGGCGTCAACCTGCGGCTGGACCGGGAGCACACCACCCGCGCGCTGGGCTTCGCGCGCATGCAGGTCTCGCCGGTGTACGCCCAGCTTTCGCGCGGCAAGTTCGAGCTGGCTGCGCTGGAGGCGCTGGGCAGCGCGACGCTGGACCTGCGCCGCCTGGCCTGGGACCTGTCGCTGTTCACCAGCGCCGAGTTCGGCTTCGTCGCGCTGCCAGCGCAATACACCACCGGCAGTTCGATCATGCCGAACAAGCGCAACCCCGACGTGATCGAACTGATGCGCGCCACCCACGCCAGCGTGGCCGCCGCGCGCACCGAGATCGAACAGCTGATGTCGCTGCCGTCCGGCTACCACCGCGACCTGCAAGCGTCGAAGGGCGCGATCTTCCACGGCTTCGGCCGCGGCCTGGCGGCGCTGGAGCTGCTGCCGGCGCTGCTGGCCAACCTCGACTGGCGTGAAGACCGCCTGCGCGCGGCGATCGATTCCGGCATGTACGCCACCGACGTGGCGGTGGAGGCCGCGATCGCCGGCCTGCCGTTCCGCGAGGCCTACAAGGCCGCGGCCGCGGCCGCGGCCGCCGACGAGGTGGGCCAGGGCCGCACGCCGGAAGGTTCGCTGGCTGCACGCACATCGCCGGGCGCCGCCGCGGACCTGCGGCTGGACGTGCTGCGCGCGCGCTGGGAGGCGCTGTGAGCGGCGTGGTCGTGCGCCACCTGGTGCTGGTGATGCGGCGCCCCGGTTTCGACGCTGGCCTGCTGCCGGCGCACGCGGCCTTCCTCGACGCACTGCGCGCGCGGGGGGTGCTGGACTGCAGCGGCGGCTTTGCCGACCGCAGCGGCGGCGCCTACCTGTTGCGCGGCATCGCCAGCGTGGAGGAGGCGCGCAGGATCGCCGAGTCGGATCCGCTGGCGGTCCACGGCGCATCGGACGTCGTGGTCCACGAGTGGCACACGCACTGAGCCATGGACGCACTGGCCTTCCCGGTACAGCCATTGCCGCCGTGGAAACGCGCGGTGCTGAAGGTCGGCAGCAGCCTGCTCGCGGCCGAAGGCGGCGGCCTGAGCCCGCGCTTCGCGCTGGGGCTGGCGCAATTCGTGCTGGCCAGCCGCCAGGCCGGGCGCGAGGTGGTGATCGTGTCATCCGGTGCGGTGGCGGCCGGGCGCGCGGTGCTGCCGCGGGCCGCGGATGGAGCGCCCACGATCGCGGCCAAGCAGGCGCTGGCGGCGCTTGGGCAGGCCCAGCTGGTCGGCCTGTGGCAGCGCTTCTTCGAGGCGCCGGTGGCGCAGGTGCTGCTGACCCACGACGACCTGCGCGACCGCCGGCGCTACCTCAACGCGCGCGGCGCGCTGCTGGAACTGCTGCGGCTGGGTGCAGTGCCGGTGGTCAACGAGAACGACACGGTGGCCGTCGATGAGCTGAAACTGGGCGACAACGACAACCTCGCCGCCGCGGTGGCGTCGCTGGTGGACGCCGAGCTGCTGCTGATCGCCACCGATATCGCCGGCCTGTACAGCGCCCACCCGGGGCACGACCCCGCTGCGCGGCCAGTGGCGCGCGTCGAGGCGATCACCCCGGCAGTGCTGGGAATGGCTGGCGATGCCGGCGCGCTGGGCACCGGTGGCATGCGCACCAAGCTGGAGGCCGCGGCCAAGGCAGCGGCCGCGGGCATCTCCACCGCGCTGTTCAGTGGCCGCGACGCGACTGCCGTGGCGGCACTGGGGCAGGGCGAGCTGCGCGGCACCCTGGTCGACGCACAGGGCAGCCGCCTGCGTGCGCGCAAGCAGTGGCTGCGGCATGCACCCGCGGCGGGTGTGCTCGACGTCGACGCAGGCGCGTGCGCCGCGTTGCTGCGCGGCGCCTCGCTGCTGCCCGGTGGCGTGCGCGGCGTGACCGGCGAATTCCGCCGCGGCGACGTGATCGAGGTGCGCGCTGCCGACGGCACCGTGTTGGCGCGCGGGCAGGCGCAGTACAGCGCGCGCGACGGCGCACGCATCGCCGGCCGCCACAGCCGCGAGATCGAAGCCGTGCTGGGCTTCCACTACGACGAGGCCATGATCCACCGCGACGACCTCGTCCTGCTGCACGCTGCCGGCCATCCGGCCGCCGAACCGCAAGGCGAAACCAACGGAGAAACCACGGCATGAGCGGATACGTGCGGAACCTGGCGCAGGCGGCGCGTGCGGCGCAGGCCGCCATCGCGGCGGCCGAGGCATCGACCCGGCGCGCGCTGCTGGAAGGCATGGCCGAACGGCTGCTGGCCGGGCAGGACGCGATCCTCGAAGCGAATGCCGGCGACCTGGCGCGCGCGCGGCAAGCCGGCGCGGGCAAGGCGACTCTGGACCGGCTCGCGCTGGATCCGGAGCGCGTGCGCGGCATGGCCGAGGCGCTGCGCGAGGTGGCCGCGCAGGCCGATCCGCTCGGCAAGGTCACCCGCAGTGACGTGCGTCCCAACGGCATCCGCATCGAGCGCCAGCGCATCCCGCTGGGGCTGGTGGCGATGATCTACGAGGCGCGGCCGAACGTGACCGCGGAGGCGGCGGCGCTGTGCCTGAAGGCCGGCAACGCGGTGCTGCTGCGCGGCGGCTCGGAGGCGGCGGCCAGCAATGCCGCGATCGCCGGGTGCCTGCACGCGGCATTGCGCGACGCAGGCCTGCCAGAGGCGGCGGTTTCGCTGGTGGTCGACACCGCGCGCGAGCACGTGCTGGAATTGTTGCAGCTGTCCGACCTGATCGACCTCGCCATCCCGCGCGGCGGCGAGAGCCTGATCCGCTTCGTCGCCGAACATGCACGAGTGCCTGTCATCAAGCACTACAAGGGCGTCTGCCACCTGTACGTGGACCGCGCCGCCGACGTGAACGTTGCGCTGGGCCTGCTGATCGACGGCAAGGCATCGCGCCCGGGCGTCTGCAATGCGCTGGAAACCCTGCTGGTGCACCGTGACATCGCGCCGGCGTTCCTGCCGCGCGCGCTTGCGGCCCTGCGCGCCACCGGGGTCGAGGCCCGCGGCGATGCCGCCACCCGCGCCTTCGATGCGTCGCTGGCAGAGGCCAGCGATGACGACTACGCGGCCGAATTCCTCGACCTGGTCATCGCCATCCGCGTGGTCGATTCCCTCGACGAGGCGATCGCCCATGTCCGGCGCTTCACTTCCGACCACACCGAAGTCATCGCCACCGCCGACCCGGCGGCGGCGCAGGCGTTCGTGGACGCGGTGCGCAGCTCGGCGGTGATGGTCAACGCCAGCTCGCGGTTCAACGACGGCGGCCAGCTCGGCCTCGGCGCGGAAATCGGCATTTCCACCACCCGCCTGCATGCCTACGGCCCGATGGGGGTGGAAGCGCTGACCATCGAGCGCTTCGTGGTGCGCGGGCACGGCCAGCTCCGACACCCGCTGCCGACAGGGCGGTGAGCTGCAACGCGGCGCTCAGCCGCCGGCCTTGGCCGCCGCGGGCGTGGCCGCTGCCGCCGGCACCGGCAACGGCACCGGCACCGGCACCGGCATGCTCTGGCTCCGGTTAAGGGCCGCGTCCTCGGCCTCCTTGGTCATCACCACGATGCTGATACGGCGGTTGATCGGGTTGAGCGGATTCTTTTCATCGAACGGCACCGCCGGGCCGAAGCCGACCACGCGCACCACCTTGGCCGCCGCCATGCCGCCTTCCAGCAGCGCGCGGCGGGCGGCATTGGCGCGGTCCGCGCTCAGCTCCCAGTTGCTGTAACCGATGCGGGTGGCGTAGTTGGCGGTGTCCGTATGACCGGCCAGGCTGATGCGGTTGGGAACCCGGTTCACGAACCGCGCGATCTCGTGCAGGATCTCGCTGGTATAGGACATCAGCTGCGCGCTGCCGAGGTCGAACATCGGCCGGTTCTGCTTGTCCACGATCTGGATGCGCAGGCCTTCCGGCGTGAGATCCAGCAGCAGCTGGTCCTTGAACGGCTCCAGCGCCTGGCTCTTGCTGATGGCTTCTTCCAGCTCCTTCTTCAGGGCTTCCAGCCGCTGCTTTTCCAGCACCCGGCGCTGCGCCTCGGTAGGGTCGCCCGGGGTGCGGGTGAACTCGGCGCCGGGGCCTTTCGGCAGATCCATGGTGCCGCCCAGCTTGATCATCGAGTTGCTGGCGCCGCCGGGCCCGTTCATGCCCGGCGCGGGGGCCGGGCTTGCGCCCGCGATGGGGCTGGGGTTCTTGAAGTAGTCGGACACAGCTTCGCGCTGCTTCGTGGTCAGCGCGCCCACCAGCCACATCACCATGAAGAACGCCATCATCGCGGTGACGAAGTCGGCGTAGGCCACCTTCCACGAGCCGCCGTGGTGGCCGCCGCCCTGGACCTTCCTGACCCGCCGGACGATGACCGTGGGCTTTTCGTCCTTGCCGGCCATGGCCTATTTCAGCGCCTTGATGTGCTGCTCGAACTCCGAGAAGCCCGGGCGCAGCGCGGACGGCACGGTCTTGCGCGCGAACTCCAGCGCGATCTTCGGCGGATAGCCCCGCAGGCTCGCCAGCAGGGCGGTCTTCACCGATTCGTAGATGCGCCCGTCCTGCTCGGCGCGGGCCTCCACCGCGGCAGCCAGCGGCGCCACGAAGCCGTAGGCCAGCAGGATGCCCAGGAAGGTGCCGACCAGCGCTGCGGCCACGTGGCCGCCGACCTCGGCGATGTCGCCGCCGATCGAGGCCATGGTGATGATGATGCCGAGCACCGCGGCCACGATGCCGAAGCCGGGCAGGCCGTCGGCTACCTTGTTCAGTGCATGCGCGGGCGCCAGCTCTTCGTGGTGGTGCTTTTCGAGTTCCAGTTCCAGCAGCGGTTCCAGTTCGTGCGGTTCGATGTTGGACCCCACCATCAGGCGCAGGCAGTCGGTGATGAAGTCCATCAGGTGGTGGTCGTCGCGGATCGCCGGATAGTTCGCGAAGATCGCGCTTTCCATCGGATTGTCGATGTGGCTTTCCAGCGCCATGAAGCCTTCCTTGCGCGCCCGGTTGAGCAGCTCGTACAGGAGGCTGAGCGCGTCCAGGTAGTCCTTGCTCTGGTAGCGCGGGCCCTTGAAGACGCCCAGCACGGCGGCAAAGGTCTGCTTGACCGTTTTCGGCGGCGTGCCGGCGAGGAATGCGCCGAACGCGGCGCCGCCGATGATGACCAGTTCGAAAGGCTGCCACAGCGCGGCCAGCTTGCCGTGGGAGGCGACGAAACCGCCGAGGACGCTGAGGGTGACGACGATGAAGCCGACGATGATGAGCATGTGGGTGGCGGTGGCCCGGCGGGGAAGATTTCCAGAATATCGGATTCCTTCGGAATGTTTGAAGCGTTGTTACCGCGGTAATGCCAGCAACTGTAAGCGATGTTCTCCACCGCAAGCAGGGACTCAGCTGCCTTCATGCACCTATCCAGTGTGCGAGGGAGCGAGGATTCCTGACCGGAAAACGAAAAAACCGCCTTTCGGCGGTTTTACGCAACAGCTTGATTTGATTGGTCGGGGAGACAGGATTCGAACCTGCGACCTCTACGTCCCGAACGTAGCGCTCTACCAGACTGAGCTACACCCCGACAGCTGAGCCGCGCATTTTAGGGACATGTCCCGGCCTCGGCAAGTCCCCCGCGATGCATTCGCCGTCGACATGCCGCTTGCGGCCTTCGGGGAAACGGCCGCGCCCGCTAAACTAGCTGTTTTCCGCGCCACCGGAGCCCCAACGTGATCAAGCCACGCACCCCCGCCGGGGTCATGGAACTGCTGCCGCGCGACCAGATCGCCTTCCAGCGGATGCTCGACACCATCCGCCAGACCTTCGAGCGCTTCGGCTTCCTGCCGGTGGAAACGCCGGTGATGGAGCTGTCCGAGGTGCTGCTGACCAAGTCCGGCGGCGAAACCGAGCGGCAGGTGTATTTCGTGCAGTCCACCGGCGCGCTGGAGAAACAGGCCGAAGGCCTGCCGGAACTGGCGCTGCGCTTCGATCTCACCGTGCCGCTGGCGCGCTACGTGGCCGAGCACGAGCACGAGCTGGCGTTCCCGTTCCGGCGCTACCAGATGCAGCGGGTGTATCGCGGCGAGCGCGCCCAGCGCGGACGCTTCCGCGAGTTCTACCAGTGCGACATCGACGTGATCGGCAAGGACGCGCTGTCGCCGCGCTTCGACGCCGAGATCCCTGCGGTCATCGCGGCGGTGTTCGAGCGCCTGGCGATCGGCGAGTTCACCATCCACCTCAACCACCGCAAGCTGCTGCGGGGCTACTTCGAGGGCCTGGGCATCGAAGGCGAGGCGCAGCTGCTGGTGCTGCGCGAGCTGGACAAGCTGGACAAGCGCGGTGCGGATGCCGTGCGCGAAACGCTGGCGGGCGAGGGGTTCGGGCTCGGCGCGGAGGTCATCGACAAGTTGATGGCGTTCTCGCAGGTGCGTTCGCACGGACATGCCGATGCGCTGGCCAAGCTCGACGCGCTGGGCACGGGCACCCCGCTGTTCGAGGAAGGGCGCGAGGAGCTGCGCGCGATCCTCGGCCAGCTGAAGGCGCTGGGTGTGGCGGAGTCGCGCTATGCGCTGAACCTGTCGATCGCGCGCGGGCTGGATTACTACACCGGCATCGTCTACGAGACCACCCTCGACGCCTATCCGCAGATCGGCTCGATCTGCTCCGGCGGCCGCTACGAGAATCTGGCCGGGCACTACACCAAGTCGAAGCTGCCGGGGGTGGGCATTTCCATCGGCCTGACGCGCCTGTTCTACCAGCTGCAGGACGCCGGGCTGGTCGCCACCGCCGACAGTTCGGTGGACGTGCTGGTGGCGCTGCTGGACGACGCGGGGCTCGCGCACGCACTGGCGCTGTCGCAGCGGATGCGTGCGGCCGGCCTCAATGTGGAGACCCAGCTGGAGCCGCGCAAGCTGGCCAAGCAGTTCCAGTACGCCGACAAGGCGGGGATCCGCTTCGTGGTGATGCGTGGTGAGGACGAGGCCGCGCGTGGCGTGGTCACAGTCAAGGACCTGCGCCGCGGCGAACAGTTCGAGGTGGCGGAGACCGAGCTGGCCGCGGCCCTGCTGGTGGAACGCGAGCAGCTGCGCAGCACGGCGGGGAAGGCGTGATGAGCGATGTGGTGATGTTGGATGGCGTGTCGCTGACTCGCGCCCAGCTGGTGCAGGTCGCCCATGGCGCAAGGGTGGCGATGGATGCGAAGGCATTGGACCGGGTGGCGCATGCCGCCGAGTTCCTGCTGGCGCAGGTGGCGAAGCAGGAACCCATCTACGGGATTTCCACCGGTTTCGGCAGCAACGCCGACAAGCTGCTGGGCAGCCACCGCCTGCGCGACGAACTGTCGGGCGCGGCCAGGTCCGGCCAGCCGCCGCATATCGAACTGCAGCGCAACCTGATCGTCACCCACGCGGTCTGCGTGGGCGAACCGTTCGCGCCGGAAGTGGTGCGGGCGATGCTGTGCATCCGCATCAACACGCTGCTGCGCGGGCATTCCGGCATCCGCGTGCAGACGCTGGAAGCGCTGGCGGCGATGCTCAATGCCGGCATCGTGCCGGTGGTGCCACAGCTGGGCTCGGTGGGCGCCTCCGGCGACCTGGCGCCGCTGTCGCATCTGGCCATCGTGCTGCTGGGCGGCGGTGAAGCCTTCGTCGATGGCCAGCGCATGCCGGGGGCCGACGCGCTGGCGCGCAAGGGCCTGCGGCCGGTCGAGCTGTCGTACAAGGAAGGCCTGGCGCTGAACAACGGCACCGCGCAGATGCTGGCCACCGGCGTGCTGGCGGTGCAGCTGCTGGACGACCTGCTGGATACAGCCGACCTGGCCGCAGCAATGACCATCGATGCCTTCGCCGGCCGCCTCGGGGCGTTTGCGCCGGAAGTGCACGCGCTGCGCCCGCATCCGGGGCAGGTGCAGACCGCCGCCAACCTGCGGCGCCTGCTGGACGGTTCCACCCTGTCCGACATCGCCTACCACCTGGTGCCGAAGTTCCGCCAATGGCTGCCGGGCAGCTGGGACAGCCCGTCGCTGCAGGCGCTGGGCTTCGACATCGGCTGGGACTGGGTGGGTTTCGCCCAGCGCCATGGCCGCGAGAAGTTCTACCAGCGCTTCCTGCCGTTCCGCGGCGGCAAGAAACACCAGCCGCAGGACAGCTACTCGCTGCGCTGCATCCCGCAGGTGCACGGCGCGGTGCGCGACGCGCTGGAGCAGGCCAAGCGGGTGCTGGACGTCGAGCTCAACGCGGTGACCGACAACCCGCTGGTGTTCCCGGACAAGACCGACGCCGCATTCGTGGAAGAGCAGGTGATCTCCGCCGGCCACTTCCACGGCATGCCGCTGGCGCTGGCGATGAGCTACCTGAAGGCGGCGATCCCGGTGCTGGCGTCGATCAGCGAGCGTCGCCTAAACAAGTTGGTCGATCCGGCTACCAACGATGGCCTGCCGCCGTTCCTGATCGGCAACGAGGACGGCACCGAGTCCGGCCACATGATCGTGCAGTACACCGCCGCGGCCATCGTCAACGACCTTGCCAGCCGCGCGATGCCGGCCTCGGTCTATTCCATCCCGACCTCGGCCAATGCCGAGGACCACGTCTCGATGGGCGCCAACGAAGCGCGCCACGTGCTGGCGATGGCGCAGGACCTGGGCAAGGTGCTGGGGCTGGAACTGTTCACCGCCGCCCAGGCCCTGGACCTGCGCCGCGACATGATCAATGCCGCCCGCGAGCTGGCCCGTCGCACCGATGCCGCCGGCTTCGCCGCCAAGGTCGGCGGCGGCCCGTTGCCGGATGCCCCCGACCGCGCGGCGTTCCTCGCGGAAGTGGATGCGCTGCGCGAACAGCTTGCCCGTTCCGGTGAATTCCAACCGGGCAGCGCGGTGGCTGCGGCCCACGCCGCGATCCGCGCGCGCATCCCCTTCCTAGACCGCGACCGCGCGCTGGATGGCGAAGTGGCCGCCGCGGTGGCGATGGTGGCGGACGGATGCATCCTCGCGGCGGTGCGCGCGGACTGACAGCTCCGCCCTGGCTTCAGCGGGTGCCGGCTTGCAGCAAGCCGGCACGCCTGAGCAATGCGATCAGCCGGTCGCGGAATTCGGGGTCGCCGCTGCGCCAGCCCTGCGTGCTGTCGATCAGCTTGCCGCCCTGGATGACAGCGAAGGTCGGCATGTTCCACTTCGGAATCACCGCCCATTCGCTGCGCTCATGGATCGCCAGCATCGGCGTCTGCGGATGGCTGCGATTCCATTCCTGCAGGGCGTCCAGCTGCTCGTGGCCGGGCGGCAACGACAGCCAGTGCGCGTGCCGCGCGAACACCGGGCCAAGCACCGGATCGCTGGCGATGTCGCGGGCCGCGTCGGCCGAGAAATGACAGCCCGCCACGACGATGATCTGCAGGGGAGCCAGGTCGATGCCGATCCGGGTCAGCGTGTTGCCGTCGTTGCCGAGGCGCCATGCGCTGGGCAGGCCGGGATCGGCTGCGATGATGGACCTGGGAACCCGGGGAAACCCGGCGTCCGGATGCCGGGCGGCCAGCGCAGCGGCGGCATCGAAGCGTCCCGCAGCCAGCAGCGCGTTGAACAGGCGCGATCTGGCGCGGTTGTCCGCCACGCCGCGGCGCTCCATTTCGCCCAGCACCCGCTGCGCCGAGGCAAGGATGTCAGCGTCACTGCCGTAGAAGATCGCGGTTTCCGTAGCGGCCCAATGCTGCTTCAGGTCGGCGTCGCTGTGCATGCGCAGCAGCTCCGCGGTGTCGAGGCCGCGGAAGTTCCGGGCATAGCTGCGCTGGATTCGCGCCGCCAGGATCAAATCGTCCGGCCGCGGCGATTGCTGCGCTTCGGCTTCGACCCGATCTGCGCGCCGGGCAACGCCCTCGTCGGCGGCGAGCGCAGGCAGGGTGGGGATCAGGGCCGCCAAGCCTGACAAGACCAGCATCATGAACGTGCGCATCGAAATCAGCATAGGCCTGTTCCGGTGGGCTTGCCAATCGCGAGCTATCGAATTAATGTATTAGCACGCTATTACATTGACCCAGAGCCAGGCGCCGTCCGCGATCCGGCGGCGGGCCTGTCGCCAAACGTCCCGAGTGCCCCATGAAACAACGCCCCAAACCCCTGCCCAAGTACGACGCCGCGGTTGCCATCGATGCATTGGCCGCGGTGCTGGCGAAGCTGGAAAGCGCGGAGGAAGTCCGCGCTTTCCTCGAGGACCTGTGCACGCCGGCGGAGCTGGAGGCCATGGGCGACCGTTGGCGAGTGGTGCCGCAGCTGCTGCAGGGCGTGCCCTATCGCGAGATCCACGAACGCACCCGGGTCAGCGTGACCACCATCGGCCGGGTGGCGCGCTGCCTCGAGCGCGGTGCGGGCGGCTACCGGATCGCTGCCAGCCGTCTTGGCCTGGCCAATCCCTCTTCCTGAGTTGCCACGATGACTACTGCAGCTACATCCAACGGGCGCGACCGCCTGCGTATCGCCATCCAGAAGAACGGCCGCCTCAGCGAGCCCGCCCGCGCACTGCTTGCGTCGGCGGGTTTGAGCTGGCGCGAAAGCCGCGACAAGCTGTTCTGCTACGGCGAATCGCTGCCGGTCGATCTGTTGCTGGTGCGCGACGACGACATCCCCGGCCTGATCGCCGACGGCGTCTGCGACCTCGGCGTGGTCGGCCGCAACGTCCTGCTGGAACAGGCGGGCGAGCGCAGCGAGGCCGGCCTGCCGCCGGTGTTCCGCGAGTGGCGCGCGCTCGGCTTCGGCGGCTGCCGGCTGTCCGTCGCCGTGCCCGACGGCTGGGACTGGCAGGGCCCGGCGCAGCTGGCCGGCAAGCGCATCGCCACCACCTATCCCAACCAGCTGCGCGCCTGGCTGCGCCAGCAGCAGGTCGACGCCGACATCGTGATGCTCAACGGCTCGGTGGAGATCGCGCCGCGGCTGGGCCAGGCCGATGCGATCTGCGACCTGGTTTCCAGCGGCGCCACGCTGGCCGCCAACCAGCTCAAGCCGGTGCTCGACATCCTGCAGAGCGAGGCGGTGCTGGCCGGGCCGGTGCAGCCGTTCGGCGACGTGCGCGCCGAGCTGGCCGACCTGCTGCTGCGGCGTATGGACGGCGTGCTGCGCATCCGCGACAGCAAGCTGCTGCTGTTCCAGACCCCGCGCGAGGCGCTGCCGCAGGTGCTGCAGCTGCTGCCGGATGCCGAGCCGCCGACGATGTGCGCGGTGGATGGCAGCGAAACCCTGGCGTTGCAGGCGCTCTGCCACGGCGCGATGACCTGGCAGCGGCTGGAGGACCTCAAGCGCGCCGGCGCGCGTGGGCTGATGGTGCTGCCGGTGGAGCGGATGCTGGCATGAAGCGCATCGACTGGAACCAGCTTGACGATCCCGCGCGCGAGGCGGTGCTGCGGCGGCCGGTGCAGGCGGTGTCGGACGCCGTGCGCAGCGGCGTGCAGGCGGTCTTCGACGAAGTGGCCGCGCGTGGCGATGCCGCCCTGCGCGACTTCACCGCGCGGTTCGACGGCGTGGCGCTGGAGGCGTTCGAAGTGGACGCGGACGAGTTCGCCCGCGCCGCCGATGCGGTGCCCGCCGAGGTGCAGGCCGCCGTCGCCGAGGCCGCGGCGCGCATCGAGGCCTTCCACCGCGCGGGCATCGCGTCCCCGTACGAGGTGGAAACCGCCCCCGGCTTGACCTGCCGGCGGGTGCAGCGGCCCATCCGCCGGGTGGGGCTGTACGTGCCGGCCGGCAGCGCGCCGCTGCCGTCGACCGCGTTGATGCTGTGCGTGCCGGCGCGCCTGGCCGGCTGTACCGAAGTGGTCCTCTGCACGCCGCCGCGCGCCGACGGCAGCGCCGATCCGGCCGTGCTGCTGGCGGCGCGGCAGGCGCCGGGCGTGCGGGTGTTCAAGCTCGGCGGCGCCCAGGCGATCGCCGCGATGGCGCTGGGCACCGCCAGCGTGCCGCGCTGCGACAAGCTGTTCGGCCCGGGCAACGCGTGGGTGGACGAAGCCAAGCGGCAGGCCGCGCAGCGCCCGGGCGGCATCGCCATCGACATGCCGGCCGGCCCGTCGGAAGTGCTGGTCATCGCCGATGCCGGCGCCAACGCCGCGTTCGTCGCCGCCGACCTGCTGTCGCAGGCCGAACACGGGCCCGACTCGCAGGTGCTGCTGCTGACCGACAGCCCTGCGCTGCTGGACGCGGTAGCGACGGAGGTCGACGCCCAGCTGGCCACGCTGCCGCGGGCGGACATCGCCCGGCGCGCGCTGGAGGCGTCCAGGCTGGTGCTGGTGCGCGACATCGCGCAGGCCATCGCCATCAGCGACGCCTACGCGCCGGAGCACCTGATCCTGTCGGTACGCGAGCCGCGTGCATGGTTGGACCGCATCGGCAGCGCCGGCAGCATCTTCCTCGGCGACTGGACGCCGGAAGCGCTGGGCGACTACTGCAGCGGCAGCAACCATGTCCTGCCCACCGGCGGCGCCGCGCGCGCATGGAGCGGCTTGTCCGTGGCCAGCTTCCAGAAGGCCATCACCGTGCAGGAAGCCAGCCGCGCCGGGATTGCCAATGCCGGGCCGTGCGCGGCCATCCTGGCGCATGCCGAAGGCCTGCAGGCCCACGCGCGCGCGGTCGAACTGCGATTGGAGCAAGCGGCATGAGCACCACGGTGAACGCGCTGTTGCGCGAGGACCTGCGCGACTTCGGCGGCTACAAGTCGGCGCGCAGCGAGGCGCTGGCCGGTTCGGTCTGGCTCAATGCCAACGAATCCGCTTGGGCCAACCCGTCCGACCCTGGCGCGGCCCTGCGCCGCTACCCGCAGCCGCAGCCGGATGCGCTGCGCGAACGCCTGGCGCGGCTCTACGATGTCGCGCCGGCGCAGCTGCTGGTCGGCCGCGGCAGCGACGAAGGCATCGACCTGCTGGTGCGCGCATTCTGCGCGCCGGGGCGCGGCCGCATCGTCATCGCGCCGCCGGTGTTCGGCATGTACGCGGTGTGCGCGCGCCTGCACGGCGCCGGCCTGGTGGAGGTGCCGCTGGTGGACGCACCAGACGGCTTGCGGGCCGATTTGGCCGCAATAGGCGATGCCGCGCTGGAAAGCGGGGCGAGCCTGCTGTTCCTGTGCTCGCCGGGCAATCCGTCCGGCGAACTGCTGCCGCTGGACGCCATCGCCACGCTGGCGCGGCGGCTGCGCGGCCGCTGCCTGGTGGTGGTGGACGAGGCCTACGGGGAATACGCCGACGTGCCGTCCGCCACCACGCTGCTGGCCGACTACGACAACATCGCGGTGCTGCGCACCCTCTCCAAGGCGCACGCGCTGGCCGCGGCGCGGGTGGGCTGCGTGCTCGGTGCGCCGGCGCTGATCGAGGCGCTGCGCCGCTGCCAGGCGCCGTATCCGGTGCCGCAGCCGGTGGTGGATGCGGCGCTGGGCGCGCTGGCGCCGGAGGCGCTGGCGCTGACCCGCAGCCGCATGGAGGCGGTGCGCGAAGCGCGCGCGCGCCTGGCCGACGGCCTGCGCGGGCTGGCGGGCGTGCGCCGGGTCTATCCGTCGGCGGGCAACTTCTTGCTGGTGCGTTTCGCGGATGCCGACGCCGCGTTCGACGCGCTGCTGGGCGCCGGCGTGGTGGTGCGCGACATGCGCGCGATGCCGCAGCTGGGCGATGCCCTGCGCATCAGCGTGGGCACCGCGGAGGAATGCCGCCGGGTGCTGGCCGCGCTGGACGGCCTGCGCATGGAGGCCGCGGCATGAGCCTGCGCCCGATCCTGTTTCTGGACCGCGACGGCACGCTGATCGAGGAGCCGGCCGATTTCCAGATCGACGCCTACGAGAAGCTGCGCTTCGTGCGCGGCGTCATCCCCGCGCTGCTGAAGCTGCGCGACGCCGGCTACGAGTTCGTCATCGTCAGCAACCAGGACGGCCTCGGCACCGACGCCTATCCGCAGGCGGCGTTCGACGGCCCGCATGCGCTGATGCGCCAGGTGTTCGAGAGCCAGGGGCTCACATTCCGCGACGAGCTGATCGACTGCAGCCTGCCGGCCGACAACAGCCCCAACCGCAAGCCCGGCATCGGCATGATGACCGCCTACCTGCAGGACCGCGGCATCGACTGGGCGCGCAGCGCGATGGTGGGCGACCGCCCGACCGACCTGCAGTTCGCGGACAACCTGCGCATTCGCGGCTTCCAGTTGGCCACCGAGCAGTTCGGTGGCGAGTGGGACTGGGCGGGCATCGCCCACGTGCTGGCCGACGCGCCGCGCCAGGCCACGGTCGTGCGCAACACCCGGGAAACGAAGATCCGCGTCGAAGTGGACCTGGACCGCGTGGCCGAGCCGCAGGTCGCCACCGGGCTGGCGTTCTTCGACCACATGCTGGAGCAGATCGGCAAGCACGGCGGGTTCGCGCTGGCGATCCGCGCCGAGGGCGACCTGCACATCGACGAGCACCACACCGTCGAGGATACCGCGCTGGCGCTGGGCCAGGCGCTGCGCGAGGCGCTGGGCGACAAGCGCGGGATCGGCCGCTATGGCTTCGTGCTGCCGATGGACGAATGCCTCGCCAGCGCCGCGCTGGATTTCAGCGGCCGGCCGTACCTGGTGTTCGAGGCGGCGTTCCGGCGCGAGCGCGTGGGCGACCTGCCCACCGAACTGGTGCCGCATTTCTTCCGCTCCCTGTGCGACGCAGCGGGCCTCAACCTCAACCTGAAGGTGCACGGCGAGAACGACCACCACCAGGTGGAAGCCTGCTTCAAGGCGGTGGCGCGCGCGCTGCGCCAGGCGATCCGCCGCGACGGCGTGGAGCTGCCGTCCACCAAGGGGGCGCTGTGAGCGAGGTCGCCGTCATCGATGCCGGCGGGGCCAACTTCGGCTCGGTCTGCTACGCGCTGGAGCGGCTGGGCGCGCGCCCGCGCATCGTGCGCGACGCTGATGGCCTGCGCGGCATGCCGCGCGTGCTGCTGCCGGGCGTCGGCGCCGCGGCGCCCGCGATGGCGCTGCTGCGCGAGCGCGGCTTCGCCGAGGTGCTGCCGCGCGCGGAGGTGCCGCTGCTCGGCATCTGCCTGGGCATGCAGCTGCTGTTCGACGGCTCGGAGGAGGGCGATGTCGCCTGCCTCGGCCTGTTGCCCGGCCGCGTGCGCAAGCTGCAGGGTGGCCCCGGCCTGCGCGTCCCGCATATGGGCTGGAACGCGCTGGAGCCGTTCGTCCTCGCGTCGCCGCTGCTGGCGGGGATCGAGCAGGGCGCCACCGCCTACTTCGTGCACGGCTACGCGGCGCCGGTGACCGCCGACTGCATCGCTGCGTGCACCCACGGCGAACGTTTCGCCGCCATGGTCGCGCGCGGCGCCGTCGCCGGTGCCCAGTTCCACCCCGAGCGCTCTGCGGCCAGCGGCGCGCGCCTGCTCGACAACTTCCTGCGCTGGACCCCCGCATGAGCTTCATCGTCTATCCCGCCATCGATGTCCGCGCCGGCAAGGTGGTGCGCCTGCGCCAGGGCGACTACGCCGACGAAACCCGCTACGGCGACGACCCGCTGGCGTTCGCGCTGCGCTACGCCGAGGCCGGCGCGGCGTGGCTGCACCTGGTCGACCTGGACGCCGCCAAGGCCGGCGGCTACACGCTGCAGCCGCTGCTGCGCGACCTCCGTGCACGCACCGGCCTGCAGGTGCAGACCGGCGGCGGCGTGCGCAGCGAGGCCGACGTGGCGGCGCTGCTGGAGGCCGGCGCGGGGCGCGTGGTGGTGGGTTCGCTGGCGGTGACGGCACCCGATACCGTGATGGGCTGGCTGGCCACGTTCGGCAATGAGCGGATCACCGTCGCGCTGGACGCACGGCAGGACGCGACGGGCACGTGGCGCCTGCCGGTGCACGGCTGGACGCAGGTCGCCGCCGAGACGCTGGACGCGCTGTTGGCACGCTATGCGGACGCCGGGCTGGTGCACCTGCTGTGCACCGACATCGCCCGCGACGGCATGCTGGCCGGGCCGAACATCGAGTTGTACCGCCGCCTGTGCGCGGCCCACCCCGGCGTGCGCGTGCAGGCCAGCGGGGGAGTGCGCGATGCTGCCGACGTGGCTGCGGCGCGCGCCGCCGGCTGCGCTGGCGCGGTGCTGGGCAAGGCGCTGCTGGATGGGCGCCTGTCGCTGGTGGAGGCGCTGGCATGCTGAGCCGCCGCCTGATTCCCTGCCTGGACGTGCGCGACGGCCGCGTGGTCAAGGGCGTGCGCTTCCGCGACCACGTCGACATGGGCGACATCGTGGAGCTGGCGCTGCGTTACCGCGATGCCGGCGCCGACGAACTGGTGTTCTACGACATCGCCGCCAGCCCGGAGGGCCGCAGCGTGGACCGCGGCTGGGTGGAGCGGGTGGCCCGCCTCATCGACATTCCGTTCTGCGTGGCGGGCGGTATCCGCAATGTGGAGGATGCGCGCGCGGTGCTGCGTGCCGGCGCCGACAAGATTTCCGTCAACACCCCTGCGCTGGAGCGGCCGGCCCTGATCGCCGAACTGGCCGAGGCCTTCGGCGTGCAGTGCGTGGTGGTCGGCATCGATTCCGTGCGTGAGGCCGACGGCGAGTGGCGCGTGCGCAGCCACACCGGCAGCCCCGACGCGATGCGCGCGCCGGGCAAGCGCACGCTGGACTGGATCGAGGAGGCGCAGCGGCTGGGCGCCGGCGAGATCGTGCTGAACTGCATGGGCAGCGACGGCGTGCGCGGCGGCTACGACATCGCCCAGCTGCGCGCGGCGCGCGCCCTGTGCCACGTGCCGCTGGTGGCGTCCGGCGGGGCCGGCGAACCCGCGCACTTCGCGCAGGCGTTCCTCGAGGCGGACGTCGACGCGGCGCTGGCGGCCAGCGTGTTCCATTCCGGCGCGGTGGAGATCCCCGCGCTCAAACGGTTCCTGCGCGGGCAGGGCATCGAGGTGCGGCTGTGAGCACGGCGACGTTCGACATCGAGGCGCTGGCCTGGGACAAGCAGGGCGGCCTGCTGCCGGCCATCGTGCAGGACGCGGCCACGCTGCGCGTGCTGATGCTGGGCTACATGGACCGCGCAGCGCTGGCGGCGACGCTGGCCAGCGGCCAGGTGACGTTCTACAGCCGCAGCAAGCAGCGGCTGTGGACCAAGGGCGAGTCCTCCGGCCATGTGCTGGCGCTGGTGTCGGTGGACGTCGACTGCGATGCCGACACCCTGCTGGTGCAGGCCCGGCCGCACGGCCCGACCTGCCACTTCGACCGCACCAGCTGCTTCCCGGACGCACCGGGCGACGGCCTGGCCGAGCTGGATGCCCTCATCGCCCAGCGCGAGCGCGAGCGCCCGCAGGGCAGTTACACGACGCGCCTGTTCGAGGGCGGCATCCGCCGGATCGCCCAGAAGGTGGGCGAAGAAGGCGTGGAAACCGCGCTGGCGGCGGTGGCCCAGGACGACGAGGCGCTGCTGGGCGAGGCGGCCGACCTGCTGTACCACCTCACGGTGTTGCTGCGCGCCCGCGGGCTCTCGCTGGAAGACGCCAGGCAGGTGCTGGCAGCGCGCCGCGGTTGAGCCCCGGCGACCCGCGCCGCCTCAGGCGGTGGTCAGCGAGTGGCGTACGCAGTTGCGACCGTCGCCCTTGGCGCGGTACAGCGCCTCGTCGGCGATGCGGATGATTTCCTCCGCGCTGTCGCCGCGCTCGCTTGACACCGTGTGGATGCCGATGCTCACGCTCAGGCGGATGGCCAGCGCTTCATGGCGCACGGGATCCTGCTGGATGCGCAGGCGGATCGCTTCCGCCACCTGCAGGGCGTCCTGGGCATCGCGGCAGGCCAGCGCCACCACGAATTCCTCGCCGCCGAAGCGCGCCACCAGCCCGCCGCGTTGCGCCGCCACCTCCTCGATCCTGCGCGCCGCCTCCACCAGGCAGCTGTCCCCCGCGGGATGGCCGTGGCTGTCGTTGATCCGCTTGAAGAAATCCAGGTCCAGCAGCAGCAGTGCGATCTGCCTGCCGCTGCCCTTGCGCGCCGCCAGCATTTGCGCGAAGGCTTCGCGGAAGTGGCGGCGGTTGTAGGCGCCGGTCAACGGATCGCGCCGGCTGTACTCCTGCAGCTTGACGTTGGCCTCGCCCAGCTTCGCCATGGTGGTGCGCAGCTCGCGGGTCCGGTCGATCAGGCCGCGTTCCAGGGTTTCGTTGGTTTCCTGCACGATGCGGATGTTTTCCTCGCGCAGGCTGGCATAGCGCCTGCCCAGCGCCAGCGAGAGCAGCAGCAGTTCCAGTGCGGAACCGATCTGCACGCCGTTTTGGGTCCAGAAGTTCTGCGGCAGCACGCCGAAAGCCAGCAGGGTGAACGCTGCCGTGCCGCTGAGGAACAGCGACCAGGCCAGCAGGAACAGCCGTGCCGGCTGGTAACCGCGGCGCAGCATCACCACGGTGGCGATGATGATCCAGGCCACGCCCAGCAGGACCGCGCGCGAGGCGATGGGGGTGGCGATGCTGTACGGCAGCCAGGTCGCCGCCACCCCCAGCATCGCGAAGAATGCCACCACGCCCAGGCACACCTTGTCGCCAAGCGGCCAGCGCGTGCGCAGGTCCAGGAAACTGCGCGCGAACAGCTGCATGCCGATCAGGGCCAGGCAGATCGACAGCGGGATCGAGGCGTCGGCCAGCCAGGCGGAGGTCGGCCACAGGTACTCGAAGCCGTAGCCGTTGAGGGTGAACAGCACCAGTCCGAATGCACCGGTATGCAGCAGGTACCAGAAATAGCTGGCGTCGCGCAGCATCAGCCACAGCACCAGGTTGTAGCAGAGCAGCGCCAGCACGATGCCGTAGTACAGGCCGTTGGAGAACTGGGCGTCGCGCAGCAGTTCGGCGAACGCCTTGGGCGTGTACAGCGCCAGCGGCACCTGCATCGAGCTCTCGCTCTGCACCCGCAGCAGCAGCTCCACCGGTTCCCCCGGCCGCAGGTCAAGGCGGAAATTGGGGTGCCGATAGCGGATGAAGCGGTCCGCGAACGGGACGTGGTCGCCGCCCGCGGTGTGCTCGAGGCGCCCGTCGGGGTGGCGCACGTACAGGTCGAGCCTGTCGCTCAGCGCATATTCCTGCACCAGGATCCACACCGGTTCGTCGCGCTGCAGGTTCACGACCGGCAGGTGGAACCAGTAGGCCCCGGTCTGGAAGCCGAACGCGGGGTTGCCGTCGGGCAGCGGCACGAAGCGGCCGGCCTGGGCCCGGGCGAAAGCCTGTTCCGGCGTGGCGTCGGCGGAGTCGTCGTGCCAGTAGCGCAGCGCCCCGGCCAGCGGGAAGCTGGCATCGCCGGCGCCCAGGCGCAGCATCGGCTCGCCGGCGGAGGCCGGCAGCATGCACAGGCAGGCGGCCAGCGCCAGCAGCCAGCCGGCCAGCCGCCCCCGTTCCCGCGCGCGCCATGCATGTCCCGTCCCCATGCCGGGATTCTAGTGCAGGCCGCGCTTGCCGCGCATAATCGGCGGATGCGCCTGCGCCTCCCCTTGCTCCTGCTGTTTACGCTGCTGCCTGTTTTCGCCACGCCGGCCGCCGCCGGCGGACCTGCCTGTGTACCTGTTGCCGTGGAGGCGCCGCTGCCGCTGCCGCGCGCCGCCCGTGCCCCCGGCCCCGGTTGCATCGTCTATCGACGCGCGCCGCGTGGCCTGGCAGGCGAATCCGCCAAGGTGCTGGTGTTCGGCGATCCGCAGGTGAAATCCGACGACGACGTGGACTACTTCCGGCGCGACATCGTGCAGCCGCTGCAAGGCCGGCACGATGCCAGCCTCGGCCTGACCCTCGGTGACCTGGTGGACGATGTGCCGGCACTGCTGCCGGCGGTGAAGCAGCTGACCGAATCGCTGGGCGTGCCGTGGCTGCATGCCCCCGGCAACCACGACGTGGACCCGGGCGCCAGCAGCGACGAGGCGTCGCTGCATCTGTTTCAGCAGCGGATCGGCCCGGACACGTTCGCCCGCCAGACCGCGCTGGCCAATATCGTCGTGCTGGACGACGTGATCTACCGGCCCGGGCAGAAGCCGGCCTATATCGGCGGCTTCCGTGAAGACCAGTTCGCCTTCCTCGAACGCTGGCTGCCAACCCTGCCCAGGGATCGCCTGCTGGTGCTGGCGATGCATATCCCGCTGTTCGAGGACGCCGCCAAGGACAGCTTCCGCGACGCCGATCGCCATCGCCTGTTCGCGCTGCTGGCATCGTTCCCGCACGTGCTGGTGCTGAGCGCGCACAACCACAGCCAGCGCCACTACTACCATGCCGCCGCCGACGGCTGGACGGGGGCGCAGCCGCTGCACGAATTCAACCTGGGCGCGGCCTGCGGTTCGTACTGGGCCGGCGCCCGGGATGCCGACGGGATCCCCGATGCCACCATGTCCGACGGCACGCCCAACGGCTACGCGCTGCTCACGATCAAGTCCGGCGGCGACTATGCGCTGGCCTGGCACGCGGCGCGCGATCCCGCGGACAGCCAGATCGGCCTGCACGCCCCCAGGGTGCTGCGGCGCGGCGCCTATCCGGCCTGGGGCGTGTTCGCCAATGTCTACATGGGCGATGAAGACACCCGCGTCGAGTTCCGCGTCGATGGCGGCGACTGGATGCCGATGAAGAAAGTGCTGCAGCCCGATCCGCGGCTGATGGCGGAGAACCGGCGCGATGACGAGGCCAGCGCGCTGCGCGGCTACGACCGCTCGCCGGAGGCCGAGGTGTCGGCGCATCTGTGGCGCGCCGCGCTGCCGACCCGGCTCGCTGCCGGCGAACACCGCATCGACGTGCGCGCCTTCGACCGCTGGCGCGGCGAAGTGACCGCCAGCACGAGTTATTCGCTGCTGGAATACCAGCCGCCGCAGCCGCACGAGGCGCTTCAGGCCGGCCCCTGATTTCTTTGGCGTGCGGATGCCGGTTACACAGCAGCTCGGGTTTCGCGTTGATCGGGGGGCAGCTGCCACAGAGCCGTGGTGGCGATGCCAGGCCTGCGTTTGCATTCCGCGCTGGCGCGGGCTGAGCCAGGCGCGGCGTCGGAGCAGGCGCGGACGATCGTCAGCCGATGGCGCGGCGCTCGAGCGGCTGCGGGTTCAAGCGGTGGGGTCGATGTCGGCGAACGATTCCACGCGCGGATGTCCGTTCGCGGCAGCGCCGGTGCGCGGCTGCGGGTAGTCGTCGCGACGGTCCAGCAGCACGGTGCGCAGCCCGGCGTCGCGCGCCGCGTCGAGCTCGGCGACCACGTCGGACAGGAACAGGATGTCGCCAGGCTGCCGCGCCAGCTTGGCGGCGATGACGCGGTAGCTCGCGGCTTCGCGCTTGCCGCCCACTTCGGTATCGAAGAAGCCGGAGAACAGCGGCGTCAGGTCGCCGGCATCGGTATGCGCGAACAGCAGCTTCTGCGCCGGCACCGAGCCGGACGAATACACCGCCAGCGTGTGGCCCGCCGCGTGCCAGGCGCGCAGCGCCGGCGCCACGTCCGGGTACAGCGGCGCGGTGAAGTCGCCTTCGCGATAGCCGGCCTGCCAGACCATGCCCTGCAACGCCTTCAGCGCGGTGTGCTTGCGGTCCTCGTCGATCCAGCCCTGCAGGGTTTCCACGATCACCGCGTCCTGGCAGGCGCTGGCGGAAATCTCCACCGCCACCGCGTCCAGCCAGCGGCGCACCTCCGGATCGTGCCCGTGTTCTCGCACGAACGCAGGCAGTTTCGCCCGCGCATACGGGAACAGCACGTCCTTGACGAAGGACATGGAGGACGTGGTGCCTTCGATGTCGGTGAGGATGGTGGTCAAAGCGTCGATCCCGCCTCGAGGCGCGGGAACCGTTGCGCGATGTCGCTGCCGGTGAAATGGCCCACCCAGCCGTCCGGCGCGGTGAAGAAGCGGATGGCGACGAAGCTGGGCGCCGGGCCCATGTCGAACCAGTGGGTGGTGCCGTCGGGCACCGCGATCAGGTCGCCGGCCTCGCACAGCACTTCGTACACCTTCTCGCCGACATGCAGCGAGAACAGACCGCTGCCGGCGACGAAGAAGCGCACCTCGTCTTCCTTGTGCGCGTGCTCGTCGAGGAACTTGGCGCGCATCGCCTCGCGGTTCGGGTTGTCCGGCGCGATGCTGACCACGTCGACGCTGCGGAAGCCGCGCTCGGCCACCAGCCGGTCGATGTCGGCGCGGTAGGCGGCCATGATCGTTTCCGGCGCGTCGCCGGGCTGCACCGGGTGCGCGGCTTGCCACTGTTCGAAGGCGACGCCGATCTTCGCCAACTCGGCCGCGATCCCGGCGTGGTCGGTGGTGGTCAGCAGCGGCGCCTGCGGGGCGTCGTGGTCGAAGATGCGCAAGCGGCTCACGTCAGGCTCCCGCGCAGGCGACGCATTTCCAGCTCGCAGCCGAGCAGGAATTCGAATGCGTCCAGGTGCCGGCGCGCCTCGCTGATGTCGCGGCCCCAGGCATACAGGCCGTGGCCCGCGATCAGGTAGCCCCAGGTGTTGGGCTCGGTCAGCACCGCATCCACGCTGGCGGTCAGCTGGTCCATGTCCTGCGAATTCGGCACCACCGGCAGGTCGAGCTCGGTTTCGTGGGTGGCGTGGCCGCGCAGGGCCTTGAACAGCTCGTAGCCGCGCAGGCGCACGCGGCCCTGGTCGGCGTACAGCAGGCCGGCGATGGTCTGGGTGGGCGAGTGGGTGTGCAGCACCGCGCCCACGTCGGGGAAGCGGCGGTACAGATGGGTGTGCAGGGCGGCTTCCGCGGACGGCCGGTGGTGGGTGGCCACCGGGTCGTTGGCCATGTTGACCACCATGATGTCGGCT
Organism: Thermomonas sp. LB-4; assembly: GCF_036409385.1. Classification (NCBI taxonomy): domain Bacteria; kingdom Pseudomonadati; phylum Pseudomonadota; class Gammaproteobacteria; order Lysobacterales; family Lysobacteraceae; genus Thermomonas; species Thermomonas sp. LB-4. Next base: position 58,447 of record NZ_JAXOFT010000004.1, on the reverse strand, counting down.
TCGGTCAGGCGGCCCTTGTCCTTGCCGGAAATGGTGATCGCCGCGTGGTCGGCATCCATGCGGATGGAGAAGTTGCCGGCGGTGGCCGGGGTCCAGCCCTTGGCGGCCAGCTCGCGGGTGTGGCTGATGATCTGGGCGGCGCAGCCGGCGTACAGGTTGTGGTCGAAAGCGGGGGTGTTCATGCGCGAAGTGTAGGGCTTGGCGGCTGCCAGCGTCATCACGCTGCGCGATGCTTTCAGACCTGGATCTGTGGTGAGTTCAGGCGGGCATCACGCGGGGGTTCGCGCGGGCGGTCAAGCGGAGAGGCAAGCGGGGGCTCAAGCGGGCATTACGCGGGCATCACGCGGGTACCGCAGCCCGCAAGTCGCTCCCCGATACTCGCTTGGTTGTGGGCTGCGGTACCCGCGTGATGCTGCGGGGTTTTCTCGCGGAGGGGGGAGCTACGCGTGATGCTGCGGGGTTTTCTCGCGGATGCGGGAGCCGCGCGTGATGCTGCGGGGCTTTCTCGCGGAGGGGGGAGCCACGCGGGATGCTGCGGGGTTGCGCGCCTCAAGGCTGGCGAGTCGCGCGGTGATGGCGAAGGGCCAGGCGGTTATCGCTGCTGGCCGTAGGTGCTGAACTTCTCCAGCACCCGCGCCATCTCTTCCGGCGGCAGGTCGCGGGTGTGGCCCAGCATGCGCGCCAGCAGGTATTGGCGGGCCAGGTTCTCCACTTCTTCCGCCAGCGCGTAGGCCTCGGATAGGGTCTTGCCGGTGGTGACCTGGCCGTGGTTGGCCATCAGGCAGGCGCGCAGGCCGCCATCAAGCGCACGCAGGACGTTGGCGGACAGTTCGCCGGTGCCGAAGGTGGCGTAGTCGGCGCAGGGGATGCGGTCGCCGCCGGCCACCGCCACCATGTAGTGGAAGGCGGGGATCTCCTGCCCCAGGCAGGCCAGCGCGGTGGCGTGGGTGGAATGCACGTGCACCACCGCGTTCATGTCCGGGAACGCGTGCAGGATGTCGCAGTGGAAGCGCCATTCGCTGGACGGGATCAGCTGCCCGGGCGGGCAGCTGCCGTCCGCTTCGAGATAGACGATGTCCTCGGGCAGCAGGCGGTCGTAGGCGCGCCCGGTTGGGGTGATCAGCAGCCCGTCGCGCCAGCGGATGCTGGCGTTGCCGGACTTGTTCAGCGACAGCCCGCTGGCGTTCATCGCGCGGCAGTGGTCGATCAGCGACTGCCGGGCGGCGCGCTCGTGGTCGTGCAGGATGTGCGAATTCGACATCCGCAAAGGATAACGGGAGCCATAACGAAAAACCCGGCCTGAGCCGGGTTTTTCGCGGTGCCTGGCCTTGCGGTCAGGCCTGCGGGCCCTCGTGGAACTTGGGTTCGGCTTCCATCGTGTTGCCGCCTTCCGGACCGGTGATGCCGCGCGCCAGATCGCTGTTTCGGTAGCCGTAGACGGCGTACACGATCAGGCCGACCACCGCCCAGCCGAAGAACAGGCCGATGGTGTACATCGACAGGTTCAGGAACAGCAGCAGGCAGCCGGCGATGGCCAGCGGGCAGACCACCCAGGCCAGCGGGGTGCGGAACGGGCGGTGCCGCTTGGGGTCGCGCTTGCGCAGGATCAGCACGCCCAGCGATACCGCCATGAAGGCGAACAGGGTGCCGGAGTTGGAGATGTCCGCCAGGATGCCCACCGGGAACATCGCCGCGAACAGCGCCACGAACACGCCGGTGATCATGGTGACCACGTGCGGGGTGCGGAACTTCGGGTGCACCCGGGACAGGATTTCCGGCAGCAGGCCGTCGCGCGACATCGTGAAGAAGATGCGGGTCTGGCCGTAGATCATCATCAGCACCACCGAGGGCAGGGCCAGCGCAGCGGCCAGGCCGATCGCGTTGCCCCAGCCGGCGAAGCCCAGCATCTTCAGCACGTGCGCCAGCGGTTCCTTGCTGCACACCAGCGCATCGGAGCCGGCGCAGGCCGCCGCCATTTGCGGGGTGCCCGGATGGAGGGCCACGCCATCCGGGCCGAACATCGGCTGCGCGCCCATGGCGCCCACCGCGCCGTAACCCACCAGCATGTAGAACACGGTGCAGACCAGCAGCGAGCCGATCAGGCCGATCGGGATGTTGCGGTTGGGGTTCTTGGTTTCCTCGGCCGCGGTCGAGACCGCGTCGAAGCCGACGTAGGCGAAGAAGATCGAGGCCGCAGCGCCCAGCACGCCGATGCCGCCCAGCGGGCTGCCCCAGCCAGTGGGGAAGAACGGCTGGAAGTTGACGTCCTTGGCCGCCGGCACCGCGATGATGATGAAGGCGGTCAGGGCGATCACCTTGACCAGCACCAGCACCGCGTTGACCTTGGCCGACTTGGAGGTGCCCAGCACCAGCAGGCCGGTGATCACCAGGGCGATGCCGAAGGCCAGCACGTTGAAGGCGCCGCCATCCATCGGGCCGGTTCGCAGCGCCAGCGGCAGTTCCATGCCGGCACTCATCAGCAGCCCGTTCATGTAGCCGGACCAGCCCACCGCCACCGCGCCCGCGGCAACCGCGTATTCCAGCACCAGCGCCCAGCCCACGGTCCAGGCGATGGCCTCGCCCATCACCGCGTAGGTGTAGGTGTAGGCGGAGCCCGCCACCGGCACCATCGAGGCCAGTTCGGAGTAGGCCAGCGCGGCCAGCGCACACACCACCGCCGCGATCACGAAGGCCAGCATCATCGCCGGGCCCGCCTTCTGGCCCGCTTCCGCGGTCAGCACGAAGATGCCGGTGCCGATGATGGCGCCGATGCCGAGCAGGGTGAGCTGGAAGGCGCCGAGCTGGCGCGTGAGTGCTTTCTTTTCCGCCGTCTCGAGGATCTTGTCGAGCGGCTTGACTCGCTGGAACAGCATCAGGTGACTCCCCCGGGTTCTTGTTGTGGTCGGCCGCCTGCAGGCATGCCGCAAGGGGCCGACCTTAAACGCTCATGGGCGTCGGGCACAAGCGCCGGCGGTCACGACGCGGGATAATGCAGCGCATTCAGATTCCAAGGAGCACAACCCGCGATGGACGCAGCCCTGCACGCCGCGCTGGATGGGTACGCCGCACGCTGGCCGGACGAGCTTCCCACCGTGGCGCTGTTCCGCGAACTGCTGGGCGACGGCGAGGATCCGTTCCGCCGCGAACGACTGGCCGGGCATTTCACCGCCTCCTGCTGGCTGGTGGATCGCAGCGGCACGCGCGTGCTGCTGACCCACCATCGCAAGCTGGGCCTGTGGCTGCAGCTGGGCGGGCACGCCGATGGCGAGCGCGAACTGCCGCAGGCGGCGCTGCGCGAGGCGGAGGAAGAATCAGGACTGGCGGGCCTGCGCGTGGGCGATGCGATCTTCGACCTCGACCGCCACTGGATTCCCGAACACGAGTCGGTGCCGGCGCACTGGCATTACGACGTGCGCTACGTGGTGCATGCCGGCGACGACGAGGCCTACACCATCAGCGAGGAGTCGCTGGACCTGGCCTGGCGGCGGATCGATGAGTTGGCCGCCGATCCCGCCACCGATCCCTCGGTGCGGCGGATGGCGCAGAAATGGTTGGCAGCTGCGTAGGGGAGCCGCGGGGGCGCGATGGGTTGTACCGGATCCTGCAAGGAGCGTCGCGCCCCTGTGGTGCGCTCCTGCGGAAGAAATCGTCTCAATAGAGCACGCGCGTCCGCAGCGTGCCCGGGATCGCCGCCAGCTCGTCCTTCAAGGCATTGGCCTGTGCTTCGTCGGCACTGACGTCGATCACCACGTAGCCCACCGAAGGGTCGGTGCGCAGGAACTGGCCGTCGATGTTGACCGCGTGGCGGCCGAAGATCTCGTTGACCTGCGACAGCACGCCCGGCACGTTGCGATGGATGTGCAGCAGGCGCAGGCTGCCCTCGTGCTCGGGCAGGGTGACCTCGGGGAAGTTGACCGCCGACAGGGTGCTGCCGTTGTCGCTGTAGCGCACCAGCTTGGCCGCTACCTCCACGCCGATGTTGTCCTGCGCTTCCAGCGTGCTGCCGCCGATGTGCGGCGTCAGGATGACATTGTCCAGGCCGCGCAGCGGCGATTCGAAGACATCGCCGTTGGCCTTGGGCTCGACCGGGAACACGTCCACCGCCGCGCCGCCGAGGTGGCCGGAAGCCAGCGCATCGGCCAGCGCCTCGATGACCACCACGCTGCCACGCGCGGCGTTGATGAGGTGTGCGCCGGGCTTCATCCTCGCCAGCTGCGGCGCGCCGATCATCCACTGCGTGGACGGGGTTTCCGGCACGTGCAGAGTGACCACGTCGGCGCGCGCCAGCAGGTCGTCCAGGCCGGCGGCGGCGCGGGCGTTGCCCAGCGACAGCTTGGTTTCGATGTCGTGGAAGATCACCTGCATGCCCAGGGCTTCGGCCAGCACGCCGACCTGCGTGCCGATATGGCCGTAGCCGACGATGCCCAGCGTCTTGCCGCGCACCTCGTGGCTGCCGGTGGCGGCCTTCGACCAGCCGCCGCGGTGGCATTCCGCGCTCTTTTGCGGGATGCCGCGCATCAGCATCACCGTCTGCGCCAGCACCAGCTCGGCCACGCTGCGGGTATTGGAGTAGGGCGCGTTGAACACCGGGATGCCGGCCAGTTCGGCGGCGTCCAGGTCCACCTGGTTGGTGCCGATGCAGAAGCAGCCGATCGCGATCAGGCGCTTGGCCTCGGCCAGCACCTCCGCGGTCAGCTGGGTGCGCGAACGGATGCCGACGATATGCGCTTCGGCGATCCGCGCCTTCAGCTCGTCCTCGGGCAGCGCCTTGGCGTGGTATTCGATCTGGCTGTAGCCGGCGGCGCGCAGCGCGTCCACCGCGGTCTGGCTGACGCCTTCGAGCAGCAGCACGCGGATGTCCTGTTTCGGGAAGGAGGTCTTCTTCGGGGACATGCGGACGACATCCGGCGGGGTACGGATGCCGAATATAGCCATAAATCCGACGCTTTTGTTGCGCTGCGTCATGCTATTTTCCGGGCGCAACATGCCCCAGTGGATGTTGCAGATGAAACCGTGCCGGCGCTGCCGTCGCGGCCCTGTTTTTCTTCCGGATCACCGCCGCCATGTCCGACCCCCGCCTCGAATCCCTGCGTGTCCTGCTGCCCGAGCTGCGGCTGCTGGTCGAACCCGCCGATCTGGAACACTACGGCCGCGACTGGACCCGGCGCTGGACGCCGGCGCCGCTGGCGGTGGCGCTGCCGGCCAGCGTTGGGGAAGTCCAGGCCATCGTGCGCTGGGCCAACGCGCAGGGCGTGGGGATCGTGCCCTCGGGCGGCCGCACCGGACTGTCCGGCGGCGCGGTGGCCGCCAATGGCGAGCTGGTGCTCAGCCTCGAGCGCATGCACAAGGTGCTGGCGTTCGATGCGGTGGACCGCACGTTGACCGTGCAGGCCGGCATCCCGCTGCAGAAGGTGCAGGAGACGGCGCGCGAACACGGCCTGCAGTACCCCGTGGATTTCGCTTCGCGCGGTTCCTGCAGCATCGGCGGCAATATCGCCACCAATGCCGGCGGCATCCGGGTGGTGCGCTACGGCAATACCCGCGAATGGGTGGCCGGGGTCAGGCTGGTGACCGGCAGCGGCGAGCTGATGGAACTGGGGCGCGGCCTGGTCAAGGATTCCAGCGGCTACGACCTGCGCCACCTGGCGATCGCCTCGGAAGGCACGCTGGGCATCATCGTCGAGGCCACCCTCAAGCTCACCGACCCGCCGCCGCCCGGCAACGTGATGCTGCTGGCGCTGCCGTCGTTCGAGGCGCTGATGCAGGTATTCGCAGCCTTCCGTGCGCGGCTGCAGCTGCAGGCCTTCGAGTTCCTGACCGATGTCGCGTTGAGGCACGTGCTGGCCCACGGCGAGCCGCCGCCGTTCGAGCAGGCCCACCCGTACTACGTGGTCACGGAATTCGCCAGCGACGAAGCCAGCGAAGCCGAAGCGCTGGCCGCATTCGAGCAATGCCTGGAGCAGGGCCTGGTCAGCGACGGGGTGATTTCCGCCAGCGACGCGCAGGCCGCGCAGCTGTGGCGGCTGCGCGAGGCGATCACCGAAAGCCTGGCGCGCTACCTGCCGTACAAGAACGACGTGTCGGTGCGGATCTCGGCGATGCCCGCCTTCCTTGCCGAGACCCAGGCATTGCTGGGGCGCGAATATCCGCAGTTCGAGGTGGTGTGGTTCGGCCACATCGGCGACGGCAACCTGCACATCAACATCCTCAAGCCGGACGCCATGGCGCAGGATGCGTTCGTGGCCGATTGCGAGCGCGTGACCAAGCTGCTGGCGCAGTCGCTGCAGGCGCACGGCGGCAGCATTTCCGCCGAACACGGCATCGGGCTGGTGAAGAAGCCCTACCTGGCCTGCACCCGCAGCGCGGCCGAAATCGCGGCCATGCGCGGCATCAAGGCGGTGCTGGATCCGAACGGCATCATGAATCCCGGCAAGCTGTTCGACCGCTGACGCGTCCGCGCGCCAACATGAACCGAGGCGGGCCGGCGGCCGCGGCGCGAGGCTGGATTCTCCGCGGGTTTGGATTAGTCTGCCGGCACGCCAGCACGGGCGCGCCAGTCGAGAACGCCATGTCGAAATCCTTCCTGCCCATCGTCCTGCTGCTCGCGGCCGCCCCGGTCTGTGCCGGCAGTTTTGCTTCCAGCGCTTCTTCCGCTGGCTCGGCGACCTCCGGCAGCACCTCCGGCGACGACAAGGTGGTGCTGCAGGCACGTGCGGATGCTGCAGCCTTCGTCGCCAGTGACGGCGGCATCCGCGGTGCGCGCCTGGAGGCGGCCCTGCGGCTGCTGCGTGAGCGCCGTGCCGATGCGCGCGCTGCCAGCGACATGCAGCTGGCGCAGGCCATCCTGGCCCGGTGAGCCCGCGCCGCCTCTGGTGGCGGCTGCTGTCGGCGGCAGCGCTGGCCAGCATCACGCTGCCGGCTGCCGCCTCCCGCTTGCAGGTGGAGCCGCGCGGGCTGGATGCGGCGCAGCTGCAGGCAAGCCACGAGTTAGTGGAGGAGGTCGAAGCGCGCCTGCCGCCAGCCTGGCGCGCCGCTATACCCGCCGACCTGCAACTGCGCTGGCGCGATGACCTGCCGGCGCAGGTGCATGGCCGCAGCGTGGGCCTGCAGGTCAGCCTGCGTCGCGAACTGCTCGATGGTTGGATGGCGCGTTCGCCACGGGAGGGCGCCGCAGGTGCGGCCACGCGTGCGGCGCAGGCCGCGCTGATCCACGAGCTGGCGCATGTGTTGGACCGCGGGCCGTCCGGCGGGTTGTCGCGCGATCCGCGCCTGCTCGACCTTGCCGGCTGGCAGCTGCGCCCGCTGCGCTTCGGACTGCGCGGCCATCGCAACCCGTTCACCGACCGCAGCCCGGATCGCTACGAACTGCACGACCCCGGCGAGTTCGTTGCGGTCAACCTGGAATGGTTCCTGCTGGACCCCGAATACGCGTGTCGCCGTCCGGCATTGGCCCGTTATTTCGCCGCCCGCTTCGATTGGCAGCCGCCGTCCGCGGCGTGCGCGCCCGGGCTGGTGTTCCTGCAGGTGGGGCAGGACACCGCCACGACCGGCTTCGAACGCCTAGACCCGGCGCGCGTCCATGCGGTGGATTACCTGCTCGCCGAGGGCAACGCAGCGCCGATGAGCCGCTGGGGCCACGCCATGCTGCGGCTGGTGATCTGCGCGCCCGGCCGCGCGCCGGGGCCGGATTGCAGGCTGGACCTGCAGTACCACCGCGTGCTCAGCTTCCGCGCCTTCGTCGACGATGTGCAGATTTCCAGCTGGCGCGGGCTGACCGGGCGCTATCCGTCGCGGCTGTTCCTGCTGCCGCTGGACCAGGTGATCGACGAGTACACCCAGGTCGAACTGCGCGGCCTGCGTTCGATTCCGCTGACGCTGCAGCCGAGCGAGATCGCCGCCCTGCTGGAACGCGCCGCGCGGCTGCACTGGAGCTACGACGGCCGCTATTACTTCATCGACAACAATTGCGCGGTGGAAACTTGGCGGCTGCTGCGCGATGGCGTGCCGCGGCTGGCTGCACTGCCGCTGCGCAGCATCACCCCAACCGGCCTGCTGCGGCGCCTTGAGCGCGTCGGTGTGGCCGATGCCTCGGTGCTGGATGACCGTGACGCGGCGCTGCGCAACGGCTATTACTTCGAATCGGCGCAGGCGCGTTACCGGCAGATGTTCGCGCTGGCGCGGCAGCGGCTGGCGCTGCCGCAGACACGGCTGGAAGACTGGTTGACGCTGCCGGCGCCGCGGCGCAGGCCGTGGCTGGAACAAGGCGACCTGGCGACGACCGCCGCGCTGCTGCTGCTGGAGGAGGCGGCACAGCGGCGTGCCGAACTGCGCGCGCGCGATGCGGCCAAGCGCCGCTTGCTGGCGCCAGGCGAAGGCCGCGCCGCGCACGAGCAGGTGCAGCTGCTGCTGGCCCGCGCCGGCCTGTTGGTGCGCCCCGGCGCGCTGGAAGGCGGGGGCTACGGCTTGCCGCAGGATGAACGCGGGGCGCTGGAGGCGCAGGCGATGCGGCTGTCGGTCCAGGTCGGCGACGGATGGGTGCGGCTGCGCCAGCTGGCGCAGGCCGCGCTGCCGGCAGGGCAGCAACATGAACTTCGCGCGATCGATGACAACCTGGCCGCGCTGGGCGAGCGACTGCGCCGGCTCAACCGCGAACAGGGCGGGTTGGATCTGCACTGACGCCGTCCCGCAGCACGCATCGGTGTCCCGCATCGCAACTGCAATCCCGCGATTCAAATCCGCGATGGCATCGGGAATGTCGCCGATATCGGGAACGATTCTCTTTCGCGAATATGCCGGTTGGAAACTGCCGCCGATTGTCGGAAACTCCGCATCGAATTACCGGTGTTTGATGCCGGTCAATATCTCCGGCCAGAGTGCGGCCGAATATTCGTACATTCCCCAAGGAGGCTTTCCACCATGAACCCACATGATTCCGGCCGCCGTCGTTTCATCGGCTATGCGGCGCTGCTGGCGTTGGCACCGCTGGCCGCCAAGGATGTCCTGGCCCAGGCGAAGGCGCCGGCGGGCGGACTTCCCAAACTGCCGCTGGACAATGCCCAGGCCAAGGCGCTGAACTATGTGGAAAGCACCAAGGGTCTTGCCCACAAGGCCTTCAAGCCGGCCAGCGACTGCAGCAACTGCATGTTCTACAAGGGCGCGGCCGGCCAGGCTTACGGCCCGTGCACGCTGTTCCCGCAGCACAGCGTGGCGGCCAAGGGCTGGTGCAGCGCCTGGGCCAAGAAGGTCTGATCGCGCCGGCGTTTCGCGCCAGCGACGGCCGCCAGCGACGGCGCCTCCAACGGGGCGCCGTTTTTTTCGTTCCCGGACTGGTGCCGGTTGCCGGCCATGAAAAACCCCGCCGGTGGCTGCCGGCGGGGCGGGGTGGCGCGGGAAGACGCGGTTTGCCTCAGTAGACGTCGCGCACCGTGTTGTGGACGTTGAACTTGCCGGTGGGCGTGACCAGGCGTTTGTCGTCCAGCACCGCCTTCAGCTTGCGCGTCCTGTCGTCTACCACCACGATCGCGGAACGCTGGTTCTTGCCGTTCCATACCGAGAACCAGACCTCGTCGCCCTTGGCGTTGTACTCCGGCTGCACCACGCGCTTCGGGCCTTCGCCCAGATTTGCCCATTCTGCGATCGGCAGCACCTGGTAGCCCTTGGTCAGGTCGGTGGTGTCGAATACCGCGATCGACTGGCTGATCTTCGGATCGGGGTTGAGGGTGGTGTCGACCCACAGGTTCTTCGACTTCGGGTGGGTCTTCACGAACAGCGAGCCGCCGCCCTGGCCCATCAGGACTTCGCAGACTTTCCAGGCGTAGTCCTTGTGGTTCACCGGGTCGGTGGCGATGAGGGTGATCTTCTCGTTGCCCAGCGCGGACGTCGCCCACACCGGCCCGCACTTGGGATGCATGAAGTTGGCGCCGCGGCCCGGGTGCGGGATCTTGTCGACGTCGATCAACGCGGCCAGCTTCTGGTCGCGCGAGTCCACCACCGCGATCTTGTCGCTCTGGTTGGCTGCGGTCAGGAAGTAGCGCTTGGTCGAATCCCAGCCGCCGTCGTGCAGGAAGCGCGCGGCGTTGATCGTGGTGGTCTTGAGGTTCTCGATGTCCTCGTAGTTGACCAGCATGATCTTGCCGGTTTCCTTGACGTTGACGATGAACTCCGGGTGTTCGTGCGATGCCACGATGGCGGCCACGCGCGGTTCCGGGTGGTACTCCTGGGTATCGACCGTCATGCCGCGGGTGGAAACGATCTTCAGCGGCTTGAGCGTCTCGCCCTCCATGATCACGAACTGCGGCGGCCAGTAGGTGCCGGCGATCGCGTACTTGTCTTCGAAGCCCTTGAACTTGGAGGTCTCGACCGAGCGCGCTTCCAGGCCGACCTTGATCTCGGCCACCTTGTCGGGCTTGGGCAGCCACAGGTCGATCAGGTCGAGGCGGGCGTCGCGGCCGATCGTGTAGAGGTAGCGGCCGGAGTGCGAAGTGCGCGAGATGTGCACCGCGTAGCCGGTCTTGACGACGTTGATGATCTTCTTGGTGTCGCCATCGATGAGAGCCACCTCGCCAGAATCGCGCAGGGTTACCGCGAAGATGTTTTCGATGTTGTAGTTGTTCATCTTCTTCGTCGGCCGCTTGTCGGCGGGGACGAATTCCACGTAGCTGTCGCGCATTTCCTTCATGCCCCATTCCGGCGGCGCCGGCGGTTCATGCTGGAGGAAGCGCGCCATCGCATCGATTTCCTTCGGGCTGAGGTCGCCCGACGTGCCCCAGTTGGGCATGCCGGCCGGTGAGCCGAAATTGATCAGCGCCTTGAGGTATTCGGTGCCCTTGGCGCGCGTGATGTCCGGGGTCAGCGGCTTGCCGGTAGCGCCCTTGCGCAGCACGCCGTGGCAGCCGGCGCAGCGTTCGAAGAAGATCTGGGTAGAGTGCTTGCGCTCGTCGTCGGTCAGCGGTGGGCCGCCCTTGGGATCGTTGGCGATCGCGAGCTCGGCCGGCACCGCCAGCGGCGCGCCCTCGTATTTGGTCTCCGCCGCGGTGGAGCTCGCATGCGACTGCGCGGTCTGTTGCGCCTGCGCGGGCGCGGCGGCTGCCGCGCCACCGGTCGCCTGGCGATGCGCCTTGACGTGGTCGTCGTCGATCTCGAACGCGGCGGTATTGCCCCAGCTGCCGGCGACATATGTCAGTGCGTTGGCGATGTCCTCGTCGGACAGGTGGGCCATCGGCGGCATGACATTGTCGTAGTCCACGCCGTTGACGGTGATCTTGCCGCTGATGCCCTGCAGCACGGAATCGATCAGCTGGTCGCGGGTCAGCGCCTTGAGGTAGTCCGAGCCGGCCAGCGGCGGGAATGCACCGGCCAGGCCCTTGCCGTTGGGCTGGTGGCAGGCCGCGCAGTTGGCGAGGTAGGCGGCCTCGCCGGCCTCCATTTTCGTCTTGGGCGGGCGCTCGTTGGCGATCTGGGCGATGGCATAGGCGGACATGCCGCCGAACATCGCCAGCCCCAATGCGGTCATTGCGACTTTCTTGTTCATAGGACTCCCCAGTAACGGTTGAAGACGCGATGAAGAGAAACTGCTTTCAACGCACGGTGATTCTCAGCCGGTTGCAGCCGGGCCGATCTGATTCAAATCAAATTAAATCCGTTCTCCCGGCCTAGAATCCCGGGGTCCAATTGCAGCTCATTCTCATGCGCGATTCCACAAGAAAAGTCCTCTGCGGGGCAATCGCGGTCGCGCTGTCGCCGCTGGCGCATGCGCAGTCCGCCGCGGTAATCCCCGCCGAGGACGGGATCCGCTGGCTGGGCCGGGTGGTGGTGGTGGCCAGCAAGGCAGCGGAACCCGCGGCGCAGGTGGTCGGCACGGTCAGCAGCTTGGACCGCGAAACCATCGAGCGCCGCCAGGTGCAGACCATCGCCGATCTGGTCCGTTACGAGCCTGGCGTGGACGCATTGGGTGATGTTTCCCGGTTCGGCTGGCAGGGATTCTCCGTGCGTGGACTGGACGGCAACCGGGTAGGCATGGAAATCGACGGGGTGCCGCTGGCCGAGGGCTTCAGCGTGGGCCAGTTTGCCGCCGCCGGGCGCGACCTGGTGGATATCGCCGCGGTGCAGCGGGTGGAAATCCTGCGCGGCCCGGCGTCCACGCTGTACGGCAGCGATGCGCTGGCGGGGGTGGTGGCCTGGCGCACGCTGGATCCGCAGGACCTGCTGGATCGCGTGGAGGGCCAGGCTTACCTCGGGGGGAGGCTGGGCTGGACCGGGCGCGATCGCGGCCGCCAGCTGTCGGTGTCGATGGCCGGCGGCAGCGGTGCACTGCAGGGCATGCTGCTGCTGTCCCATCGCGAGGGCCATGAGGTGGAAAACGCCTCCACCCGGATGCCTGCCAATCCCGTCGACCAGTGGCGCCGCAGCACGCTGGCCAAGCTGGCATGGGATGGCGGCGTGCTGGGACGCTGGACCTTCGCGCTGGACGCCGCCCGCGGCCGCAGCAAAGTCGATATGCGCTCGTCACGGTTCGGCCCGGGGCGCCTGGCGACCACCACCGAACTGCTGGGTGACGACCGTTTCGAGCGCGATCGCGCCAGCCTCAAGGGCGAGTGGACGCCTGATGCGGCCTGGCTGGACGCGTCGGAGCTGCTGGTTTACGGGCAGCGCAACCGCAGCCTGCAGGACACCGCCCAGACCCGCCTGGCCGACCGCGCCACGCCGTTCCCGTCGCTGCGCGAGCGCCGCTTCGACCTGCGGCAGCGCAACACCGGGCTGAAGTGGCTGGGCCAGGCGCGTTCCGAGGCTGGCGCCTGGTCGCACTGGCATGTGTTCGGGCTGGAGTACGCGCGCACCCGCTACAGCGGTTACCGCGACGGCCGCGAGATCAATCTGGCCACCGGCGCCAGCAGCAACGTGGTGCTGGGCGAGCGGTTCCCGGTGCGCGATTTCCCCGAAAGCCGCAGCACCGAGCTGGGTGCGTTCTGGCAGGACGAGATCGGCATCGGCGAGACCTTCGCGGTGATCCCGGGACTGCGCTGGGAGCGCTACCGGCTGGACGCCGAGGCCGATGCGATGTTCCGCGAGGACTACCCGGACGTGGCCGTGGCCGATATCGCCCGCAGCGCGTGGACGCCGAAGCTGGGCCTGCGCTGGCGCAGCAGCGGACATTCGACCTGGTTCGCCCAGTACGCGCGCGGTTTCCGCGCGCCGCCGTTCGGCGACGTCAACATCGGCCTGTCGCTGACGCTGCTGAACTATGAAGTCCGCCCGAATCCGCAGCTACGGCCGGAGCGCAGCCAAGGCCTGGAACTGGGCTGGCGCTGGGAAGGGCCGCGGCTGCAGGCGCAGCTGTCGGCCTATCGAAACCGCTACCGCGATCTCATCGAATCGCGAGCCAACCTGGGCATCGATCCGGTGACGCGGGCGCTGGTGTTCCAGTCGGTCAACCGCACGCGCGCATCCATCCACGGCGTCGAGGCCAGCCTGTCCTACAGCCCGGGCGCGACCAGCGACTGGGCGCTGCGCGCCGCTGCGGCCTGGGCGCACGGGCGCGACCAGGAACGCAACCGGCCGCTCAACAGCGTGGCGCCCGCAAGGCTCGTTCTTGGAGCGAGTTGGGAACCGCTGGAAGGCCGCTGGGGCGCGGAATTCGTGGCCACCGGCGTGGCCCGGCAGGGGCGCCTGGATACCAGCGCCGGCCCGCTGTTCCGCACGCCCGGCCACGCCCTGCTGGATGCCTACGCGTGGTGGCGCTTCCGTCCCGGCATGCGTTTGGGTCTGGGGCTGCAGAACATTGCCGACCGCAGGTACTGGGACTGGACTTCGGTCCGCGGCATCGATCCGTTCGCCACCACGCCGCCGCTCGACTTCCACACGCGCCCGGGCCGCAACGTCAGCGTGACCCTCGGCATCGACTGGTAAGCGGACCTTCCGCGTAGCGGAGAGAAAGAGCGGGCGCACCCGGCCGTACGCGCCAGTGACGACGCGCGGCGCTCAGCCGACGGCGAGGCGCGCGTCCAGCCGCGCACGGATCGCCGGCCATTCCGGTGCGGTGATCGAATACACGTGGGTGTCGCGCAGGCTGCCGTCCTTGTGGCGGCGGTGCGCGCGCAGGATGCCGTCGCGCTGCGCGCCCAGCCGTTCGATCGCCGCCTGCGAGCGCAGGTTCTGGTGGCTGGTGTGGAAATACACCGACTGCGCGCCGAGCGTATCGAAAGCGTGGCCCAGCATCAGCCGCTTGCCGGCGGTGTTCACGTGGGTGCGCCAGACCGAGCCGGCGTGGAAGGTGTAGCCGATCGCCAGCGTGGGCACCGACAGGTCGATGTCGTAGAAGCGGGTGCTGCCTACCGCGCGGCCGCCGGCGACGATCGCGAACGGCAGCTGCCGGCCGGCGTCGCGCATCGCCAGCGCCTCTTCCACCCAGCCCGGGATGCCGTCGCGGGCGGGCACGTTGACGTAGTTGATCGCGCCGATGTCGCCATCGTCCACCGCGTCCTGCAGCGCCGCGATATGGTCGCGCGTCAGTGGTTCCAGGCGCACGCCGTGGGTGGAAAGGGAGAAGGGCGGAAGGCTCATGCCATTGGTTTCCGGGCTTGCCAGCTCACGCCTTATGCCCCCAGCGCCGCGCGGATCATGCCCCAGTCCTTGCGCTTGGGCATGACGAAGCGGAAGCGTTCGCCCGCGCGGCGTGCCCACAGCTGGCCGATGCGGCGCTTTTCAACCTGCTCCGGGTTGTCGTACAGGTGTGCACCCTTGTATTCAACGACCAGCATGCGGCCATCGGTCATCCGTACCAGGAAGTCCGGGTAGAACCGCTGGTGGGACGTCGGCAGCGAGAACGCACCGGGTTTGCGCTCGATGTTGCGTACCCAGTCGCGCACGCCGTCCAGCCGGTTGGCGATGAAGTCGGCGCATTCGAATTCTTCGCCCTGCGATCGCAGGTTGCCGATTTGCGGGAAGAAGTGTTTGGGCAGGGTGACGAAGCCGTTGTATTGCCAGTCCCAGGCGTAGCGGCCGGATTTGAACACGCACTGCAGGCGGACATCGGCGCTCATCCGGCCCTCATCGCCCAGCAGGTCGAGGAAGCGCTGGTGCTGGCCGTGGCGTCGGGCGTGGGCGATGCGTTGGGCCAGAACGTCGCTCAGCTCCACCCGCTGATACACCAGTTCGCTGCAGCTGAAGCCACGCACTTCCAGCAGGTGTCGCAGCACGCCGGACAGCCAGGCGGCCAGGTCTTCCGGGTCCAGATCCGGCGCGGCCAGGCGCTGTTCCAGTGTCCACTGCAGGTCTTCAAGGCTGGCGGTATCGCGCACGCCGAACAAGCCCAGCTGCACGTCGAGTTGTTCCAGCGGGTCCAGCTTGAGTTTTTCCGCATCGCCCAGCCGCAGACGTGCGCGCTGCAGGGTTTCCAGCTCGCGCGGGAACGCTGCGTTGTCCAGCGCAAAATCGACGTCGGCCAGCGTCAGCGTGCCTTCCAGCGCGGGGGCATTGCCAAGATCGCAGAGCAAGTCGCCTTGCGACCACGCCAGCAGCGGCAACTCGAACGTCTGGCCCAGTTCGGAAGGTGTCTTCGGTGGCGCAGCAACAGGGGATTGCAGGTGGGTGAAGGCCTGCTCCAGCGCGGCAACGGCGGCGGGTTCACGGAATGCCTCCTTCAGCGCCTTTTGTTCCTTGGCACTCCATTCGCCGCGCAGCGTGAGGCTGCCGGTTTCCGGGGACAGCTCCAGCTTGGTTTCGATGCGTTTGCGGGTGGCTTCGGGCAGCTGCGAGAAATCCGGCAGCACCAGACAGCCGTCCTGCGCCGGCAGCGGCACACTGACGCTGGCCTGCGCGCGCAGCAGATCGTCGTTGCCGTTGCTCAACGCCGTGCCGCGCACCAGATCCTTGGCGTCCTGGCGTTCGAAGCCCGCCTGCACCAGCCCGTCGCGCAGGGTGGCGGCCACCTCGGCAAGGTTGTTCGACACCGCGAACGCATACGCGCAATTCAGAGCCTCCTGCTGCTTGCGCGTGACCTGCGGCATCCGCAGCACGCGGCCCAGGATCTGCTCCAGCGCCATCTGCGTGCTGCTGCCGCGGAAACTCATCAGCACATAGGCCGCCGGCCAATCCCAGCCTTCGCGCAGCTTGTCGGCGGTGATGACGAAGCGCAGCGTGGCCGGGTCGGCGTCGCTGAGTTCATCGATCCCGGTGGCGGAACGCGCGATCTGCGCGGCGGGCACGTCGAACTGTTCGATCAATGCCGCGCGCACGCGGTCGATGGTCATCGCGTCCGGGTTGTCCTTCTGCTGGCGCTCGGCCTGCAGCAGCATGATCGGGCGCAGCGTCTCGCCGGTGGCGCTGCGCTCGGCATCGGCGGCGGACTGCAGCGCATCGAGTTTGGCGATGGCCTCGCGCAGCGCGATCCGCCAGTCCGGGTGCACCGCCATGTCCACCGGCAGCTTGATCATGTCCTCGCTTTGCAGGGTGGACGCGGAAATCGACACCAGCACGTTGGACGGCTGGTGCATGCGGTCGGGGGTGGCGGTCAGTTCCAGCACCGCGCAAGGGGCCAGCCGGGTCAGGGTGTCGAATGCCAGTGCGCTGCCCTGGTTGTGCGCCTCGTCCACCACGATGAACGGCCGGCGCAGCGCCAGCGCCTCGGCCAGTGACCAGCCGCTGCCGTCAATGCCGCGGAAATGTTCCATCAGCGCCCCATTGGCGCGATACACCGCCAGACGGTCGGTTTCGGCCTGCTTGAAGGCCTGCATGGTGGTGACGATGATGGTGTCGTGGCTGTCCAGCACCGCCGGCGACACCGACAGCGCCTCGTCGATGTCCAGCACCGCCACGTCGCCGAACAGCGTGCGCAGCTCGTCGTGCAGCAGCGCGCCCGGCGTGCGCAAGGCCCGCAGGGTCTGGCTGCGGATGGCGTCGGTGGGCACCAGCCACAGGGTCAGGCTGTGTTCCACGGGCGCAAGGCTGCGCTTGACCCGGGCGATGGCATGGCCGCCGATCAGGGTCTTGCCGCCGCCGGTGGGCACCCGCAGGCAGACCACCGGGGTGTCGCTGGCCTCAAAGGCCGGCGGCGCGTGATAGGGGATGCGGAAGCCGAAGTTTTCCAGCGTGCATTCCTCGAACGCCAGCCGGCTGGCCACGCGCTCGCCCGGATGCGCCTGCGCCTGCGCGCGCCAGGCGCGCAGGAAGGTTTCGTAGCGGTCCAGCACGTCGGACTGGTAGACCTTCAGGCTCATGCGTCGTTGTCCTTGGGGGTGCGGTTCTTGCCGCGCTTTCGGGCCACGGGTTGCAAAGCCTGGGTCGCGTTGTCGAAATCGCGATCCACCGCCTGCGGCAGGGCCGATTGCTGCTTGCGCCAGGCATCGTATTGCTGCTGCGCATGGCGCAGGGCATCGTCGTGGCGCACGCGTCCGGCATGCGTCAACAGGTCGCGCCCGCTCAGGCGCAGGAAATCGTCGAGCTTGGCGATCCAGTCCGCCATCGTCATCGGCTGGCGGTTCAGGGCCTGCAATTCCGCGAATTCCAGATAGGCGGTGACGATGCGGTTCAGCGCATCGAGTTCGGCTTCGTGCAGGTAATTCTTGGCGATTGGCGCATCCTGCCGGCGCGGTTGGCCGGCACTGGTGCTGGTCATGCCCATGTTGGGCTGGCGCGCATCGGCACGCGCCAGCACCACTTCGGCGGCGGTGTGGCCATGCGCGGCCCAGTGCATCTTGTTCTGCACGGTCTGGAAGAAGCGCTGGCTGGCGTCCGCCGATGCGTCGTAGTCAATACTGGTGGCGTAGATGTCCAGCACCTTGCGCCAGAACATCCGCTCCGAGCTGCGGATGTCGCGGATGCGCGCCAGCAGTTCTTCGAAGTAGCCATCGTCCGGGCCGCGCTTGAGGCGTTCGTCATCCATGGCGAAGCCCTTGACCAGATATTCGGACAGCCGTTGGCTGGCCCACTGGCGGAACTGGGTGCCGCGCGCGGAGCGCACCCGGTAGCCCACGGCCAGGATGGCGGCCAGGTTGTAGTGGTCCACCAGCCGGCGCACCTCGCGCGGGCCTTCGGCTTGAACCATCCGGAATTTCCGGATAGTTCGTTCAGGTTCAAGCTCGCCCTCGTCAAAAATGTTCTGCAGATGCTCGCTGATTGTCTTGACCGACACCTGATACAGCTCGGCGATCTGCCGCTGCGGCAGCCACACGTTGTCGCCTTCCAGCCGCACCTCGATCCGGGTGTGCGCGTTGGCGTCGCGGTACAGCAGCAGTTCCGACTGCGGAGCGGGGCTGTCATCCTGCGGGTTCACGGCGCCACCCGCAGGTGATAGGGCAGTTGCTTGAAGGTGATGGCCAGCGCGCGCAGGCGGTCGGCGCCGATGGCGCACCGGGCGCCATAGACCACGCGTGGGCCGTCGTGGGCAGGCAGCAGGTCCAGCAGCGGGGTGGTGAGGACGTTGCCGCCGTCGATGCTGCGATCTTTCAGGATGCCGTTGTAGAGCAGGTAAACGGCGCGGCGGTCGTGCACGCCCAGCAGCGGGCTGGCGGTGTCGGCGGCCTTGTGGCTGGCGCGGCTGGCCGGCAGGCCCATGCCGGTTTCGATGAACCAGACGAAGCGCGCCAGTTCGGCGAAACGCACTTCATTGCTGATATGGCCGCGCGCGTCGAAGAGGGGTTTGCCCAGTTTGCAGAACTGGAAGCCGCCGCCCAGGCCGGGCACGGCGTCGCCCTTGGCGTTGGTGTAGCCGCGGGCCACGCGCTTGACGCGTTCGGCGGTGACGTTGCGGGCGATGCCGTCGTCCATTTCGACGAGGATGAAGCGGCGGTTGCCGCCGTCTTCGGCGTTCTGTTTCAGCACGGCGTGGGCGGTGGTGCCGGAGCCGGCGAAGCTGTCGAGGATGATGTCCCCGCTGTCCGCGCCTATAGCGATCAAGTAAGCGATGAGCTCTTTGGGCTTTGGATATTTGAAGCTAATACCCATGCCCTCAAGCTCACTACGCATTTTCTCGGTCGTGCTGAAATTTCGGAGCACCGAAACGATGCTTCGAGGGCCTTCCTCATGCTCACGTCGGTAATAGATCACTCCCGAAGATGAAAGGTAGAAGGACAGTAGGCCGTCATCGCTAAGTGGAGTGCACCCGCCATCGACAAACTGCTGTAGCTTCTTCCTGTTTGCCCAACCGGAAAAAACACGACAAGGCTTGGTCAACTTTCCTCCCGAGGCTTCCATGGGATCAAGTCGAAGTGGGAATTGGATGTTGCCGAAACGTCGCTTCAGTGGGTTGCTCGAAAGCCTTTCCTCAATCATTGCTTCGATGAGTCCATGAGGAATCTCGCTCGCGCCTATGCTCAGGCTCTCTGAATCCACTGGGAATCCCGCCGGGAGAAGAATTTCACTCGGTGGATTTCCAGGCCCATTTTTCGTGATGGAATTCTCTGCAAACCCAGCCCATAGATTGCTCTCTTGGCGGGTGTTGGGGTCAATCACATTGCCTACTTCTACGGTACGAATGTCCCGGGCGTAAGCGACCACATACTCGTGATTAACTTTGACCAAAAACTGATTGTCCGTGTGTCCTTCGGTATTCCAAACGAACTGAGCTAGCAAGTTCTTTCGGCCAAATATCTCATCTAGCAACGAACGAAGGTGATGCTGTTCGTTGTCATCAATCGAAACGAAGATGACGCCGTCTTCCCGCAAAAACTGCTTCAACAGCATCAACCGCGGATACATCATGCACAGCCAGCGATCGTGCCGGTCCAGCGTCTCGCCTTCCTTGCCCACCACCTCGCCCAGCCAGCGGCGGATCTCCGGCGAGTTGACGTTGTCGTTGTAAACCCAGCCCTCGTTGCCGGTGTTATAGGGCGGGTCGATGTAGATGCATTTCACCTGTCCGGCGTAGCGCGGCAGCAGCGCCTTCAGCGCCAGCAGGTTGTCGCCCTGCACGATCAGGTTGCCGCTGTCGGCGGCGTTGTCGGCATCCCCCGCGCACGACAGCGACTGCACCGGCTCCAGCAGGCGGAACGGCACGTCCTTGTGGTGTTTGACGACGGCGTCTTTGCCGATCCAGTTCAGGCTGGGCATTGCGGGGCGGTCCTTGCGGCGCGGTGAAGTGGGGCAGTTTGCGGGCGGGCCGTCGCAGCGGCTGCGATGCGGCTCATGCGTCCCCCATCCATGCCGGAATATCGCGCTGGGCGTGCAGCACGCGCCAGATGTCAACGTGCGTGTCGCGTTCGAGGTAGAAGATCAGGTACGGGAAATCCTTGAGCGACCAGAAGCGCAGGTCGCGCAGTTTCAGCACCTCGGAATAGCGTGATGCGCCGATGCCGGGCTGGTCGGCGATCTGTGCAATGGCAGTGTCCAGGGACTGAATGAATCGAAGTTCCAATGCCAAGCCGCCTTGTTCGGCGTACCAGTTCGCAGCTTCGTCGGCATCAAGTCTTGCGAGCGGATGCCATTGCAGCGGCTTCACTTGCCGGCGGCCCTTGCACGGGCGCGTTCGCGCATCTTGTCGAAGAAATCCGGTTCCATGGGCGTGGCCGGCCCGGAATTGGCGCCGTCCAGCAGCATTTGGCGCAGCTTTTCCACGTCGCGCTGCTTGCGGATCAGTTCACGCAAGTATTCGCTGGCCGAGCCGTAGGCGTGTTCGGCCACTTGCGCATCGACGAACTGCTTGAGTTCGTCGGGCAGGGAGATGTTCATGGTGGCCACGGCGCGCTCCTATGGCAAGGCTTGCCATGGCAGTGTGGCGCAGCGGGCGATGTTGGGCAAGCGCCGTGGCGGTGGCATTGCTGATGGCAGTGTCGCGGGGGTAACAAGAACGTCCTGCGCAGCACAGCTTTGCCCGTCATCCCCACCCAAGCGGGGAAGACGGGCAATTGCGCCGGGGCTTACTCCGCCCGGCCGCCGAATTCGCCGGTGGTGGTGTTCACCCACACCTTCTCGCCGTTGCCGATGTACTCCGGCACCATGATCTCGATGCCGGTGGACAGCTTGGCCGGCTTCGGGCGCTTGGTGGCGGTGCCGCCCTTGAGTTCCGGCGGGGTTTCGACGACTTCGATCGCCACCGACTGCGGCAGCTGGATCGCCACCGGCAGGTCGTCGATGATCTGGATGTAGCAGCCGGTGAGGTCGTCGACGATGTAGCCGGCGGCATCGCCGACCACGTCGGCGTCCAGCGTGTACGGGGTGTAGTCCTCGTCGTCCAGGAACACGAACGCATCGCCGTCACGGTACGAATAGGTCACCTGCCGGCGCGACAGCTCGACTTCCTTCAGCTCGTCGTCGCCGCCCACCGTGATGTCGAGCTTGCTGCCGCCGGGCACGCTGTACATGGTGAAGCGGAACTTGACGTTGCCGCCGCGGCCCTGCGGGCTGCTGCGCTCGATGTCGCGGATCTGGTAGACGGTGCCGTTGTGTTCAACGACGTTGCCCTTCTTGATGTCGTAAGCCTTCATGGGAGGTTCTTCTTCTGTTGTTGGAGCGCGTGGAAGATGCGTTCGTTGAAGGTCCAGGTGAGCAGACCCCAGATCAGGCCGCCGATGGCGCACAGCGGCACCGCGATGGCCAGCACCAGTGGGAGGCGAGGGTGCGACGGGCCAAGTTGCAGGGTCATGGCGATGGCCATGAATGCCAGCATCAGCCCGCCCCAGAAACCGACACCCTTGAGCAGCACGAAATGCCACATGCCGCGCGCGCGGATCGCGGGCCACTTGACCGCCGTCCAGCGTGCGGCGCGCGAACCGAAGTCGTTCACTTCGGCGCCAGCCGGGTGGCACCGTCGAGGCGGATGGTTTCGCCGTTGAGATAGCTGTTGGTGAGGATGTAGGCCACCAGGTCGGCGTACTCCTGCGGCTGGCCCAGGCGCGACGGGAACGGGATGGTGGCGGCCAGCGACTTCTGCACGTCCTCCGGCATGCCGTCGACCATCGGCGTCCAGAACACGCCCGGCGCCACGGTCATCACGCGGATGCCGAAGCGGGCCAGTTCGCGCGCCATCGGCAGGGTCATGCCGACCACGCCGCCCTTCGAGGCGGAGTAGGCGGCCTGGCCGATCTGGCCCTCATAGGCGGCCACCGAGGCGGTGTTGACGATCACGCCGCGCTCGCCGTCGGCGTTCGCTTCGTTGTGCTGCATCAGGTCGGCGCAGGCCTTGGCGACGTTGAAGCTGCCGACCAGGTTCACCATCACCGTGGTGGAGAAATGCGACAGCGTCATCGGCCCGGTCTTGCCCAGCACGCGGCCGGCGCCAAGGATGCCGGCGCAGTTGATCGCCGCGTTCAGGCCGCCGAGGAATTCCTTCGCGGCCGCCACGTTGGCGGCCACCTGTTCCTCGTTGCTGACGTCGGTCCGGAAGAAGCGGGCGTTGGCTTCGCCCAGCTCGGCCACGGCGGCCGCGCCCTTGTCTTCGTTGACGTCGAACAGGGCGACCTTGCCGCCGTGGCTGACCAGATGCTTCGCGACGGCGAAGCCGAGGCCGGAAACGCCGCCGGTGATGACGGCGCGGGCGGATGCGAGCTGCATGGGAATTCCTGCGGGCGGGGAAACGGCGATTTTAGCGGATGCCAGTGGCCGCCCGGGTGTGTCGTCGCCGGGGCGGCGCGGCCGGTGGCGCAAATGCCCGCCGTTGTTCGACGCGGACCTGCGCCCGCATTGCCGGGCGTAGCGCGCGTTCCCGCGTGCGCGGCACAGGCCCGCTGCCGCGTGGCCGCCGGGCGACTGCAAGTCGCTGGCACCCTCCACCGGCGATGTTCCGGGCGATCGGAGGGGATGCGGGGAGCCGTCAGAGATCCAGCAGGTAGAACCTGTTGCAGCCGCCGTGCCCGGTGGCGCCCAGCGGTGCGTCGATGCGGCGGAAGCCGCTGCGCTCGTACAGCCGCATCGCCGCGTCCATGCCGGTGAGGGTTTCCAGGTAGCACTGGCGGAAACCGAAGCCGCGTGCGGCGTCCAGGCAGCGTGCCATCATCGCCGTGCCGGCGCCGCTGCCGCGGGCTTCCGGCAGGAAGTACATCTTGCGCAGTTCGCAGACGCCGGCATCGCCCCCGACCAGCGGGGCCACGCCGGCGCCGCCGAGCACGCGGCCGTCGCGCTCCACCACGAAATAGGCGTGGCGCGGCGCGGCGTAGGCGCGGCTCATCCAGTCCACTTCCGGGTCGCTGATGGCGAAGCCGCTGCCGGTGGCGCCGAACTCGGGCATCACCGTGCGGATGACGTCTGCCATCGCGGCATCGTCGCCGGCGCGGATGGGGCGGATTTCGAACGTGCTCATGCGCAGGGGCCCAGGTTCAGTGGGTGATGTTCAGGCCGCGCCCAGCGCGCGCCCGACCTTGCTGCCGGTCTCGCGGCCCAGCAGGCCGGCCAGCCAGCGCCCGGTTTCCGCCAGCAGCGGCAGGTCGATGCCGGTGCGGATGCCGAGGCCGTGCAGCATGTAGACCACGTCCTCGCTGGCGACGTTGCCGCTGGCGCCCTTGGCGTAGGGGCAGCCGCCGGCGCCGGACACCGCGCTATCCACCACCGCCACGCCTTCCTCCAGGCAGGCCAGCACGTTGGCCAGCGCCTGCCCGTAGGTGTCGTGGAAATGGATGGCCAGCGCATCCATTGGCACTTCGGTGGCGACAGCCTTCAGCATCGCCCGTGCCCTGGCCGGCGTGCCGACGCCGATGGTGTCGCCCAGCGACACCTCGTAGCAGCCCATGTCGTGCAGCGCCCGCGCCACGCGCACCACCTCGGCCAGCGGCACTTCGCCCTGGTAGGGGCAGCCGAGCACGGTGGAGACGTAGCCGCGCACCTTCACGCCATCGGCGCGCGCGCGTTCCAGCACCGGCGCGAAGCGCTGCAGCGATGCGTCGATGCCGGCATTGGTGTTCTTCAGGTTGAACGCCTCGGAGGCGGCGGTGAACACCGCGACCTCCTGCGCCCCGGCGGCGCGGGCGCGTTCGTAGCCCTGTTCGTTGGGCACCAGCACCGGATAGCTGACGCCGGGCGCGCGCGCGATGCCGGCCAGCACCTCGGCGGCGTCGGCCATCTGCGGCACCCATTTCGGGCTGACGAAGGCGGTGGCCTCGATGCTGGCCAGGCCGGTCCTGGACAGCCGGTCGATCAGTTCGATCTTGGCCGCAGTGCCGATGTCGGTCTTCTCGTTCTGCAGGCCGTCGCGCGGCCCGACCTCGACGATGCGGACGTGGGTGGGCAGGCTCATCTCACGGCTCCAGCGTGGCCAGCACCGCGTCGGCCTCGACGAACTCGCCGGCCTGCGCGCGGATTTCCGCCAGCACGCCGGCGCGCGGGGCCTTCAGCGCCAGCTCCATCTTCATCGCCTCCAGCACCAGGACCACGTCGCCCGCCTGCACGGCATCGCCGGCGGCGGCCTGCACCACCACCACCCGCCCCGGCATCGGCGCGCGGATGCGGCTTTCCGCGCTGGCGTCGGCGCCGGCCAGGCTGCGATACATCGGCTCCACGCGCAGGCGCAGGCGCGCCTCGCCGTCGTGCACCAGCAGGTCGTCGCCATCCTGCAGCGCGCGGAAGCGGCGCATGCCGCCGTCCAGCCGCAGGGTCAGCGCGTCGCCCGCGAGCCGCGCGCCGGACACCAGGTGCGCCGCGCCGTCGAGCTCGATGCGGTATTCGCCGCCATGCCCGTGGGCGGTCAGCTCGATGCGCTCGCCGTTGCCGAACGCCAGCCGGCGGGTGCCGGCATGGCCCAGCCGCCAGCCGTCGGCGCTGGCCCACGGCGAGGTGGGATCAGTGGCGCGCGCGGCGGCTTCGCGGGCACCGGCTTCCTGGAGCAGCAGCTGCAGCGTGGCCGCGGCCAGCAGCAGCGCGGTGTCCTGACGCTGCGGGGCGAGGAATTCGTCCAGGTGCCGGTCCAGGTAGCCGGTGTCGATGGTGCCTTCGACGATCGCCGGGTGCCGCACCAGCCGCTCGAGGAAGCCGACGTTCGACTTCGGTCCGCGGACCACGCACTGCGCCAGCGCCTCGCGCAGCCGCGCCAGCGCGCGCGGGCGGTCGCTGTCGTGGACGATGAGTTTTGCGATCATCGGGTCGTAGAAGATGGTGACGTTGTCGCCTTCCACCACGCCGGAGTCGATGCGCACGTGCGCCGACGGTGCCGGCAGGCGCAGCGTCTGCAGGGTGCCGGAGCCGGGCAGGAAGCCGGCATCCGGATCTTCCGCGTACAGCCGCACCTCGATGGCGTGGCCGCGCTGGACGATGTCCTGCTGCCGCAGCGGCAGCGGTTCGCCCGCGGCGATGCGCAGCTGCCATTCCACCAGGTCGAGCCCGGTCACCTCCTCGGTGACGGGGTGCTCCACCTGCAGGCGGGTGTTGATCTCCATGAAGAAGAACTCGCCCGATGGCGCCACGATGAATTCCACCGTGCCGGCGTTGGCGTAGTCGATCGCATGCGCGGCCTGCACCGCCGCCGCGCCCATCGCCGCGCGCAGTTCGGGGGTGAGGAAGGGCGAAGGCGATTCCTCCAGCACCTTCTGGTAGCGGCGCTGGGCCGAGCATTCGCGCTCGCCCAGGTGGATGGCGTTGCCGTGCGCATCGCCGAAGATCTGGATCTCGATGTGGCGCGGATGCTCGATGTAGCGCTCCAGCAGCACGCGATCCCTGCCGAAGGCGTTCTTCGCCTCGCGCTGGCAGCTTTCCAGGCTGGCGGCGAACTCGCCGGGCGCGCGCACGATGCGCATGCCCTTGCCGCCGCCGCCGTGCGCGGCCTTGATCATCAGCGGGTAACCGATGCGGTCGGCCTCGCGCTGCAGCAGGTCCGGCGACTGGTCTTCGCCGGTATAACCCGGCACCACCGGCACGCCGGCGGCAGCCATCAGGTCCTTGGCGCCGGCCTTGCTGCCCATCTTGCGCATGGAGGCGCCGGACGGGCCGATGAAGGCGAGCCCGGCGGCCTGCACCGCGTCGGCGAAGTCGGCGTTCTCGGACAGGAAGCCGTAGCCCGGGTGGATGGCCTGCGCGCCGGTCCTCGATGCCACCTCGAGGATGGCGTCGCCGCGCAGGTAGCTGTCCTGCGGACGCGGCCCGCCGATGCAGTGCGCCTCGTCCGCCAGCCGCACGTGCTGGGCGTCGGCGTCAGCCTCGGAGAACACGGCCACGGTGCGGATGCCGAGCCTGCGCGCGGTGCGGATCACGCGGCAGGCGATCTCGCCGCGGTTGGCGATGAGGATGGTGGAGAACATCAGGCGGCGCTTCCTTCTTGTAGCTGCCAGAGCGGCTTGCGCTTGTCGAGGAAGGCGGACAGGCCTTCCTGGCCCTCCGGGGACACGCGCAGGCGGGCGATCAGGGCGGCGTTGTCGGCGTCGTGCCTGGCGCCGTCGGTGTGGGCGCAGACGGCGCGCACCAGTTGCTTGGCGGAGGCGGACGCGACCGGGCCGGCCTTGAGCAGCAGGTCGACCTGGCGCTGCACGGTCGCGTCCAGCGCGTCGGTGTCGGCGACTTGGTGCAGCAAGCCGATACGCAGCGCCTCGGCGGCATCGAAGATTTCCGCGGTGGCAAAGTAACGCCGCGCATTGCGGCTGCCGATGGCGGCGATGACGTAGGGCGAAATCACCGCCGGCAGCAGGCCCAGCTTGCTTTCGGTCAGGCCGAATTTTGCCTCCGGCACGCCGATGGCGATGTCGCAGCAGGCCACCAGGCCCACGCCGCCGCCGAAGGCCGCGCCCTGCACGCGGGCGATGGTCGGCTTCGGCAGTTCGTCCAGCGTGCGCATCAGGCGGGCGAGGGCGAGGCTGTCCTCGCGGTTTTCGGCCTCGCTGGCGGCGGCCATGCCGCGCATCCAGTTGAGGTCGGCGCCGGCGGAGAACGAGGCGCCCTCGGCTTCCAGCACCACCACCCGCACGGCGGGATCGTCGGCCAGTCCGGCCAGCGCGGCGGTGAGCCCTGCGATCAGGCTGGCGTCGAAGGCGTTATGCACCTGCGGGCGGGTCATCCGCAGGCGGGCGACGGCGCCGTCGCGGTCAAGTTGCAGGGCCTGGCTCATGGGCGGATCGATCGCTCCGGAATTTGATCCAGCACATGATAGCGGGAGCGCCCGAATGCTAGAATTGAGAACAATTCCCATTTGTTCCCATGGTGCGGTTTCCATGCGATTGACCGAACTTCCCAAGCGCAGGCCGGCCGTCGTCGAAGCCGTCGAGGAACAGGCTCCGAACGACCCCGTGGCCAGGCGCCTGCGCGAGCTGGGCTTCGTTGCCGGTGAGGGGGTCGAAGTGGTCGCGGCCGGGCCGCTTGGCGCCGAGCCGCTGCTGGTGCAGGTGGGCTTCACCCGCTTCGCCCTGCGCCGTGCGGAAGCCGCGCGGGTGCGGCTGCGCGCCAGCGGGAGTGCGGCATGAGCGACGCCGCCGCGCTGCCGCGCATCGCCCTGGTCGGCAACCCCAACTGCGGCAAGACCGCGCTGTTCAACCTGCTGACCGGCAGCCGCCAGAAGGTGGCGAACTACGCCGGCGTCACCGTCGAGCGCAAGGAAGGGCGGCTGCTGGCGCCGTCGGGCCGCAGCTATGCCGTGCTGGACCTGCCCGGCGCCTACAGCCTCAATGCCGCCAGCCTGGACGAAGCGGTCACCCGCGACCTGATCCGCGGTTTCTATCCGGGCGAGGCCGCGCCCGACCTGCTGGTCTGCGTGGTCGATGCCACCAACCTGCGCCTGCACCTGCGCTTCGCGCTGGAGCTGCGCGCGCTGGGGCGGCCGGTGATCGTGGCGCTGAACATGATGGACGCCGCGCGCCGGCGCGGCATCGACATCGACGTGGACGTCCTGCAGCGCGAACTCGGGCTGCCGGTGGTGGAAACGGTGGCGGTGCGCCGCGATGGTGCGCGCGCGCTGCTGGACCGGCTGGAGGGCCCACTGCCCGCGCAGCCGGAATCACGCGAGGCGATGGCCGACGACGCCCTGCACGAAGAGGTGCGCCGGCTGTTGGCGCTGGCGGTGGCGATGCCGCGTCGCACCGCCGCCATCGACGACGCGCTGGACCGCTGGCTGCTGCACCCGTTGTTCGGCTTGCTGGCGCTGGGCGTGGTGATGTTCCTGATCTTCCAGGCGGTGTATGCCTGGGCCACGCCGATGATGGATGCCATCGAGGCCGCCACCGGCTGGTTCGGCGGCCTGGTTGGCGGCACCCTGCCGGACGGGCCACTGCGCAGCCTGCTGGTGGATGGCGTCATCGCCGGCCTGGGCGGGGTGATCGTGTTCCTGCCGCAGATCATGGTGCTGTTCGCCTTCATCCTGGCGCTGGAGGAATCCGGCTACCTGCCGCGCGCCGCCTTCCTGCTGGACCGGATGATGGCGGCGGCCGGCCTGTCCGGGCGCAGCTTCATCCCGCTGCTGTCCAGCTTCGCCTGCGCGGTGCCGGGGATCATGTCCACGCGCTCCATCCAGGACCCGCGCGACCGTATCGCCACCATCCTTGTCGCGCCGCTGATGACCTGTTCGGCGCGGCTGCCGGTGTACGCGCTGCTGATCGGCGCGTTCGTGCCGGAGAAGGACGTGGGCTGGTTCAACCAGCAGGGGCTGGTGCTGTTCGGCCTGTACGCGGCCGGCATCCTCAGCGCGCTGGCGGTGGCGTGGACGATGAAGCTGTGGCGACGCGACAAGAGCGAACATCCGCTGCTGCTGGAACTGCCGTCCTACCGCGTCCCGCACCTGCGCGACCTGGCCATCGGGCTGTGGGAGCGCGCGATGATCTTCCTCAAGCGGGTGGGCGGGATCATCCTGGCGCTGACCATCCTGCTGTGGTTCCTGCTGTCCTTCCCCGGCGCGCCGGCCGATGCCACCTTGCCGGCGATCGACTACAGCTTCGCCGGGCGGATCGGCCATGCGATGACCGCGGTGTTCGCACCGATCGGCTTCAACTGGCAGATCTGCATCGCACTGATCCCCGGTATGGCCGCGCGCGAGGTGGTGGTGTCGTCGCTGGCGACGGTGTACGCGCTGTCGGCGGCCAGCGAGGATGCGACGATCCAGGCGCTCACCCCCATCATCCAGGACCAGTGGTCGCTGGCCACCGCGCTGTCGCTGCTGGTGTGGTTCATCTACGCGCCGCAATGCGTCTCCACCCTGGCCACGATCCGGCGCGAGACCCATTCGTGGAAGCAGACGGCCTTCGCCGCGGGCTACCTGTTCGCGCTGGCCTACCTGGCGTCGTTTGCGACCTACCGGATCGCGCTGGCGCTGGGGGCGGGCGGATGAGCGCGGGGCTGCTTGCGCAATACATCGTCATCGCGCTGGCGGTGTTGGTCAGCGCGGTGGTGGTGATGCACAAGCAATTCCCGAACGCTACCCGGCGATTGCGCATCGCCCTTGCCCTGCCGCTGCTGCGCGACGGCCGCCCAGCGTGGCTGCGCGCGCTGGCGAAGAAGATCGCGCCGCCGGGGCAGGGCGCCGGCAAGGACTGCGGCGGCTGCAACGGCTGCGGCTAGCGGCATCGGATCCCGCGTTTGAGACGCCCGCCCAGGAAAGAACAAGGCCCGCATGCGCGGGCCTTGGGGTAACGCAGCAACCGCGCTGGCGATTACTTCTTGGCTTCGTCAGCCGCCTTTTCGGCCTTGTCGGCCATCTCCCCGGCAGCATCCGCCGCCGACTGCGCAGCGTCCGCCGTGGCGTTCGCGACGTCGGCGGCCGCTTCGGCGCTGGCCTGCTTGGCCGCATCGGCCGCCTGCTCGACGTTGGCGCCGACTTCGCCCACGGCCTCGCCAGTCGCGGCAGCGGCCGCGTCGGTGGCCTGCGAAGCCGCGTTGGCGGCGGCATCCGCGGCTTGTTCTGCGGCAGCGCTGGCTTCTGCGGCCTCGTTCTGCGCGGTGGCGGTTTCGTTCTTGCAGGCGGTCAGCGCCAGCGTAGCCGCCACCAGGGCAACATAAATTTTGGCGTTCATCAAAAAAGACTCCTGGGTGTGGAAAGAGGCGATCCGGCAGCGCGCCATGTGCGCGTTTCCGAACCGTGGAACCGCACGCAAGTGGCGGCGACCCGCATCCTAGATGGGAAGATGTGAAGACGGGATGCAGGCCGGAGGAAGCCCGGCCCGTGCCGTCCGCCGCCGCTAGTGTTTCAGCCGCCGCTTGCCCGCGGATGCCGGGACTGCTTCCACCGCCACGCTGAAGCTGCGCGATTCGCCCGGGAACACCGCGCCCACGCCAGCCACGTGGCGGCCGACTTCCTCTCCGCGTTCATTGCGGATCACCACCACCATGGTGTACTCGAACGCGCCGTCATCCGGCGCGGCGAGCGTACCTTCCACTTTCAGCGGCACGAAGCGCTGCGCCGCGTCGCTGGCCGGCGCGTCGAAGCGCAGGTGGCCGCGGCAGGCCGGGCAGACCGCCGAGCTTTCCAGGATGGTGGCCTTGCAGTGCGGGCAGGTGCGGGTGGCGCCCGCCACGCCGGGGCGCGCCGCGCTCATGCGGCGCTGCCGGTCTCCGCCTTCGCCGCCGGCTTGTCGTCCTTGCCCCAGCCGCACTCGACATGGCCCCGGATGCGGCTGCCGGCGGCCACGGTCAGGCTGCCGGCCTTCAGGTCGCCGTTGATCGCGCCGCTGGGCAGCACGTCCACCTGCTGCGCGCTGGTGATGTTGCCTTCCAGCTCGCCGGCCAGCGTCACCTTGTTGGCCGACACGCCGCCGGACACCTTGGCCCCCTGGTCGATGGTCAGGTTGCCCTGCACCTTGATGTCGCCCTTGAACTTGCCGGCGATGCGGACGTGGCCGGCGCCTTCGATCTTGCCCTCGATGGCCAGGTCGGCGGCGATGACCGACTCGCGCGCCGGGGTTTCCACCGCGCGGATCGATGCCGGCGCCGCTGGTGCAGATGCCGCCGGCGCTGGGGCGTGCTCGGCGGCTGCCGGCGGCTCCGGCGAGCCCAGCTCAAAGCGGGCGGGTTCTGCGGTCTTGGGCGAATCTTTCCAGCCGATGGCCATGCACGAATCTCCTCGGGAAGAAGCACCGAGGCTACCACCGATTTGCGATGACTTCCTTGCTGAATACGATAGGTTGCTGCTGCAACCCATTGAATGCGATGGAAGTCACATCGCCCGTCACATGCGGAACACGCCGAAGCGGGTGCGCTCCTCGATAGGCGCGTTGAGCGCGGCCGACAGCCCCAGCCCCAGCACCCGGCGGGTGTCGGCCGGGTCGATGATGCCGTCGTCCCACAGCCGCGCGGTGGCGTAGTAGGGGTTGCCCTGGTCTTCGTACTGCTGGCGGATCGGCGCCTTGAACGCGTCTTCTTCGTCGGGCGTCCACGCGCCGCCGCGGGCCTCGATGCCGTCGCGCTTGACCGTGGCCAGCACCGACGCCGCCTGCTCGCCGCCCATCACACTGATGCGCGCGTTCGGCCACATCCACAGAAAGCGGGCGCCGTAGGCGCGGCCGCACATGGCGTAGTTGCCGGCGCCGAAGCTGCCGCCGATCACCACGGTGAACTTGGGCACGTGGCTGCAGGCCACCGCGGTCACCATCTTGGCCCCGTCTTTCGCAATCCCGGCCTGCTCGTACTTCTTGCCGACCATGAAGCCGGTGATGTTCTGCAGGAACACCAGCGGGATGCCGCGCTGGTTGCACAGCTCGATGAAGTGCGCGCCCTTGAGCGCGCTCTCGGCGAACAGGATGCCGTTGTTGGCGACGATGCCGACCGGGTAGCCGTGCAAGTGGGCGAAG
The DNA here is from genome assembly GCF_036409385.1 of Thermomonas sp. LB-4. NCBI lineage: Bacteria > Pseudomonadati > Pseudomonadota > Gammaproteobacteria > Lysobacterales > Lysobacteraceae > Thermomonas > Thermomonas sp. LB-4. Next base: position 26,837 of record NZ_JAXOFT010000004.1, on the reverse strand, counting down.
CCGGTGACCAGGGTCTTGCCGTAGCGCGCCTTGAACTCCTGGAACTCGCTGCCGTCGGCGATGCGGGCGATGACTTCGCGGATGTCGAACGGCCGGCGCGCGTCCTTCGGCACGATGCCGTACAGCTCCTCGGCCGGATACAGCGGTTCGCGCGCGGGTTGGACCGCCACCGGCACGACCTTCTTCCGGTTGAGGGAGCCGACGATGCCGCGCGCGATCTCCAGCGCGTGGCGGTCGTCCTCGGCGAAATGGTCGGCCACCCCTGAAATGCTGGTGTGCACGTCGGCGCCGCCGAGCGTTTCGGCATCGACCACCTCGCCGGTGGCGGCTTTCACCAGCGGCGGGCCGCCGAGGAAGATCGTGCCCTGTTCCTTCACGATCACCGATTCGTCGCACATCGCCGGCACGTAGGCGCCGCCGGCGGTGCACGACCCCATTACGACGGCGATCTGCGGGATGTTCTCGGCCGAAAGCCGCGCCTGGTTGTAGAAGATCCGGCCGAAGTGCTCCTTGTCCGGGAACACCTCGTCCTGCAGCGGCAGGAAGGCGCCGCCGGAATCGACCAGGTAGACGCAGGGCAAGTTATTTTCGCGTGCGATCTCCTGCGCGCGCAGGTGCTTCTTCACCGTCATCGGGAAGTAGGTGCCGCCCTTGACGGTGGCGTCGTTGGCCACGATCACCACTTCCTGGCCAATCACCCGGCCGATGCCGCAGACCATGCCGGCGGCGGGTGCGGCGCCGTCGTACATGCCCTCGGCGGCCAGCGGCGCGATCTCGAGGAAGGGCGAGCCCGGATCGAGCAGGGCGTCGACGCGCTCGCGCGGCAGCAGTTTTCCGCGCTCGGTGTGCTTCGTTCTGGCCTTCTCGCCGCCGCCGTCGGCCGCGCGCGCCAGCCGGCGGTCCAGCTCGGCCACCAGTTCGCGGTGGAAGGCGGCGTTGTCGAGGAAGTCCTGCGAGCGGGGGTCGAGTTGCGAGGTCAGCGCGGGCATGCGGCGGTCCGGTGCGGCGGCAAAACGCCAAGGATACCGCCTGCGCCGGCCGCACTCCCGGGGCCGGTCGCCGCAGTCTGCGACAATGACCGGCTACCCAACGTTCTTCCGCGCCGTGGCCCGCCTCGACCAGACCCCAAAGACCCTCGATATCCTCGACCTCAGCCACGATGGCCGCGGGGTTGCCCGCTGGCCGGAAGGCCACGCGCAGGCCGGCAAGGCCGTGTTCGTGGCCGGCGCCTTGCCGGGCGAAACCGTCTCCGTGCAGCAGACCGCGCGCTCCAAGCATTTCGACGAGGCGAAGACGCTGGAGGTGCTGAGTGCATCGCCCGACCGGGTGACGCCGCGCTGCCCGCATTTCGGCGTCTGCGCCGGCTGCGTGCTCCAGCACCTGTCCGAGGACCGGCAGATCGAGGCCAAGCAGCGGGTGCTGCTGGACAACCTGCAGCGCATCGGCCACGTGGCGCCCGCGTCGGTGCTGCCGCCGCTGCGCGGCGAGGCCTGGGGCTACCGGCGCAAGGGCCGCCTGTCGGTGCGGCGGGTGGAGAAGAAAGGCAAGACGCTGGTGGGCTTCCGCGAAACCGACCCGCGCTTCGTCGCCGACCTGCGCGAATGCCATACGGTGGTTCCGCAACTGGGCTTCAAGCTGGAGGCGCTGGGCGCGCTGGTGGACGGCATGGACGCGCGCCGCGACATCCCGCAGATCGAGTTCATCGCCGGCGATGCCGCCACCGCGCTGGTGTTCCGCCACCTGCAGCCGCTGTCCGAAGCGGACCGGGCGAAGCTGGCCGCGTTCGGGCAGGCGCATGGGTTCGCCATCTTCCTGCAGCCGGGCGGCCACGATTCCGTGCATCCGCTCGGCGGCGATGCGCCGCAGCTTTCGTTCCGGCTGCCACAGTGGGACGTGGAGCTGCTGTTCCGCCCGCTCGACTTCATCCAGGTCAACGCCAAGTTGAACGAGGCGATGATCGCCCGCGCACTGGAGCTGCTGGACGTGCAGCCGGGCGAGCGCGTACTCGACCTGTTCTGCGGGCTGGGCAACTTCACCCTGCCGCTGGCGCGCGCGTCCGGCGACGGTGCGGTGATCGGGGTGGAGGGCGACGCCGGGCTGGTGGCGCGCGCGCGCCTGAATGCGCAGCACAACGGCATGGGCAACGTGCAGTTCTTCGCCGCCGACCTGGCCCAGGACCTGGCCGGGCAGCCATGGCTGAAGCAGGGTTTCGACAAGCTGCTGCTGGACCCGGCCCGGGCCGGCGCGATCGAGGTGCTCAAGCAGCTGCCGCTGAAGGGCCTGAAGAAGATCGTCTACGTCAGCTGCCACCCCGGCTCGCTGGCGCGCGATGCCGGCTGGCTGGTCAACGAGGCCGGCTGGACGCTGCGCGAGGCGGGGGTGATGGACATGTTCCCGCATACCGCGCACGTCGAATCCATCGCGGTGTTCGACCCGCCGCGCCGCGGCTAGGCGCGGATGCGGCACCCCTGCGGCGCGTCGCCACGCGCTGCGTCATCCGGATGCGAGGTTGTTCCGATGGGCATCGAAATCGAACGCAAGTTTCTGCCGGTCAACGACGGCTGGCGCGCAGCGGCGCACAAGGTGGTGCCGATGGCGCAGGGCTACCTCAACGACCTGACGCTGGTGGACAGCGGCGCGATGCGGGCGTCGGTGCGGGTGCGCATCGAGGGCGACGCCGCCTTCCTCAACATCAAGTCGCGCGAGCTGGGCGCGCGCCGGCAGGAGTTCGAATACCCCGTGCCGGTGGCGGAGGCCCGCGCGCTGCTCAAGCTTTGCGTGGGCGGCCTGGTCGAGAAGCACCGCCATTACGTCGAGCATGCCGGCCACCTGTGGGAGGTCGATGAATTCCTCGGCGACAACGCCGGCCTGGTGGTGGCCGAGATCGAGCTGGCGAGCGAAGACGAAACCTTCGCGCAGCCCGACTGGGCCGGCGCGGAAGCCACGCACGCCCCGCGCTACTACAATCTGGCACTGGCCTCGCGTCCGTTCTCGCAGTGGCGCGAGGACGAGCGGCAGGCGCATGACCTCATGGAAGGACGCTGAATGCTGCTGATCGGTATCACCGGGCACGAACTCACCGCGCGCGAGCGCGATTGGCTGCAGCACGACGCCTGCGCCGGCGTCACCCTGTTCGCGCGCAACTTCGCCTCGCGCGCGCAGGTGGCGGAGCTGACGCAGTCGATCCGCGAAGCCGCGCCGCGCCCGCAGCTGATCTGCGTGGACCAGGAAGGCGGGCGCGTGCAGCGCTTCCGCGATGGCTACAGCAAGCTGCCGGCCCTGCACGGCTTCGAGGCGCTCTACCAGCGCAATGCCGAGGCCGCGCTGGCGCTGGCGCGCGAGCACGCCTGGCTGATGGCCAGCGAGATGCGCGCCAGCGGCGTGGACCTCAGCTTCGCCCCGGTGCTGGACCTGGCGCGCGGTAACCGCGCGATCGGCGACCGTGCGTTCGCTGCCGATCCCGAGGTGGTAGCCGCGTTCGCCCGCGTCTACGTGCAGGGCATGCACGAAGCCGGGATGGCCGCCACGCTCAAGCATTTCCCCGGCCATGGCTCGGTGCTGGAAGACACGCATCACGACGCGGCCATCGATCCGCGTTCGCTGGACGAGATCCGCGCGCACGACCTGGTGCCGTTCGCCGCCGGGATCGAAGCCGGCGCCGACGCGGTGATGACCGCGCACGTCACCTATCCGCAGGTCGCGCCGGAACCGGCGGGCTGCTCGCGCCGCTGGATCGAAGGCATCCTGCGCGGCAACGTGGCCGATGGCGGCATGGGCTTCCGCGGGGTGGTGTTTTCCGACGATATCGGCATGGCCGCGGCAGGCGCGGTGGGCGGGATCAAGGCGCGCATCGACGCGCACCTGGACGCGGGGTGCGACGTGGTGCTGGTCAGCCACACCCAGCAGGTGGACGAGGCGCTGGCGGCGATCGAAGGCCGCCGGCTCAACACGATGGCGCTGGCCGGCCTGCTGGGCCGCGGCGCGCTGGGCTGGGACGGGCTGCTGGCCGACGCCCGCCGGGCCGGCGTGCAGGCGCGGCTGGAAGAGGTGCGCGCGCCATCGCTGGCAACCGGCATCCTGTCGGGCGCAACCAACATGGGAGACGTGGCATGAGTGCACCGAAGCTGGGCGATGCGCTGGCATCGTCGCGGGTACTGTTCGATCGGCCGGCGCTGGAGCAGGCCATCGTGCGGATGGCCGGCGAGATCCGCGACGCCTACGGCGCGGACGACGTGCCCTTGTACCTCACGGTCATGAACGGCGGGCTGCCGTTCGCCGCGCAGCTGGCGTTCGCGCTGGGCGAGCGCGGGCTGGACCTGCAGTTCGACTACCTGCACGCCACCCGCTACCGCGGCCAGACCAGCGGCTCGGGACTGGCCTGGCTGCACCGCCCGGCCACGCCGATGCACGGGCGCAAGGTGCTGCTGGCGGACGACATCCTCGACGAGGGCCATACCCTGCTGGCGGTGAAGCAGTGGTGCGAGGACCAGGGCGCGGCCGAGGTGCGGATCGCGGTGCTGGTGGAAAAGATCCACGACCGCTGCGTCGAGGGCATCGCCGCCGACCATGTCGGCGTGCAGGTGCCGGATGCGTATGTGTTCGGCTACGGCATGGACTACTACGAGCAGGGCCGCAACCTGCCGGCGATCTATGCGCTGGGCGACTAGCGATATTGCATCGTGCTCGCGTACGCACCGGCAGCGTTTCAGCGGACTCTCGGCGGCATGGATGCCGCCGAGAAGCCTACAAGGACGTATTCACGGCGTGTCCGCTGAAACGCTGCCGGCACGCACGCGAGCCTGCAATACAGGTCGAATGAGTTGGAGGAAGCAAGGATGACCATCGAACTCGCCGTCATCGGCGGCACCGGCGTCTATGCGCTGGGGGAACTGGCCGACGTGGAGAGCCACCAGCCGGTGACGCCCTACGGCGCGCCATCCGGCCCGGTGCGCGTGGGCATGTATGCCGGCCGACGCGTGGCCTTCCTGGCCCGGCACGGCGAAGGCCATTCGCTGCCGCCGCACAGGATCAATTACCGCGCCAACCTGGCCGCGTTGAAGGCGCTGGGCGCCACCCGCGTGCTGGCGCTGAACACCGTCGGCGGCATCACCGGCCGCTTCGGCCCGCGCGTGCTGGCCTGCCCGGACCAGCTGATCGACTACACCTGGGGCCGCATTTCGACGCTGTGCGAAGAGCCTGGCAGCGAGGTGCTGCATGTCGATTTCGGCGATCCCTACACCCCGACGTTGCGCCGGGACGTCATTGAAGCCGCGGCGCGGGCGGGCGTCGCGCTGGTGGATGGGGGCTGCTACGGCGCCACCCAGGGGCCGCGGCTGGAAACCCGCGCCGAGATCGCGCGCATGCGCCGCGACGGCTGTGACCTGGTCGGCATGACCGGCATGCCCGAGGCCGGGTTGGCGCGCGAACTCGGGCTGGACTACGCCTGCCTGGCCATCGTCGCCAACTGGGCGGCGGGCGCGGGGCCGGACGTGGAAGAGGTGATCACCTTGCAGGACGTGCTGGATAACGTTGCCGCGGCGATGGCGGGAGTGCCGGGGTTGCTGCGGCGCCTGCTGGCAGGCTGACCGTCCGGCGGCGGGAAACGCGTTCAGCAGGGTTGCGCGGGCATGCGGCTGTTGCATACTCGCGCCGTGCCGCAGCACGGCACGATACCGATCCAGTCCATCACCACACGCATTCGCAAGAGGTCTTCGCAATCATGCAGTACGGCACAGTGAAGTGGTTCAACGATGCCAAGGGCTTCGGTTTCATCGCCCCCGAGGACGGCAGCACCGACGTGTTCGTGCATTTTTCCGCCATCGACTCCACGGGCTTCCGCAGCCTGCAGGAAGGCCAGCGGGTCAGCTACGAAGTGCAGCAGGGTGCGAAAGGCGCGCAGGCGGCCGGCGTCAAGCCCGCCTGACCGCGCGGCCAGCGCCGCAGCATTCGAGGCCCCGCTCCGGCGGGGCTTTTTTGTGGCGCGGGAAAAGAACAAGGCCCGCCGGTGAGGGCGGGCCTTGCGGGTATTGCGCGTCGCCGTGGATTACTTCTTGGCGGCTTCTTCGACCTTGGCGGCGCCTTCCTTCACGGCGCCAGCGGCGTCGGCGGCGGCGTCCTTGGCGGCATCCTTGACGTCGGCAGCGGCGTCCTTCACGGCGTCGGCGGCGGCATCGGCGGCGTCGGTGGTCGCGGCGGCAGCGGCGTCGCCGGCAGCAGCGGCGGCATCGCCAGCGGCGTCAGCGGCTTCGCCCGCAGCGGCGGCGGCGTCGGCGGCGTGGTCGGCGGCGGCGTCAGCGGCCTGCTCGGTGGCAGCGGCGGCATCGGCAGCGGCGTCGGTGGCTTCGTTCTTGCAGGCCGACAGAGCGAGGACGCCAGCGGCGAGGAGCACGTAAAGCTTGGTGTTCATGGTTCTCTCCTGAGGAGTTGTCTGAAATGGATCGGTTTGCGGATCAGGCAACGCCAGTGCGCTTAGCGATCCGGCAATGGGCCGGCGGGTCGTTCACTGACTTCTTACAACGCCCCCGTTGCCGGGAGCATGAAAAAGCCGTCGGGATATCGACGGCTTTTCCAATCTTACAGCAATCTGAAAGGACGCCAGGCGCCCGCAGATTACTGCTGCTTTTCAGCAGACTTGGCAGCGGCTTCAGCCGAGTCGGCAGCCTGATCGGCGGCCTTGGCAGCTTCCTGGGCGGCGTCGGCAGCAGCACCAGCACCGGCGGTACCAGCCGCATCGGCGGTGGCATCGGCGGCAACGGCTGCGGAGTCAGCGGCCATGGCAGCGGTGTCGGCAGCGGCCTGGGCGGCGTCGGCAGCAGCGCTGTCGCCGGTCACGGCAGCAGCGTCGGCAGCGGCCTGGGCCTCGACGGCCGCGCCCGCGGCGTCGGCGGTCGCTTCGTCAGCCTGCTTCTGGTTGCTGCAGGCGGTCAGGGCCAGGCCCAGCGCCATCGCCAGCAGGATCTTGTTGATCGACATGATACGGATTCCTCGTCGTTGTATGAGTTTTGGCAACGCGCAAACTGCGCGCCGGTAACATGATGACAAGCCAATGTCGCGTGTCAAGCGGTTGGCCGGGTTTTTTTCTGAAGGACGTTAAATTCCCGTCATTGCGCCGTTAGGAATCAGATGATTTCGACGGCCAGGGCGGTGGCCTCGCCGCCGCCGATGCACAGCGACGCCACCCCGCGCTTGCCGCCACGGGCCTGCAGGGCGTGGATCAGGGTGACCAGCAGGCGCGCACCGGAGGCGCCGATCGGGTGGCCCAGGGCCAGTGCGCCGCCATTGACGTTGAGCTTGTCGTGCGGGATGCCGAGGTCGCTCATCGGCGCCATCGCCACGCAGGCGAAGGCCTCGTTGACCTCGAACAGGTCGACGTCGGCCACCGACCAGCCGGCCTTGTCCAGTACGTTCTTCAGCGCGGACACCGGTGCGGTGGTGAACCACTCGGGCGCCTGCGCATGGGTGGCATGGGCGACGATGCGGGCCAGCGGCTTGGCGCCGGCGGCAGCGGCGGCCTCGGCCGACATCACCACCAGCGCGGCGGCGCCGTCGGAAATCTTGGAGGACGAGGCGGCGGTCAGCACGCCATCCTTGCCGAAGGCCGGACGCAGCTCGGGGATCTTGTTGAGATCGATCTTGCCGGGCTCCTCGTCCCTGTCGATCACCACCTCGCCCTTGCGGGTCTTGACGGTGACCGGGACGATCTCGGCGGCGAACGCGCCGGCGGCCTGCGCGGCCTGGGCACGGCGGGCGCTCTCGGCGGAGAACGCGTCGATGGCGGCGCGGTCATAGCCGTACTTGGCGCAGGCGGCGTCGCCGAACACGCCCATCGCCTTGCCGTCGTAGGGATTGGTGAGGCCGTCGAAGGCCATGTGGTCGAGGAACTCGGCGCTGCCGTAGCGCACGCCGGTGCGCGAGCCGTTGAGCAGGTGCGGGGCGTTGGTCATCGACTCCATGCCGCCGGCAACCACGACCTTGGCCGAGCCGGCCTTGATGATGTCGTGGGCCAGCATCACCGCTTTCATGCCGGAACCGCAGACCTTGTTGACGGTGGTGGCGCCGGCGGCGTCGGGGATGCCGGCCGTGCGCATGGCCTGCCGCGCCGGCGCCTGGCCGAGACCGGCCGGCAGCACGCAGCCCATGATGACCTCGTCCACCTGGTCGGCGGCCAGCCCGGACTGCGCAAGCGCGCCGGCGATGGCGGCGCTGCCCAGCGCGGGCGTGGGCAGGCCGGTGAACTGGCCGAGGAAGGAACCGATGGCGGTGCGCTTGGCACCGACGATGACGACGTCGCTCATGGGAAGCTCCGGGTGCGTGGGGCCGGACAGGCCGGCAAACTCCGATTATCGCTCTAAAAACGCGCGCATGTTGCGGTGCCGCATTCAGCTGTGTGGTGCATGCCCGGTGTTGCGCGAACGGCGGTGCGGGCTTACAAAGTCGTCATCCAGAAGGCCGTGCCGGGCGGCTCGGTTGCACATCGAATCGGGGAAGAAATGGACGGGAATCTTGTATCGCAGCGCCAGCTCCGGCTGGCCGTCACCCTGTTGCCTGCTGCCATCGCGCTGGCGTTGTCCGCCTGCGGCGGGGGCGGGGGGGGCAGCAACGTGCGGCCCACGCCGCCGCCGGTCACACCGTCCGGCCCCGGCTTCACGCCGAACGTTGCCAATGATGCGTCGCTGGCGGTCAATCCGCCCGCGGTACCGGTGCTGGCGGGCCCTGTTTCGCTCGCCAACAACAGCCTCAACCGCCACCTGCTGTTGACCAATGCGGCCGGGGCGCTGGGCGCCGGCTTGAAGGGGCAGGGCATCACCATCGGCCTGCTGGATTCCGGGGTGAACCGCAACCATCCCACCCTGGCCGGGCGGGTCAGCAAGAATTTCATCAACATCTGCACGACGGCTGCCTGCGGCAACGATCTCAGCGTCGACGACAAGGTCGGCCACGGCACCACGGTGGCCTCGCTCGCGGCCGGCCGGCCGGTGGTCGGCAACTACCTCAACAGCGACGGCAGCAACAGCGGCCAGACCGATACCTGGGGCGGCGGCGTCGCCCAGAACGCCAGTATCGTGTCCTCGCGCATCATCAGCGATGCGCCGCCCAAGGACGACGGCTCCGGTGCGGGCAACGAGATCCACGCCGGTGAAGGCCTGGGCGAGGATTTCGTCTACCTGCACAAGCAGCTGGCCGATGCCGGCGCGAAAATCATCAACAACTCCTGGGGCGGGCTGTACTGGAGCGATCCGGCGCTGTCGCTGGAGCTGGCCACGGCGTACAAGGATTTCACCGTCAACCGCGGCGGCATCGTCGTGTTTGCCAACGGCAACAGCGGTCGCGACGCGCGCTACCGGCCGAAGCCTTCCGACAACGCCATGCTGCCGACGCTGGCCAACGACGCCGTCCTCGAGAAGGGCTGGCTCACGGTCGGCGCGCTGGACCCGCTCAACCCCACCCAGCTGACCGATTACTCGCAGGAATGCGGGCCGGCGATGAACTATTGCCTGGTGGCGCCGGGCAACGTGGTGTTCATCGACCCGGATGCGACCTCGCAGGCCACCAGCGGTCTGTACCAGGGCGGCGGCACCTCGTATGCGGCACCGTTGGTTTCCGGCGCGGCCGCGGTGGTGTGGGCGGCGTTCCCCTACTTCAGCAACGACCAGGTGCGGCAGGCCATCCTCGGCGGTGCCAAGGATCTTGGCGCAGCAGGGGTCGATGCCGTGTTCGGCTGGGGCCTGCTGGACGTGACCAAGGCGGCGATGGGACCCGGCAATTTCGCCTGGGGCGACTTCAGCGTGGCGTTCTCCGGCAATTCGGTGTGGCGCAACGAGATCATCGGCAGCGGCGGGCTGGTCAAGGGCGGCAGCGGCACCCTGACCCTGACCGAAGCGGGGCGCTTCACCGGCGCAACCCAGGTCAACGCGGGCGGGCTGGACGTGCGCAAGGGGCTGCGGTCGAACCTGGCCATCGCCAGCGGCGCCACGGTGTGGGCCAGCGGCGCGTTCGGCGGCGACGTGGCGAACAACGGCGCCTTCCTGAGCGGTGCCGCCACGCCGGCCAGCATCGCCGGCAACTTCAGCCAGTCCGGCAGCGGCAACCTGGGCGTGTGGCTGGGCAGCGCGTTGAAGGTGACCGGTTCTGCCAGCGTCAACGGCACCATGTCCATCCTCGGCGTGAAGGGCGGCTACACCACCACGTCGAAGGAAACGCTGATCAACGCCACAGGCGGCGTCACCGGCACCTTCGTCTCCCTGCGCGCGGCCTCCAACGTGTTTCTGGACGCCGCGCTGGCCTACGACCCCAACAACGTTTTCCTCAACATCAACCGCATCGACGTGACCAAGGCGGTGGCGGGCATGGGCCTCACCGGGGCAAGCCTGGCCTCGGCGGCAAGGGTGGAGTCGGCGATGCAGGCGATCGACCGGCAGCTGGGCGGGGGCGGTCCGGCCGCCATCGGCGGGGCGTTCATCGATGCCGCTGGCGCTTTGCAACAGTCGGCCAGCGTGGCCAATGCCGACGCATCGTTGCGCAGCCTGTCCGGTGAGCTGCACGCGGCCTCGGCGGCGATGACCTTCGATGCCATCGACGCCGGGCGTCGCGCGCTGGGACAGCGCGTCGACGCGGTGGGACAGGCCCCGGCGCAAGCCGGGGGCTGGGCGCGCGACCTCGCCGCCAGCGGCGAGCTGGCCCGCGCCGGCTTCGGCCAGCTGGGCATGGACGCGACCGGCAGCATGATCGGCAACGACTGGCGCCTGGGCCGCAACGCGGTGCTGGGCGTGGCGATGAACCGGCTGGAGCAATCCGGCTGGCTGGATGGCGGCGGTGATCGCAGCCGCGGCCACCAGCGCGAAGTGCAGCTGTACGCCGCCGGCTGGCGCGATGGCTGGCAGGCACAGGCGCAGCTGGCCGCGGGCACGTTCCATCGGCAGATGCAGCGCGGGCTGCTGCTGGGTGGGCTGCGCGACGCGGCCGCCACCCGGCTGTCGGGCGACTACCTGGCGGCGTTCGGCGAAATCGGCCGGCGCTTCGATGCAGGCGGCCTGGCGCTGACGCCTTACCTGGGGGCACAGTTCGTGCGGATGGGGAATGACGGCTTCATCGAAAGCAGCGCCAGCGGCTTCGGGCTGCGTGCCAACGCCTGGGACAGCCAGCGTTGGCAGGGCTTCGCCGGCCTGCGCGGGGAACGTGCATGGCGCGTCGGCGGCGTGGACCTGCGCGCCGATGCCCGCGCCGAATGGCAACGCACGCTGACGTCCAGTGGTCAGCTGTTCGAGGCCAGCTTCACCGGCGTGGAGCAGTGGGCGCCGCTGCAGGGGATGGCGCCGGGCGGCCACAGCCGGTTGTTCGGGATGGGCCTGAGCGCGGCGTTTGGCGGCAAGGCTACCTTCCGTTTCGATCTCAGCCGGCGCAACGGCGCCTACGGCGACGACGGCATGGCCTCGCTGTGGGGGGCGTACCGCTTCTGATCCGGTACCGCCCCGTGCCGCTGCGATGGCACGGGGCGAGGGCGCGGCAGCAGGGCGCCATGCGGGCGGCTCGGCCGACGCGCGACGGAATACCGGGCCCATGGCCGGCGCAGAGGGCGCCAGGCATGGGACGGGATGCGGTGGTCAGGCCATCCGGGCGTCGATCGCGGCGGCCATTTCGCGCCGGCGGAACACGAAATCCCACAGGCTGCCGCCCATCTGCCGCCAGAGCACGGCCGAGCGCAATGCGGCCAGCAGCAGCGCGCGGATCTCGGCCACCACGCCGGCCTGGCCGAGGTAATGCGGGTTGCCCTGCACCATCACCCGCGGCCGCAGGGTGCTGATGGTGTCGGCGTACAGGCGGGCCAGTTCGGCGATGACGTCCGGGTGCGTGCTGCCCTGCGCCTGGGCTTCCCCCGCCAGCTGGCGCAGCCCCGCCTGCACCTTCGAGGTGATGCCGCCGCTGCGGACGAAGCGGCGCTCCAGCTGCAGCACGGCCAGCGCCAGCCGGCCCAGCGCCTCGTCCTTGTTGCCCCTGGACAGGTAGTCGCGCAGCAGGCGCAGGCCGCCACGCAGGTCGCCGGCGTCGCCATAGACGGCTTCCGCGCTGGCGGCGTCGATGCGGAACACGCTGTCCAGCGCGGCCTGCACCTGGCGGGTTTCGGATTGGCCGGTGTCGGCGATCCTGCGCACCTGCGCCAGGGCCTGGACCAGGCCGGCAAGGGCAAGCACGCGGTCGTCGATGGGGTTGCTCATGCGGAAATCGTCTCGCTGGAATCCGGTTGGGGGAAGGGTGCGTCGGTGGCGGCGATCACCGCGCCGCCCAGACAGTGGTCGCCATCGTAGAGCACCACCGATTGACCGGGGGTGACCGCGCGCTGCGGATGGTCGAAGCGCACGGCAAGCGTGCCGTCCTCCAGGACCTCGACTTCGCAGGCCTCGTCCGGCTGCCGGTAGCGGGTCTGCGCGGTGCAGGCAAAGCGCGCCGCCGGTGGCTGGCCGGCGATCCAGTGCGCGGCTTCGCTGCGCAGCGCGCGCGACTGCAGCCAAGGGCTGTCGTGGCCCTGGTCGACATAGAGGATGTTGCGCTCCACGTCCTTGGCGACCACGAACCAAGGCGCCTGGTGACGGCCGCGCACGCCGCCGATGTGCAGGCCTTCGCGCTGGCCCAGGGTGAAATAGAACACACCGGGATGGCTGCCGATGCGGCTGCCGTCGGGCGTGCGCATCTCGCCTTCGCGCGCCGGCAGGTACTGGGCCAGGAAGCTGCGGAAATCGCGCTCGCCGATGAAGCAGATGCCGGTGGAATCCTTCTTTTCCGCCGTGCGCAGGCCGTATTCGGCGGCGATCCGGCGGATTTCGCTCTTGTGCAGGCCGCCCAGCGGGAAGTGGGTGGCCGCCAGTTGCGACTGGCCCAGCTGGTGCAGGAAATAGCTCTGGTCCTTGCTGCGGTCGACCGCGCGCAGCAGGCGGAAACGCCGGCCGTCGTGGTCCACGCGGGCGTAATGCCCGGTGGCGATGGCCTCCGCGCCCAGTTCGCGCGCGGCGTCGAGGAAATGCTTGAACTTGATCTCGCGGTTGCACAGCACGTCCGGATTGGGCGTGCGGCCGGCGGCGTATTCGTCGAGGAAGTGGCGGAACACGCCGTCCCAGTATTCCTTCGAGAAGTCGCGGAAGCGGATCGGGATACCCAGTGTGCCGCAGACCGCCACCGCGTCGCGGCGGTCGTCCTCGGCGCGGCATTCGCCGGTGCCATCGTCGGCCCAGTTCTGCATGAACAGGCCGGTGACCTCATAGCCCGCGTCGCGCAGCAGCAGCGCAGCGACCGAGGAGTCGACGCCGCCGGACACGCCGACGACGATGCGCTGTCCGCCCCCGTTCACGGCAGCTGCTGCGCGAGCGACAGCGGATGGCGGTTGCCCGCCAGGTAGTCGGCCACCGCCCGCCAGACCAGCGGGCTGCGGTGGCGTGCGACCTCGGCCTGCAGTTGCCGGGGCGTCAGCCACAGCGCCTGCACGATGCCCTCGTCCAGCGTTGCGTCGGGGATTTCCTCCAGTGGTTCGGCGGCGAAGGCGAAGCGGAGGTAGTGGCGGCCGCCGCTCCCGTCAGGCGCGACCGGTGCCTTCCATTGGTAGGTGCCGACCAGATGGGTGATCCGGACGTGCCAGCCGGTTTCCTCGCGGGTTTCGCGCAGCGCCGCCTCCAGCAGGCTTTCGTCGGGCTCGAGGTGGCCGGCGGGCTGGTTGAGCACCAGACGCTCGCCCGCCCGTTCTTCCACGCAGAGCAGGCGGCCGTCCCGCGCCACCAGAGTGGCCACGGTGACGTCCGGCTGCCAGAAACGGCCTTCGCGGTAGCTCATGTCAGAGTGCGTCCTCGTTGCCGGACAGTTCGATTTCCTTGTTGTCCGCGGTTTCCGCCGCGATGTCTATGGCCGCCTCCAGCTGCGCGGCATCGATGTTGTCCGGCAGCTTGATCACGTAATAGAGGACATCGCCGGCGACTTCCCACGCCCCAACCTTGAGGGTGCGGTTTTCGTTCAGCAGCTCCAGCGCCTTGCCTGCGATGGCATCCGCGCCAACCTTGCCGGCCGGGGAGAATACCTCGCGCACCAGCAGGCCCTGGATGGATTCGGTGGCGCCGGAGACGAACACCAGCTGGGTCCGGTTTTCCGACTTGTAGGAAACCACGACCCTGTAGTCGCCGTCCCTGTCGATCTCGTACTTGATGCCGCGTGCGTCCAGGCGCGCCTGGACCGAGGCATCGCCGGCCGTGGAAGGAGGTGCGGCCAGAGCGACCAGGATGGCGGCGAGCAGGGGCAGGCGCATGGAAGCTCCGGTGCATGGGTGGGATGGACGGTGCGACGTATAATTTGCCCATGCCGAACCAACCCGACAAGCCGCAGCGCGACCACGACCACGGCACCGTGTTGGCCCCGGCGCGCCCGGAAGTGGCTCGCCCGCCGCAATACACCGTTCTGCTGCTCAACGACGACTACACGCCGATGGACTTCGTGGTCGACGTGCTGATGCGGTTTTTCTCGATGGGGCTGGAGCGCGCCACCCAGGTCATGCTGCACGTGCATACCCGTGGCCGCGGCGTATGCGGGGTGTTCACCCGCGAGATCGCAGAATCCAAGGTGGCGCAGGTCAACGAATACGCCAGGCTGAACCAGCACCCGCTGCTATGCACGATGGAACGGGCCTGAACCGGGGCCGGCACTTGTCCCGGGGCCGAATGCGCCCTACATAGGAGCTGACGTACCCGAAGGCAGGTTTACATGTTCAGCAAGGATCTCGAGCAAACCATCGGCCAGTGCTACAAGCGCACCCGCGAGGCGCGCTACGAGTTCATGACGGTGGAGCACCTGCTGCTGGCGCTGCTGGACAATCCCTCGGCGGAGGCGGTGCTGCGCGCGGTCGGCGCGGACCTGCCGCGGCTGCGGGAGGAGCTGGACAACGCCATCGAGGTGTCGGTCAGCCGCTTCGCCGACGACGACGGCCGCGACACCCAGCCCACCCTCGGCTTCCAGCGCGTGCTGCAGCGCGCGGTTTACCACGTGCAGTCCTCCGGCAAGAAGGAGGTCACCGGCGCCAACGTGTTGGTGGCGATCTTCGGCGAAAAGGACTCGCACGCCGTGTACTTCCTCAATCAGCAGGACGTGCATCGGCTGGACGTGGTCAATTACCTGTCCCACGGCATCGCCCGCAATGAAGACGAGCAAGGCCAGCCTGCGCAGGACGGCGAGGGCAAGGCCGAGGGCGGCGAGGGCGAGGGCAAGGGCGATCCGCTGACCGAATTCGCCAGCAACCTCAACGAGGCCGCCGCGGCCGGCAGGATCGACCCGCTGGTCGGCCGGGCCGACGAGATCGAGCGCACCATCCAGGTGCTGTGCCGCCGGCGCAAGAACAACCCGCTGTACGTGGGCGAATCCGGCGTCGGCAAGACCGCGCTGGCGGAAGGTCTGGCCAAGCGGATCGTCGATGGCGAGGTGCCGGACGTGCTGGCGGACGCGGTGATCTATTCGCTCGACCTGGGCGCGCTGGTGGCCGGGACCAAGTACCGCGGCGATTTCGAGAAGCGCCTGAAAGGCGTGCTGGCGGCGCTGAAGAAGCAGCCGGGCGCGATCCTGTTCATCGACGAGATCCACACCATCATCGGTGCCGGCGCTTCCAGCGGCGGCACCATGGACGCCTCCAACCTGATCAAGCCGGTGCTGGCCAACGGCGAGCTGCGCTGCATCGGCTCGACCACCTTCCAAGAATACCGCGGCGTGTTCGAGAAGGATCGCGCGCTGGCGCGGCGCTTCCAGAAGATCGACATCGTCGAGCCGACCGTGGGCGAGGCGGTGGAGATCCTCAAGGGCCTGAAGCCCAAGTACGAAGCGCACCACGACGTGGCCTACGCCGACGAGGCGATCCGCGCCGCGGTGGACCTGTCGGTCAAGCACATCGGCGACCGCCTGCTGCCGGACAAGGCCATCGACGTGATCGACGAGGCCGGCGCGCGCCAGCGGCTGCTGCCGGCCGACACCCGCAAGCAGCTGATCGACGTGGAGGAAATCGAGACCATCGTCGCCAAGATGGCGCGCATCCCGGCCAAGCAGGTCAGCGCGTCCGACAAGGACGTGCTGCAGCATCTGGAGCGCAACCTGAAGATGGTGATCTTCGGCCAGGATCCCGCCATCGAGACCCTGTCCAGCGCGATCAAGCTGGCGCGCTCGGGCCTGGGCAATCCCGACAAGCCGATCGGCAACTTCCTGTTCGCCGGCCCGACCGGCGTGGGCAAGACCGAGGTCACCCGCCAGCTGGCGATGCAGCTGGGGATCGAACTGATCCGGTTCGACATGAGCGAATACATGGAGCCGCATTCGGTCAGCCGCCTGATCGGCGCGCCGCCCGGCTACGTGGGCTTCGACCAGGGCGGCCTGCTGACCGAGAAGATCGTCAAGACGCCGCACTGCGTGCTGCTGCTGGACGAGATCGAGAAGGCGCACCCGGACATCTTCAACATCCTGCTGCAGGTCATGGACCGCGGCGCGCTGACCGACACCAACGGGCGCGAGGCCAACTTCCGCAACGTGATCGTGGTGATGACCACCAATGCCGGCGCCACCCAGGCGGCGCGGCGCAGCATCGGCTTCACCCAGCAGGATCACAGCCCGGACGCGATGGAGGCGATCCGTCGCGGCTTCACGCCCGAGTTCCGCAACCGGCTGGATGCGGTGGTGCAGTTCCAGGCGTTGGGCTTCGAGCACATCCTGCGGGTGGTGGACAAGTTCCTGATCGAGCTGGAAACGCTGCTGCACGAGAAGCAGGTGACCCTGACCGCCACCCCGGCCGCGCGCGAATGGCTGGGACAGCAGGGCTTCGATCCGCTGATGGGCGCCCGCCCGATGGCGCGGCTGATCCAGGACAAGATCAAGCGCCCGCTGGCCGATGAACTGCTGTTCGGCAAGCTGGTCGACGGTGGCCGGGTGGCGCTGGACGCGGTGGATGGCGAGCTGGTGCTGGACGTGCAGGCCGAACCCGAAAAACTGCTGCCGGCAATGGTGGACTGATTGGCGGCGCAGGCGCGGCGGTGGTCCGCATGAGCGGTGCCGCGCGCCTGCACCTGCTGCCGGTCGTCGCGACCGCCGCCGACACGGTTGCGCGCGGGCTGGAGTGGTTGACCGCAACGGAGCGCCTGCGCTTGCAGGCCATCACGTCGCCTGCTCGCCGCGACACGTTCCTGGCGGGCCATTGGCAGGCCCGATGGTTGGCCGCGCAGTGGCTGCAGGTGGATGTACGCAGGCTGGCGTTGGATGCGCAGGCCGATGGCCGCCCGCTGCTGCACGTGGACGGCGATGCCGCGCCGCTGCAGGTGTCGCTGAGCCATAGCGGCGATTGGCTTGCGGTTGCGCTGGCCGATGCGCCGGTGGGCGTCGATGTCGAGTTGCCGCAGCGTGTGCGCGACTGGAACGCGCTGGCGCGGTTCGTGTTTTCGCCGGAGGAGCGCCAGCGCGTGCACGACGCGGACGAGGCGACCCGAGCCGACGTATTCCATGCGCTGTGGACGCTGAAGGAGGCGCGCGGCAAGCGCAGCGGCGAGGGCCTGCAGCCGCGTGCCGCCCGCACGGTGACCGCGCAGCCCGTCGAGGCGGCCGCTGCGGAGGCACTGAGTTGGGCGTTCGGCAGCGGTGCGCTGGCGCTGGCGGTGTCGCCCGGAACCCGGCTGGAATGGATCGGCGGGACGCTCGACACGCCCGCTTACTGGCGCTATGCGGCAAGCGCCGGGGACGCGGCTGCCCGGGATTGACCCTCGGCGACATCCCCCGTATCTTGGGGTTGTCGGTTCCGTCAGGCACAACTTGTCGGATGAAAAGGGAAGCCGGTGCGGCGCAGTGTTCTCCGGAACGGCGCGCCCATCCCGGCACTGCCCCGCAGCGGTAGGTGGAGACGAAGTCGCGATTCGCACTGGGGCGGTGGCC
Source organism: Thermomonas sp. LB-4 (assembly GCF_036409385.1). NCBI lineage: Bacteria > Pseudomonadati > Pseudomonadota > Gammaproteobacteria > Lysobacterales > Lysobacteraceae > Thermomonas > Thermomonas sp. LB-4. The sequence continues at coordinate 8,915 of NZ_JAXOFT010000004.1, read as the reverse complement.
CTGGGAAGCGGCGGCCGAGGCGGTGGGGCTGCATGCCCGCCACATCCACGAGTCCGAAGACCTGCCGACAGCCGCGCGAAGCACGCCGCGCGGTGCCGGCCGACGGATCTCCGGGGGGAGATGGCTGGTGCAGCAGGGTCGCCGCGCACGCAGGCCGTGCCGGATCGCAGGCCGTGCGACACCGCGCTTCCACCCTGACGTTTCCGATGCCATCCGCGCCTGCGAGGGACAGGCCGGGCCCGTGCATCCGCATGGAGACGCCAGATGTCGCAGACCTTGATTGCCGAAGCGCCCGCCGAAGCGGCACCCGCCGCGCCCGCGTTCGACCTCACCCCGCCACCCACCGCCACCGCCATGGCGGTCACCAAGCGCAACGGCAGCACCGAGCCGGTCGATCTGAACAAGATCGTGCGCGCCGTCCAGCGCTGCTGCGACGGGCTGCACGCGGTCGACCCGATGCGCGTGGCCACCCGCACCATCTCTGGCCTGTACAACGGCGCCAGCACGCAGGAACTGGACGAGCTGTCGATCCGCACCGCCGCGCTGCTGATCGGAGAGGAACCCGAATACGGCCGGCTGGCCGCGCGCCTGCTGGCCAACACCATCGCCAAGGAAGTCACCGGGCAGGAAATCCACGCGTTCTCGCAGTCGGTCAGCCGCGGACATGAAGTCGGCCTGATCAACGACCGCCTGCTCGGCTTCGTGCAGGCCAACGCGCGCAAGCTCAACGACGCCATCGACCCGGCGCTCGACCTGAACTTCGACTACTTCGGCCTGCGCACCCTGTACGACCGCTACCTGTTGCGTCACCCGCATTCGCGCAAGGTGATCGAAACGCCGCAGCAGTTCTTCCTGCGTATCGCCAGCGCCTTGAGCGAGGACGTGCCGGAGGCGCTGGCGCTGTACCAGCGGCTGGGCAGCCTGGACTACCTGCCGTCCAGCCCGACCCTGTTCAACGCCGGCACCCGCCACGAGCAGCTGTCCTCGTGCTTCCTGCTGGATTCGCCGCAGGACTCGCTGGAGTCGATCTACGCGCGCTACGGCGAGATCGCCCAGCTGTCGAAGTTCAGCGGCGGGATCGGCGTGAGCTGGTCGCGGGTGCGCTCGCGCGGCTCGCTGATCCGCTCGACCAACGGCCATTCCAACGGCATCGTGCCCTGGCTGAAGACGCTGGATTCGTCGGTGGCGGCGGTCAACCAGGGCGGCAAGCGCAAGGGCGCGGCCTGCGTGTACCTGGACACCTGGCACGCCGACATCGAGGATTTCCTCGAGCTGCGCGACAACGCCGGCGACGACGCGCGCCGCACCCACAACCTCAATCTGGCCAACTGGGTGCCCGACCTGTTCATGCGGCGCGTCGAGGCCGACCAGGTCTGGTCGCTGTTCGATCCACACGCGGTGCCGGAGCTGGTGGACCTGCACGGCGAGGCGTTCGAGCACGCCTACCAGCAGGCCGAAGTGCAGGGCAAGGCGCAGCGCACCGTGCCGGCGCGCAAGCTGTATGCGCGGATGATGCGCACCCTGGCCGAGACCGGCAACGGCTGGATGACCTTCAAGGACAAGTGCAACCGCGCGGGCAACCAAACCCTGCGCCCGCACAACGTCATCCACCTGTCCAACCTGTGCACCGAGATCCTGGAGGTCACCAGCGCGGAAGAAACGGCGGTGTGCAACCTCGGCTCGATCAACCTTGCGCATCACCTGGACCCGCACGGCGACTTCGATTTCGACAAGCTGGCCGAAACCGTGCGGCTGGCGGTGCGCCAGCTCGACCGGGTGATCGACCTGAACTTCTATCCGATCGAGCCAGCGCGCCGGGGCAACCTGCGCTGGCGGCCGGTCGGGCTGGGCTGCATGGGCCTGCAGGATGTGTTCTTCCGCAAGCGTCTGGCGTTCGACTCCGAAGCCGCCCGCGCGCTGTCGAAGAAGATCGCCGAGGAGATCTATTTCCACGCGCTGGACGCGTCCTGCGAGCTGGCTGTCGAGCGCGGCGCGCATGCCTCGTTCGCCGACACCCGCGCGTCCGTCGGCGAGCTGCAGTTCGATGCGTGGGATGTCACTCCCGACAACCCCGCGCGCTGGGATGCCTTGCGCGCGCTCATCCAGCAGCACGGCCTGCGCAATTCCCTGCTGATCGCCATCGCCCCGACCGCGACCATCGCGTCCATCGCCGGCTGCTACGAATGCGTGGAGCCGCAGGTGTCCAACCTGTTCAAGCGCGAGACGCTGTCCGGCGACTTCCTGCAGGTCAACCGCTACCTCGTCGCCGAGCTCAAGCAGCTGGGCCTGTGGACGCCGGAGATGCGCGATGCGATCAAGCTGGCCGACGGCTCGATCCAGAACCTTGCGCAGATCCCGGAAACCCTTCGCCACGTCTACCGCACCGTGTGGGAGCTGCCGATGCGCAGCCTGATCGACATGGCCGCCGAGCGCGGCGCGTTCATCGACCAGTCCGCCTCGCTCAACCTGTTCATGGAAAGCCCGAACATCGGCGCGCTCTCGTCCATGTACATGTACGCATGGAAGCAGGGCATCAAGACCTGCTACTACCTGCGCTCGCGCCCGGCCACCAAGATCGCCAAGACCACCGTGTCCAGCTACACGCCGGCGCAGGCGGTGGCTTGCTCGCTGGAGAACCCGGAAGCCTGCGAAGCCTGCCAGTAATCCCTGTTCTCCCTCTCCCGCCATGCGGGGAGAGGGGGCCGACGGCGGGTGAGGGGCGCTTTTCGCGTTTCCTCACCGAACCCTCATCCGGCGCTACGCGCCACATACATTCGCGCCATCCATGGCGCTCACCCTTCGGGCGGCTGACCCCGTGCAAATCGGCAATCCTGCCGCTTTGTCTCCCGAAGGGAGAAGAAAAAGGAATCCCCATGTCCGCACAACCACGCCAAATGCTGCTCGATCCCGGTTTCGAACTGACGTTGCGCCCGATGCGCTACCCGGATTTCTACGAGATGTACCGCAACGCCATCCGCAACACCTGGACGGTGGACGAGATCAACTTCCAGATCGACATCACCGACCTGCATTCGAAGATGTCGCCGGCCGACCGCCACCTGATCCATCGGCTGGTGGCGTTCTTCGCCACCGGCGATTCCATCGTATCCAACAACCTGGTGCTGAACCTGTACCAGCACCTCAACGCGCCGGAAGCGCGCATGTACCTGTCGCGCCAGCTGTACGAGGAGGCGCTGCACGTGCAGTTCTACCTGACCCTGCTGGACAACTACCTGCCCGACCCGGAAGAGCGCTTCAAGGCGTTCGCGGCGGTGGAGAACATCCCGTCGATCAAGAAGAAGGCGGATTTCTGCTTCAAGTGGATCGACTCGATCCAGGGCCTGAAGCGCATCGAGACCCGCGAGCAGCGCCGCCAGTTCCTGCTCAACCAGATCTGCTTCGCCGCCTGCATCGAAGGCCTGTTCTTCTTCGCCGCCTTCGCCTATGTCTACTACTTCCGTTCGCGCGGTCTGCTGCCGGGGCTGTCGTCCGGCACCAACTGGGTGTTCCGCGACGAAAGCTGCCACATGGACTTCGCCTTCGAATGCGTGCGCACCATCCGCGCCGAGGAGCCGGACCTGTTCGACGCGGGGATGGAGGTGCAGGTGCGCGACATGCTGGCCGAGGCGATCGAATGCGAGGTGCAGTTTGCCGAGGACGTGCTCTCCGGCGGCGTGGCCGGCATCTCGACCCGCGACATGCGCCAGTATTTGCAGCACTGCGCCGACAATCACTTCGTCAAGCTGGGCATGGCGAAGCAGTACAACGTGCGCAATCCGCTGCCGTTCATGGAGCTGCAGGACGTACAGGAGCTGACCAACTTCTTCGAGCGTCGCGTGTCGGCCTACCAGGTCGGCGTGCAGGGCGAGGTGGCGTTCGACCATGCCTTCTGAGCCGGCGCGGCCCATCGAGGCGCGCTTGCAGGAGATCGTCTTCCCCGACCACGCCAACCATCTGGGCACGCTCTTCGGCGGACAGGCGCTGGCGTGGATGGACAAGGCCGCGTTCATCGCCGCCTCGCGCTACGCGCGGCGGACGGTGGTGACGGCGCGTTCGGAGCAGGTGGATTTCCGCCTGCCGATCCGTCAGGGCCAGCTGGTGGAAGTGGTGGCGAGGATCGTCGAGGTCGGGCGCAGTTCGATGCAGGTGGAGGTGGAGCTGATCGCCGAGGACCTGCTGGGCGGCGAGTGCGAGCTGTGCACGCGCGGGCGCTTCACGATGATCGCGCTGGACGGGCGTGGGCGGCCGACCGGGATCCCGGCACTGTCCGAGCACCCGCCGTAGCAGCGCGCCGCCGCGGCGCGCCTATCGGTGGGCGTCGGGATGGCGGGCCAGCCACGCCGCCAGCGTCTGCCGGTAATGCGCCAGTGCTTCGGCGTAGGTGTCGTTGATGCAGGGATCGCAACCGCTGTCGCAGCAGTCGCTGGGCAGCGGCGCCTCCGGTGGCTGCGGGCGCGGGTCGTCGATGGGGTCTGGAAGAGTGCACTGCATGCGCCCATTATCGCCGCGGCTGACGCCTGCTGCCGCTGTTGTCGCAGTGCCGCGGGTAACATGGGGGCATGGAAAGATACCTGCCTGTGTGGCTGCAGCCCCGGTTCGAGTACCTCGCGCTGGCCCTGCAAGTGCTGGCGATCCTGCTGGTGGCGTGGTCGCTGCGCGGGTTGGTGCGGCGGCTGATCGCGCGCCTGGCCGCGCGCTATGAACTGCCGCCGATGGTGGTGATGGGCGCGCGCCGGGTAGCGACGTTCCTCATCGGCACCACCGCGCTGCTGGCGGTGTTGCAGCTGTTCGGGGTTTCGGCCGGCGTGCTGTGGGGCGCGTTCACCGGCTTCGCGACGGTGGCGGCGGTGGCGTTCTTCGCAGCCTGGAGCGTGCTCACCAACATCTTCTGTTCGTTCCTGATCCTGGTGACCCGCCCGTTCCGCCTCTTCGATCACATCGAGGTGCTGGACAACGGCGAGAAGCCGGGCCTGGGCGGGCAGGTGATCGACATCAACCTGGTCTACGTGACCCTGCTGGAGCGCCACGGCGACGGCTTTGAAAGCCAGCTGCGGGTGCCCAACAGCCAGTTTTTCCAGCGTGCGGTGCGGCGCTGGAGCGGCGAGCCGCCGCCGCCCGCCGCGGATGGCGGAGACCGCCGGTCCGCTGACCCGAGCCGCTAGGACACGCGCCATGCCCGCGATGTCCCGCCGCCGCCTGCTCGGTTCCGGCCTCGCGCTGTCCCTGCTGGGGCCGTGGGGCCTGCGCGCGTCGCCCACCATCGACGCGAATGCCGACTGGATCCCTGCCGACGATTTCCTGCGCGACCTGCCGCGGCAGATGCAGGCGCTGGGCGTGCCGGGCATCGCCATCGCGGTGGTCGAGGACGGCAGACTGGCATGGTCGCGTGGCTTCGGCCTGGCGCATGCCGGCCGGAACGTGCCGGTCGGCGAGGAGACGGTGTGGGAGGCGGCCTCGCTGAGCAAGCCGATGTTCGCCTACATGGCGCTGCAACTGGTGGATCGCGGCGAACTGGCGCTGGATGCGCCGCTGGTGACGTATGCCAGGCCGGACTACCTGGGCAAGTCGCCCTGGCTGGCACGCATCACCGTGCGCGACGTGCTGCGCCATTCCACCGGCCTGCCGGACTGGCGCAAGGATCCGGCCAACGAGCGGCTCGAACCTGCGGTCGCGCCGGGCACGCGCATCGACTACTCCGGCGAGGCTTTCGTCTGGCTGCAGCTGGCAGTGGAGCGGCTCACGGGCGAAAGCCTGGACCAGACCATGCATCGGCTGCTGTTCGACCCCGCCGGCATGCGCGACAGCAGCTACGCCTGGGACGCCGGCCTCGCCGAGCGGTCGGTGCATGGCCACAGGCAATCGGACGATGGCGGAATCGCGGTGCCGCCGCAGATGTTGCGCGATGCCTGGGAGGCGGCGATGCCGGTGGCCGTTCGCATCGGCAAGCCGCTGTCCGCGTGGCGCTATGCCGACGCCGAGCGCGCGATGCCCGAGGCGCAGGCCGTCGCGCGGCCGGGGCTGGTGAGCTGGGCCAGCGACATCCTGGCCAATGCGGCCGCCAGCCTGCGCTGCACCGTGCAGGACTATGCGAGGTTCATGGCGCTGATGGTGCACGCGGATGCGCGGCCCTGGGAGCTGAAGCCCACCACCCGAGAGGCGATGCTGCGGCGGCAGATCGACGTGCCCGGCCGCTGGACCGACAAGGGCCTGGGCTGGAACCTCGAAGCCACGGCACGGGGGCCGGTGTTCTACCACTCCGGCAGCAATGGCGGCATCTTCAAGACCTTCGCGCTGGGCGATGCGCGCCGGCGCCGCGCGCTGGTGGCGATGACCAATGCCACCAACGGCAACGTGCTGTATCGCCGCGTGGTGCGCGCGGCGACCGGACTGGACCTGCTGGCGTTCGACCTCTGACCTTGCGCGGCGATCAGCCGCGCTTGAGTCCCTTGAGGGCATCGGCCATGGCGCTGTTGAAGGGCGCCTTCTGCTGCGCCGGTGCGGCAGGGCGCGGGCCACGCGCGGTACCGCCATCGCGACGGGCAGGGCGCTCGTCGCGCCGCGCATCGGTGCGCGCCTCGCCCACCGGATCGTCCATGCGCCGGGTCAGTGCGATGCGCTTGCGCGCCACGTCCACTTCCAGCACCTTGACCTTGACGATGTCGCCGGCCTTCACCACTTCGCGCGGATCCTTGATATAGCGGTCGGACAGCGCGGAGATGTGGATCAATCCGTCCTGGTGCACGCCGATGTCCACGAACGCGCCGAACGCGGCGACGTTGCTGACCACGCCCTCCAGCACCATGCCCGGGCGCAGGTCCTTGATGTCCTCCACGCCGTCGGCGAACTGCGCGGCCTTGAACTCCGGGCGCGGGTCGCGGCCGGGTTTCTCAAGTTCCTTCAGGATGTCGCGCACGGTGGGTTCCCCGAAACGCGCGTCGGTGAACTGCGCGGGCTTGAGCGAACGCAGGAACGCGCTGTCGCCGATGATCTGCTTCACCGACTTGCCGCCGGCCGCGAGGATGCGTTCGACCACCGGATAGGCTTCCGGGTGCACCGACGAAGCATCCAGCGGCTGCTCGCCGTCCATGATGCGCAGGAAGCCGGCGCACTGTTCGAAGGTCTTCTCGCCGAGGCGCGGCACCTTCAGCAGCGCTTTGCGCGATTTGAACGCGCCGTTGGCATCGCGATGCGCCACGATGTTCTCGGCCACCGTGGCGGACAGGCCGGAGACCCGCGCCAGCAGCGCGCCGGAGGCGGTGTTCACGTCCACGCCGACGGCGTTCACGCAGTCCTCCACCTTCGCATCCAGCGCGCGGGCGAGGCGGTACTGGTCGACGTCGTGCTGGTACTGGCCCACGCCAATCGCCTTCGGCTCGATCTTCACCAGTTCGGCCAGCGGGTCCTGCAGGCGGCGGGCGATGGAGACGGCGCCGCGCAGCGACACATCGAGGTTCGGGAATTCCTTCGCCGCCAGTTCGGAGGCGGAGTACACCGATGCGCCGGCCTCGCTCACGACGATTTTCTGCGCCTTCAACTCGGGAACCAGCTTGAGCAGGTCGCCGGCCAGCTTGTCGGTCTCGCGGCTGGCGGTGCCGTTGCCGATGGCGATGAGCTGCACGCCGTGGGCGACGCACAGCTGCTTCAGCGTCGCCAGCGATTGGTCCCATTGGCGACGCGGTTCATGCGGATAGATGGTGTCGGTGGCGACCAGCTTGCCGGTGGCATCCACCACCGCCACCTTCACGCCGGTGCGCAGGCCGGGATCGAGGCCCAACACGGCTTTCGGGCCCGCCGGCGCGGCCAGCAGCAGGTCCTTGAGGTTGTCGCCGAACACGGCGATGGCCTCGCCTTCGGCCTTCTCGCGTGACTGGTTGAACAGGTCCAGCAGCAGGTGCATGTGGATCTTGGCGCGCCACGCCAGCCGCACCGCGTTGCGCAGCCAGGTATCCGCGGCGCGGCCGCGCGCGTCGATGCCTGCATGCAGGGCGATGCGCCCTTCCGCGTACTGGTGGCCTGCCTCGGCATCCGCACCGGGATCGAGATCCAGCTGCAGGAACTCCTCGCGCCGGCCGCGCAGCAGCGCCAGCATCCGGTGCGAGGGGATCTTCGCCAGCGGTTCGGCATGGTCGAAATAGTCGCGGAACTTCTCGCCCGCGGTTTCCTTGCCCTCCACCACCTTTGCGCGGATCAGGCCCTCGCGCGCCAGCCAGTCGCGCAGCTCGCCCAGCAGTGCGGCGTCCTCGCCCCAGCGCTCGATCAGGATCGCGCGCGCGCCTTCCAGCGCGGCCTTGGCATCGGCCACGCCCTTGTCGGCATCGACGAAGCCGACGGCGAATTCCTCCGGCACCCGGGTCGGGTCGCCCAGCAGGCCGTCGGCCAGTGGTTCCAGCCCGGCTTCGCGGGCGATCTGCGCGCGGGTGCGGCGCTTCTGCTTGTACGGCAGGTACAGGTCTTCGAGGCGCGATTTGCTGTCGGCCGCCTCGATGTCGGCGCGCAGTTCATCGGTCAGCTTGCCCTGTTCGGAGATGCTCGACAGGATCGCCGCGCGGCGGTCCTCCATTTCGCGCAGATAGGTCAGCCGGGTTTCCAGGTTGCGCAGCTGGGTGTCGTCCAGCCCGCCGGTCACTTCCTTGCGGTAGCGGGCGATGAAGGGCACGGTCGCCCCTTCGTCCAGCAGCCCCACCGCCGCCTGCACCTGGGTGGGCTGCGCGCCGATTTCCCCGGCGATGGTGGATGCGATCTTGCGGGCGAGGGCGGGGGAAAGGTGGGTCATGCGGGTCTGCTGGGCTGCGGAACGAAGCCGCCATTGTCGCCGCGGCATCCGGGTTGCGACAGCTTGACAGGGGGATTGCGTGCCTTTGTAGGAGCAACTGTCTTTCCTCAAGCCGGTAGGGTTCTCCATTCCGAACCGTCGC
>NZ_JAXOFT010000049.1:0-2900 GCF_036409385.1 Thermomonas sp. LB-4 | reverse complement strand
CAGACCACCCATCACCCGCATCCAACTGAACAACGTAGTGGGTTTACACAGCTAGCCGTGCGCCAGTTCACAGTGCAGGGCGCGAAGCTGCGACGGCCGGACATCGTGCTGTTCGTCAACGGCTTGCCACTCGTGGTGGTCGAGCTGAAGAACCCGGCCGATCTCAACGCGGACTTCGAGTCCGCCTGGAACCAGATCCAGAACTACAAGGCCGAGATTCCGCAGCTGTTCTGGTTCAACCTGCTCAATGTCGTTTCCGACGGCACGGTGGCGCGCTACGGTTCGCTCAGTGCCGATCTGTCGCGCTACTCGCGCTGGCGGCTGCTGGACGGTAAGAAGGTCCGCGACGGGCAGCTGGAGCTGGAAGTACTCATGCGCGGCCTGCTCAACCCTGCGACGCTGCTGGACTTCTTCCGAGGCTACGTTGCTTATGCCGGGGCAGACGGTGGCGCCAGCTTCAAGATCATCGCCCAGTGGCACCAGTATCACGGGGTGAAGAAGTCAGTCGAGCGCGCGGTCGAAGCGCTAACCCAGCGCAAGGACGGCAAGGGCGGCGTGATCTGGTTCACCCAAGGCTCGGGCAAGTCGCTGCTGGCCCTGTTCTATGTGATGGCACTGCGCGATCGGCAGGAGTTCCGCAATCCCACGGTGGTGCTGGTTACCGACCGCAACGACTTGGACGGCCAGCTCTACGAAACATTCTCCGATAGCGCCTGGTCGCTGCGCGCAACGCCCACCCAGGCCGACAGTCGCGAGGATCTGCGCCGGATGCTGTCGGAGGTGCAGGCTGGCGGAGTGTTCTTCACCACCATCAACAAGTTTGCGCCTGAGCCGGGCCTGACCTCCGTGCCGGTACTGTGCGAGCGCGACAACGTGGTGGTGATCGCCGACGAGGCGCACCGCACCCAGTACGGCTTCCGCGCCGACCTGGACACAAGGACTGGCAAAACCAAGTACGGCTTGGCCAAGTACATGCGCGATGCTCTGCCCAATGCCATCTACCTGGGCATGACCGGCACGCCTGTGAGCTTGGACGACCGCGACACCGAGGCCGTCTTCGGCAGCTACGTCGACGTTTACGACATGATCGCAGCACAGGAAGACGAGGCGGTGGTGCCGGTCAGCTACGAGTCTCGCATCATCGAGCTGCGCTTCAACGAGGCCGAGAAGCAGGCGCTGATGGACGAGTTCCTCGACGCTACCGGCGACGAGGACGAGGCCGAACAGAACCGCACTGCCAGCCGCTACACCCGGCTGGAGGCATTGGCCATGGCCGACGGGCGGATGGCGACCCTGGCCGAAGACCTTGTGGCTCACTGGGAAGTACGCAAGGAGTCGGTGGCCGGCAAGGCGATGATCGTGGCCGTTTCGCGCGAGGCCGCGGTTCGGCTGTATGACGAGATCGTGAAGTTGCGCCCGGACTGGCATGCGGACGACATCAACTCCGGTCGGATCAAGGTCGTCATGACCGGCAGCTCCGCCGACCCGCCTCACATACAGCTGCACCGCACCGACAAGGCCGATCGCAAGCTGCTGGAGAAGCGCTTCAAACAGTCACCCGACGAGCTGAAGCCGCACGTGACGCCGCTGGAACTGGTGATCGTGCGCGACATGTGGCTGACTGGCTTCGATGCCCCGCCCGTGCACACCCTGTACGTGGACAAGCCCATGCAGGGCCACGGCCTGATGCAGGCCATTGCTCGCACCAACCGCATCTGGATGGATAAGCCCGGCGGCCTGGTGGTCGACTACATCGGGATTGGCGAGGAGCTGAAGAAGGCCATCCGCCAATACACACGCGACAGCGGTGCAGAGCGCGAGCCGGTGGACACCTCCGGCGCGGCGCTATGCATCTTGCTCGATACCCTGGACGTGGTTTGCAAGGAGTTCTTCCCAAACTTCGACTGCAGCGGATTCGAAGATCCGAAGCGCGCCCTCGCGCTGCTGGCGCCAGCGATGGAGCACATCCTCAAGCTGGACCCAGAACCCGACGATAAGGGTCGCAACCGTGGCGTGCGCTCGTACCTCGACCAGGTCGCAAAGCTGACCAAGGCGCAGGCACTGGCCGGCACCCGGCCCGAGGCGATGGCGGTGCGCGAAGAGATCGCCTTCTTCCAGGCGGTCCGCGTGAGCCTCATCAAGCTGACCCGTTCTGCAGGAGGGTTGTCGCGACTGGAAAAGGAGGCCGCGCTGCGCCAGCTCGTGGCCCGGGGCGTGCTGGTGGAAGGCGTCAATGACCTCTACGGCACGCTCGGTTTGGACAAGCCGGACATCAGTCTGTTGGACGAACGCTTCCTCGCCCAGATCCGCGAGATGCCGACGAAGAACCTGGCGGCCGAACTGCTGGAACGCCTGCTAGCCGACCAGATCCGGTCGCGCGGGCAAAGGAACGCACTGCAGGGCAAGGAATTCGCCACCCGGCTGGAGGAAGCGATCAACCGCTACCAGAACCGAGGCCTGACCACGGTCGAAGTGATCGAAGAGCTGATCCGGCTGGCCCGGGAGATCAACGAGGCACGCCCGCCGGACGGCATGAGCGAGGAAGAGTTCGCCTTCTATCAAGCGTTGGCGGAGAACGAATCTGCAGTGCGAGAACTCGGCCATCCCGTGTTGCGCGCGCTGGCGCAGGAGTTGACCGAAAAGCTACGCAAGTCGGCGACGATCAACTGGCAGAACCGTAAGGACTCACGCGCGAAGATGGTGGCGATGGTGAAGGTGCTGCTGGCAACGCACCGGTATCCGCCGGACAAGCAGCCGGAGGCGATTGAGAAGGTAATAGCGCAAGCGGAGCTGTTGGCGGATGTATGGGCAGTGTAGTGCCAATGCAGGAGCGGCTGCTTTCGACCGAGGCTGTGTAAAAACTCGTCTGCGACGAACTTCGTGCAGTATCGCGGTCTGAT